>NZ_DASXHN010000098.1:0-6853 GCF_036488505.1 Paraburkholderia sp. | reverse complement strand
TGATCGAACAGGAAGCAGGTATCGACGAACTCGACGCGAGCGATCGCCGCCGGGTGTGGCAATTGATCGGCGGCGAGCAGCGTGTGGCGAGCGCGCTGGCGGACCAACTCGTCGACGACGATACCGACGCGATGCGCGCCGCTATCCGCACCGCGTTCGCGCAGGGCGTGCCGGCCACGCATCGCAGCGAGCAGGTCGATACGTTCTTGCAGCGGCTTGCGCTAATCGATCCCGCGAGCGTCGCGCCCGAAACAGTGCGCGACGTGTACAACCCGCATGCGCGGCAAGCAGCGAACGGAGAGCAAGTATGAACGACACCACTGTTATGCGCGGCGCGCTCTGGTTCCGGGCGCTGGCAGGCGAGCCGGCCAGCGACGCGCCCGTGTGGAGCGGCGATGCGCTGCTCGGCGGCGACACCACGCGCTTCATCACCGTCGTGCCCGATCCCGCCAACCGCTTTGCGCGCGCGACCAGTAACGTGGTCGGCCTCGAGCAGGGCTGGCGGCTCGCGCGCGCCGTGCGTGAAGTCATCGATGCCGATTCAGGCGCGGCGGCCGGCGTGCGTCGCCCGATCGTCGCGATCGTCGACGTGAAAAGCCAGGCGTATGGGTATCGCGAGGAAATGCTCGGCATTCATCTCGCGTGCGCGGCGGCGGTCGACGCCTATGCGAGCGCGCGCGACGCGGGCCATCCGGTGATCGCACTGATCGTCGGCCCGGCGATGTCGGGCGCGTTTCTCGCGCACGGCTATCAGGCGAACCGTATCGTCGCGCTCGACGCGCCGGGCACGATGGTCCACGCGATGGGCAAGGAAGCCGCCGCGCGCGTCACCCGCCGCACCGTCGAAGCACTCGATGCGCTCGGCGAGACGATCGTGCCGATGTCGTATTCGATGGCGTCGTTCGCGAAGCTCGGCCTGCTCGATCAGCTGATCGAAGGAATCGACGCGGATGCGCCGAACGATGCGCACATCCAGCGCGTGCGTGACGTGCTTGTCGAGCAGGTCCACGGTGCGCGCACCGGCGATCGCACGCTGGCGCGTCGACTCGACTCAGCGAGCGCGCGGTTGAATCGTGCGGCGTCGATCGAGGTGCGGCGGCGGCTTGCCGAGCAATGGGATGCGGTGTGATACGGGTTTGCGCGGCGGCGCCCTTTGATACGTCGCGTGCGGTGTCGCGCGCCAATGCAGCGACCAGCGACGCGCGTTGGCGCCCGCATGATCTGCTGCGGTTGCAATCCCTGCGCTCGTTCGATGACGAACCCGCATGGGTCCGCGATGCATTCGCGCGTGCGCCGTATGCGGTGGTTCGTCGTGCGCTGGGCGCGGACGGCTTCGTCGCGATCGGTGTGCGCGGTGCTGGCCGGGCACAGCGTTATGGCACGTGGGCGCATCAGGACGACATCGTCGGCGTGGTGTCGCCGGAATCGTTGCTGCGAGTTCAGCCTGCCAAGCGCCGCGAGTTACCCGCGTTCGTCGCGCTTGCCGCTTTGCGGCGCGATGCGTGCGCCGCGCTCGCCGGGTTCGCGTGGGGCCCGACCGGCAGCACGGGTTTCGAACTGGCAACGCAAGTGCCGAGCGTGGCTGAAGCCAGCGATCTCGATCTGTTGATCCGTGCACCCGAGCCGCTTGCGCTCAGCGTTGCGCGGCTAGTGTTCGACCAACTGCAAACGCTCGCCCAAAGCATCGGCATCCGTATCGATGCGCAACTCGAGACGCCCGCTGGCGGCGTCGCGCTCGCCGAATGGGCGGCCGGCAAGACGCGCGTGCTCGCGCGCGATGCGAGCGGCCCGCGCCTGATCGCCGATCCGTGGGCCGCGATGGCTTACGACGGTGCCGCATGATGCTCGCGCTGCTGTTTCCCGGCCAAGGCGCGCAAAGCGACGGCTTTCTGCATCGTTTGCCCGACCATCGCGCGGTGACGGAAACGCTCGCGCAAGCGTCCGAGACGCTGAGCGTCGATGCGCTGACGCTCGATACAGGTCGCGCGCTCGATTCGACCGTCGCGGTGCAAGTCGGTCTGACGATCGCCGGTGTCGCGCTCACGCGCGCCCTCGCCGATGAAGGCTTGACGGCGCAGATCAGCGCGGGGCTATCGGTTGGTGCGTATGCGGCGGCGGTCAGTTGCGGTGCGATCGAATTTGCTCACGCGTTGATGATGGTGCGGCGGCGCGCCGAATTGATGGAAGCGGCGTATCCGTCGGGGTATGGTCTCGCGGCCATCTCGGGCTTGAGCGAGCATGAAGTGGAAACGCTCGCTGCGCAGCACGCCAATGACGTTCGGCAGCGCGTGTATATCGGCAATGTGAATGCGCCGCGCCAGATCGTGATGGCCGGTGCGAACGACGCGCTCGATGCGTTCATTGCGCGTGCGTTGGCGGCCGGCGCGCGCAAAGCGACGCGGCTTGCGGTCAGCGTACCTTCTCATTGCGAACTGCTCGCGCAGGCTAGCGATGAACTTCTCGCCTATTCGCGCGACTTGCCGTTTCAGAGGCCCAATAGCATTTATATCGGTAATCGAGGTGGGCGTCCGCTCTATACGGCTGACGCGATTCGCGAAGATCTCGCAACCAATATGCGTGACACCGTGCGCTGGTTCGATGCGCTGACCGCGATGCGGGAAATGGGCGCGAGCGTGCTGGTCGAAGCGCCGCCGGGGCAAGTTTTGACCGATATCGCGCGTGAGAACTTCCCCGATACCACCGCGCTCGCGGCCAGCACGTTGCCATTCGATCGCCTCGTACCAACCATTCGCAAGCGGCTTGAGCGCAACTGACCACGGCCGCCGTGAACCGATGCGGCAGTTCACGAGCAGCGCCGCGCCGCCGCGCGCGCGGCGCGAGCGAAACAAAGCCCCGTAGCCTGGTCGCAAACTCGACCGGCTATAGGACCATGGGCTCATTCCCGAGTGACGGGGGCGTGTGACACCATGAAAACGCGGGTAATCCTCGTAGGGATGCGTCAACGAATCGCCCGCGCTGTTCGCGCTCGCGGCCGTGACGCCGGCCGCTCCGACATCGTGAAGACTGTCAACGAAGCACCCGCGTGACGGTTTTGCGCCGACAGACAAGCGCTCCAACGATGTCGAGATCGTATTTGGGATGAGAAAGTCGAGGTCCCATGAATACCGCCGCCCCGATCCAGCAACGGATGCCCGAAAAGCGCCAGCCGATCCTCAATGCGGTCGACCGCGTGACCGAACTGTGTTTTGGGCTGTTCATGGCGTTGACTTTCGTCGGCGCGGTGAAGGCGGTCACCGCTGGCGACGACGCCGGGCGCAAACTGTTCTTCGCCGCGCTGGGCTGCAATCTTGCATGGGGTCTCGCGGACGCGGTGATGTTCGTCCTGCGTAGTCTGGCGGACCGCGGACAGCGTCTGGCGCTCGCGTTGTCCGTGAAGCGCGAACAGGATCACGCAGTCGCTGTGCGGATCCTGCGCGACGCATTGCCGAAGTCGCTGGAGCCGCTTGTCGACGATGCCGAACTCGAGCTGATTCGCGAGCGTCTCGCCGCGACGCTCGCGCTGCCGCCTCGCGCGCATTTCATTCGCGACGACTTCGTGGGCGCGCTCGGCGTTTTTCTGCTGGTGGTCGTAGCCACGTTTCCTGTTGCGCTGCCGTTCGTCGTCATCGGCGATCGCACGACGGCGCTCGTGATCTCGCGGGTGCTCACACTGGCGATGCTATTCGTCGCGGGCTGTGCGCTTGGACGCTATACCGGCGCGGGCGCGCTGAAGGCCGGCTTCGCGATGACCTTGCTCGGTGTCGTGCTGACGATGGCGATCATTCTGTTGGGAGGGTGACGCTCCTGCGTGGAACGCATGATCCGTCCGAACGCTCCTGCCACGCTCGCGTCGTTGCGCCTACCCCGGCGCCCGCCCCAACACCTGCGAATCCGACTTCTGCGCCGGCGCGTCGGCATGCGCATGCCCCGTCGTCGCCACCGCGCCGGTACCGCCGGATCGCGTGACCGACTTCGCGTGCCGCTCGATCAACCGTTGCAGCAGACAGAACGCGCACAGCAGCGCGCCGATCACAATCCGCGTCCACCACGAACTCAGTGTGCCGTCGAACGTGATCAGCGTCTGGATCGTGCCGAGAATGCCGACCCCGAACAGCGAGCCGAGCACATAACCGACACCGCCGGTGAGCAGCGTGCCGCCGATCACTGTCGCCGCGATTGCATCGAGTTCCATCCCCTGGCCTTGCAGCCCATAACCCGACAGCACGTAGAACGTGAACACCGCACCGCCCAGCGCCGAGCAGAAACCGCTCAGCGCATACACGCCAACGCGTGTGTGCGCGACCGGCAGCCCCATCAGCAGCGCCGAGCGCGGGTTGCCGCCGACCGCATACACATTGCGTCCAAAGCGCGTGAAGTGCGCGACGTAAATCGCGGCGGCGAGCGTCACAAGTGCGATCAGCACATTGGCCGACACAGAACCGACGACGATGTTCAGACGAAACGCGGAGATCTTCTGGAACGTCGGATCGGTAATCGTGATCGACTGCGTGGTGATCAGAAAGCACAGACCGCGCGCGAAGAACATCCCGGCGAGCGTGACGATAAAGGCCTGCAAACGGAAAAAATGAATCAGCGCGCCCTGTACCGCGCCGAACACGGTGCCCATCAGCAGCACGATCGGAATGATGATCCACACCGACAGATGCATATGCTCGGACAGCACCGCCTCGACGATCGTCGTGAGCGCGACCACCGAGCCCACCGACAGGTCGATGCCGCCCGACACGATCACGAACGTCATGCCGATCGCGACGATCAGCAGGAACGCGTTGTCGACGAGCAGATCGAGTAATACCTGCCACGAGAAGAAGCCGGTGTACATCACCGAACCGAAGCCGAAAAGCGCGCAGAACAGCAGGATCGTCACCGCGATCGGCAGCGTACGCGGATCGACCACGCGGGCGAGTGCTTCGAACAGGCGCCTCATCGTGCCACCCCGCGATGTTTGACGAGCGACGAACCGAACGACACCGCGAGCGCGCGTGCCGCCGGCGACTGGATCACGCTGACCGCGAGCACGACGGCGGCCTTGACGACCAGCGTCGCTTCCGGCGGCACGCCGATCGAATAGGTGGTGTACGTGAGCGTCTGGATGATCAGCGCGCCGAGCACCGTGCCGGCGAAGCTGAAGCGCCCCCCAAGCAGCGACGTGCCGCCGAGCGTCACCGCGAGAATCGCGTCCAGTTCGAGCAGCAGCCCCGCGTTGTTGCCGTCCGCGCTGCGCACGTTCGAGCTGATCAGGATGCCGGCCATCGCCGCGGTCAAGCCCGAGAAGCCATACACCGCGAACACGATCGCTTTCGAGCGTAGCCCGACGAGCCGCGTCGCGACCGGATTGACGCCGATCGCGCGAATGAAGAGCCCCAGCGCGGTTCCTTCGACCAGCGCGGCCGTCGCGAGCACCGCCACCGACGCGATCCACACAGAACACGGCACCCCGAGCCAGTAGCCGCCACCGACGAACAGATAAGCGGGCGCGCCGATCGGGATGATCTGCCCGGCGGTCAGCAGTTGCGCGATGCCGCGCCCGGCGACCATCAGAATCAATGTCGCGATGATTGGCTGCATGCCGACGAACGACACCAGCAAGCCGTTCCACATGCCGCTCAGCAAGCCGACGACGAGCGCCGCCACGAGCGCCTGCGCAACCAGCGCGCCACTCGGCACGGCCTGGGTCGACAGGATCGTCGCGGCCGCGGCGCCCGCGATCGCGACCACCGCGCCGACCGAAATGTCGATGCCGCGCGTCGCGATCACGAGCGTCATGCCGATCGCCACCAGCACGAGCGGCGCGGCCCGATTGAGGATGTCGATCGGCGCGCCGAACAGGTGGCCGTCGAGCATGCGCAGCGCGAGGAAATGCGGATTGACCAGCAGGTTCAGCCCGCATAGCAGCGCGAGCGTCACGCAGGGCCACAGCAATTGACGCTCGCCCCCGTCCCGCGCGAACCAGTCCGATAGCTTCATTCGCCGCTCCCTGCGATGAGTCGGTAGATGTTGTCCTCGTTGGACGCCTTGCCGGCGACCTCGGCGATCTTGCGGCGATCGCGCAGCACCGCGACGCGATGGCTCACGCGCAGCACCTCGCTGATCTCCGATGAAATGAACAGGATGGCGAGGCCATTCGCGCACAGTGCCAGCAGCCGGTCCATGATGTCGAACTTCGCGGCGACATCGATGCCGCGCGTCGGCTCGTCGAGTATCAGCAGCTTCGGATCGGTCGCGAGCCAGCGCGCGAGCAGCGCTTTCTGCTGGTTGCCCCCGGACAGCAAGCCGATCGGCTGTTCGGCGTCGGACGCCTTGATCCCCAGACGCTCGATCCACTGATCGGCGATCTCTCTCGCGCGCGGCCGGCTGATCTTGCGCCACCAGCCGCGCCGCGCCTGCAACGCAAGCACGATGTTCTCGCGAATCGACAGTTCCGCGACGATGCCTTCCTTCTTGCGGTCTTCCGCGCAATAACCGATGCCGTGGCGCACCGCATCACGCGGCGAGCGCAGCCGCACCGGCCGGCCGTTGACGAGGATCGTGCCGCTGTCCGCGCGATCGGCGCCGAACAGCAGGCGCGCGGTTTCGGTGCGGCCCGATCCCAGCAGACCGGCGAGGCCGAGAATCTGGCCGGAGCGCACATCCAGATCGATCGGCTGCAAAGTGCCGCGCCGGCCGACGCCGCGCAACTCGACGAACGCGACTGCGCTCTGCGCGTGCGAGACCTGCGACGCGTCCTCCGCGCTTTCCTGAAGCTCGTCCGCGGCCTGCGCTTCATGCGCCGCTTCACGCAGACGCGCGCTCATGCGTTCATGGCCGACCATCTTCGCGACCAGCTGATCGG
>NZ_DASXHN010000404.1:0-1773 GCF_036488505.1 Paraburkholderia sp. | reverse complement strand
ACCGTGACGCGAGCCGCGGCCTGTATTTCGTGCGCTACGCCGATCCGAAGGATATGACGTCGGCAGAACAGGGCTTCTGGAGCCAGGTGTTCCACGGCAAGAAGGAAAAGGTCGCCAAGCAGTATCGCGTGAACGTGCGCGCGGTGACGCCTAACCAGACGCGTGTGGCCGTGGTCGACGACAAGGGCGGTATCGACGAAAGCCCGCAGGCCAAGCAGATCATGAGTCTGATGGTCGACCAGCTGCATTGAAGCAATAACCCGGCCGGCAAATATGCCGCCGATCGAAAAAACGCCCGGCTGAAGTCCGGGCGTTTTTTTGCCTGCGTGCCGTTGCTGCGGCGAGTCGTGCGCCGCGCGCCGCGCATGACTGCGCAGAGAGACCGCTGCGATGCGCGAGGAACGGGACCGCTTGCGACGTTACGTTACGTCAACGCGATAGACAGCATCGACCCAGCACTCACGCTTTGCCGCTCAGGTATCGGCCCGCCGCCGCGTGCCAATCCACGGCAAACGCTTGATGATCCCAGTCGCGAGCGCCGTGCCGACCAGAATCACCGCGCAACCTTCGAGCATCCCGGGCGAGACCGTCTCGCCGAGAAACAGCGCGCCCCACAGAATGCCGAAAATCGGAATCACGAACGTGACGGCAATCGCGCGCGCCGGCCCCGCAACCGCGATCAGATGGAAGAACAGCATGTATGCGACGCCGGTGCAGAAAACGCCGAGCGCAAGCACCGCGCCCCACGCGCGCAGCGAGATCGCTGCGGCGGGCCAGTAGATCACCGCGAGCGGCAGCAGCACGATCGTCGCGCCGAGCATGGTGCCGGCCGCGACGGTCAATGCATCGACGCCGGTCAGATAGCGCTTCGTGTAGTTGGCCGCGATCCCGTACAGCAGCGTCGCGCCGAGCGCGGCGGCGGCCGCGAGCGCGATGGTCTGCGGTGCCGCGGACGAACCATCCGGCGCGAAGATCTGATCCCATACCAGCATCAGCACGCCGACGAAGCCGACCGCAAGCCCGAGCACACGCAGCGCGCTCAGCCGGTCGCGCAGCCACAGGAAGCCGACCAGCGCACCCCATAGCGGCGCGCTCGCATTGATCACCGACGTGACGCCCGCCGACAGCGTCAGCTCCGCATACGCGAACAGACAGAACGGTGCGGCCGAATTCAGGATGCCGACCATCAGCAGCGGCACTGCGCGCGTGCGCAGCACGGCTGCCGATTGCCGCAGCGGTCGCCGCGCGATCAGCACGATGGTGAGGAAAATGGCACCGATGCCGACGCGCAGCGCCATCAACGGCGCGACGCCGAAGTCGCTCACGCCGACGCGGATAAACAGGAACGACGCGCCCCACAGGGCAGCGAGAATCAGCAGTTGCAGCAGGTTTTTGGCTTTCATCGGGGAGCGTCGCGCGCGGTTGAGTCGGGACGCCAGCACATCGTAGCAGCGGGATCGCGCGGAACGTTTCAGCGTCGGATGAAACGGCAAGATTCCGGAGACGGCGGCGTCCGGGTGATGTCGATCGTAAGCGCCGCCGGGGCGCGCGCAAAACGAGCAATTCTCACCGCTATGTGAGAAAAATTGTGAGTCAGGAGGCGCGGGAGGTCACACTGCGCCCGCCGCGACGGGCGAGCGCATGAAGCGCATAACGTAACGCGCGTGAGTTATTTGTGCTCAGACGTTCAGTGCCCTGCAGCGTCGGGGGGCGGCCCCCGACGCTCTGATCAATGCGGGATCATCCACTGCAGGAAATTCTGCTGTGCCCAGA
>NZ_DASXHN010000088.1:0-6548 GCF_036488505.1 Paraburkholderia sp. | reverse complement strand
GACTTGCCGTTTTGCTCAAGAGAAATCGTGCGCCGCACTGCGTCCTTGAGGTTGAGATGGCCGGTGATCTGGTTATGCCAGCTCGGCGCATTCGAATCCTCGAAGTCGGTCATGTAGGAATCCGCGCCCGAGTTAAGCGCGTTGATGATCATCTTGCGTTCGACGGGACCCGTGATCTCGACCCGCCGGCACTGCAGATCGCGCGGCAGCGGCGCGATCTTCCAGTCGCCTTCGCGCACGCTCCTGGTGGCAGCGAGGAAGTCGGGCCGCTCGCCGGCGTCGAGCCGCTGCGCGCGTTCGACGCGCGCGTGCAGCAACTGCTGGCGGCGCGGCTCGAACGTGCGATGCAACGCGGCGACGACTTCCAACGCGTCGCGCGTGAGGATCGCTTCAAAGCCGGGCGCGATGTCGCCGGTAATTTCCATGCCCGGCGGCAACGATAGCGAGTTCGTCATGTTTTTTCCTTGGTCGGTCAGCTTGCAAAAATGCGATGGTTGAGCAGAAAACAGAAGTCAGTGAGTTGTGGGGGTGCGGCAATCGTCGTCATACGCGCGGGCTGGCGCGCTTGCGGCTGCCGCTGCCGGGTTTTCCGTCTCGACGTCCGGCTTGTGATGGCGAACGCGGCCCGAGCGCCTGCAAGAAGCTCAGCAGATCGTTCATGCCGCTGCCGGTGCCGTGGGGTGTGACGCCCAGTTCCTCGAGCGGTGCGTTGTGCCGGTTGAGCCAGAACGTCGTGAAGCCGAACCATGTGGCGCCTGCCACGTCCCAGCCGTTCGACGACACGAAGACGATCTCGCGCGCGGACACGCCGAACGTTGCGGGACCGAGCGCATAGGCGGCGGGCGACGGCTTGTACGCGCGCACCGCGTCGACCGACAGCGCGTAGTCGAAGAGAGCGCTCATGCCGGCGCTCTTGAGCGCGATCTCGAGCATGCGGGGGTCCCCGTTCGACAGGATGGCCAGACCGAAGCGCGGCACGTCGGTGGCGTCGTGCAATGCGCGTAACGCCGGCACCGTATCGGGAAAGGCGGACAGGCACGCGTATTCGTCCATCAGACGTTTTTCGGCCGCGCGGCCCAGCGTGAGCTGGAGTTTTTTTGTGGCGAAGCGCAATGCGTCGAGCGTGATGTCCCAGAAGGGACGGTAGTGTTCGTCCGGCGCGTCGATCCGAGCGGCGAGGGTACGCAACTGCGTGTATTCGATCTGCTTTTGGCGCCACAGCATCGACAGCGCATCGCCGCGGCCGGGGAACAACTGCTCCGCGACCGCGATCACCGAATGCACGTCGAACAGCGTGCCGTAGGCGTCGAAAATCACTGCTCGCGGGAAAAGTGTCGTTGTGGCCGACATTGCCGTGCGCTCCATTCAAAGGTCGGGATCGATTGTATTGGTCGCATCACGCGCAAAGAAATGGGCTAAACATCACTTGATCTTTTACTTTGATGCACCTAATGTCACGCGTACATTCACTTTTGCGCTCGAGTGCGGCGCGTATCGTTCATGGACCGTTTCAAGCAGATCGAGACTTTCGTCACCGTGGCGGGCAAGGGCAGCCTGTCCGCGGCGGCGCTCGCCGAGGGCGTTGCGCCCGCGATCATCGGCCGCCGCATCGATGGGCTCGAGGAGCGCCTGGGCGTCAAGTTGCTCGTGCGCACGACCCGCAAGATCACGCTGACCTTCGAAGGCTCGGCGTTTCTCGAGGACTGCCAGCGCATCATTCACGACATGCAGAACGCGGAGGCGAGCGTGTCGGCGGGCGGCGTGAAGGCGAGCGGCCATCTGCGGCTCTCGGCGCCGGCCGGTTTCGGGCGGCGGCACGTCGCGCCACTGGTGCCGGCGTTCACGATCGCGCATCCGGACGTATCGATCACGCTCGATCTGTCGGATCGCCTCGTCGATCTGATCAACGAGGGTTTGGACTGCGCGGTGCGCCTGGGCGAGCTGCCGGATTCGTCGCTGGTATCGCTGAAGCTGGGCGAAAATCGCCGCGTATGTGTCGCGTCCCCCGCGTACCTGAACCGGCGCGGCGCGCCCCATAGCCTAGGTGACCTCGCGCGCCACAACTGCCTTGCGCTCGGCGCGAGCGCGAACCAGCAGCGCGGCTGGATGTTTCAGCAGGACGGCAAGGTCGTGTCGATCAAGGTATCCGGCACGATGGAATGCTCGGACGGCGCGGTGCTGCACGAATGGTGTCTCGCGGGACACGGGCTTGCATGGCGCTCGTGGTGGGAGGTCGGCGCCGACCTCGCGGCCGGCCGGCTCGTTACCGTGCTGGACGAGTTCGCCGCGCCGCCAATCGGCATTCACGCGGTGTTTCCGCAGCGTCGCCATTTGCCGCTGCGGGTGCGGCTGTTTCTCGATTTTGTCAAGCACACCTACGGCGAGCCGGACTACTGGGACTGAACCCGCCGACACGCGCGTGCGCACCGCGCGCGCGGCATGATGCGACCGCGCGGTGCGCAATGGACTGTCGATATCCGGACAGACCCTCGACCGATCCCCACCCACATCCGTGCGCACTACAATCGATTCGAACGGCTTGCAGGCCGGACTTCGTTGAACGCTGACGCGGCGCTGCGCGCAGTCGGCGACGGAGGACATCATGTTCACGCACATCCTGGTTCCGACCGATGGTTCGGAGCTGTCACGCAAGGCGATAGCGGGTGCGATCGATCTCGCGAAAGCGGTCGGTGCACGCGTCACGGCGTACGCGTGTCTGCCGCAATATCCGTACTCGCCGTTCTCGGACGTCGTGGTCGAGCCACCCAGCGAGTTCCTGCGGCGCAGCGAGCGCGAGGCGCGGCTGCATCTGCATGAAGTGGAAGTGGCCGCGCATCGCGTCGGCGTGAGCGTCGAGAGCCGTACGAGCGTACATCCGGCGCCGTACCTCGGCATCATCGAAGCGGCCGAGCAGGGCCCCTGCGACGTGATTTTCATGGCCTCGCACGGGCGGCGAGGGCTCGGCAGCCTGCTGATCGGCAGCGAAACGCAGCGAGTGCTCACGCATACCAAGATTCCAGTGATCGTGTATCGCTGACACGGCGCGCTACGCATCCATCGCGGCCTGGCAATTTCGAAGAAAACGCGCTGGCGGCCACGCCGGCGCATTCGGTTCGCCGCACGCTTTTTTGCGCATGCTGGCTCCTCCCAACCTCCGGCCACCGGAGCTCGCGGCAACGCTTGTTGCAACACTCGCTGCGAGCCCGGGCGGTGTGCGCCTCCTGTGACGGCGGCACGCTGACGGTGCCGCTCGACTTTTTGCCGATCGTTCCTGCGATCGGGACAGGGCCCGGCGGGAAGCCGGCCCGCGTGCCGTCAGCGTCAGGCAACCTTTTTGTCGAAGAACTGCTCATCTTCGGTCGAACCATGCAGCGCGGTCGTCGATGCTTCACGCTCGACCGTCTGAGTGACCGCGTCGAAGTAGCCGGTGCCGACTTCGCGCTGGTGCTTCACCGCGGTGAAGCCCTTCTCGGCCGCCGCGAATTCCGCCTGCTGCATTTCGACGAAGGCGGTCATCTGGTTGCGGGCATAGCCGTGCGCGAGGTTGAACATCGAGTAGTTCAGCGCATGGAAGCCGGCCAGTGTGATGAACTGGAACTTGTAGCCCATCGCGCCGAGTTCGCGCTGGAATTTCGCGATCGTCGCGTCGTCGAGGTTCTTCTTCCAGTTGAACGACGGCGAGCAGTTGTACGACAGCAGCTGGTCCGGGTAGTCCTTATGGATCGCGTCGGCGAATTTCTTCGCGAACTCGAGGTCCGGCTTGCCGGTTTCGCACCAGATCATGTCCGCATACGGCGCGTACGCGAGACCGCGCGAGATCGCCTGCTCAAGACCCGGCTTGGTGCGGTAAAAGCCTTCCACCGTGCGCTCACCGGTCAGGAACGGGCGGTCGTTGTCGTCGATGTCCGAGGTGACGAGGTCGGCGGCTTCCGCGTCGGTGCGGGCGAGCAGCACGGTCGGCGTGCCCGACACGTCGGCGGCCAGACGCGCGGCGGTCAGCTTCGCGACCGCCTCGCGGGTCGGCACCAGCACCTTGCCGCCCATGTGCCCGCACTTCTTGACCGACGCGAGCTGGTCTTCGAAGTGCACGCCCGATGCGCCCGCTTCGATCATCGCCTTCATCAGTTCGAACGCGTTCAGCACTCCACCGAAGCCGGCTTCCGCGTCGGCCACGATCGGCGCGAAGTAGTCGACGTAGCCTTCGTCGCCGGGATTCCTGCCTTCCGACCACTGGATCTGGTCCGCGCGCATCAGCGTGTTGTTGATGCGTTTGACGACGAGCGGCACCGAGTTGGCCGGATACAGCGACTGGTCCGGGTACATTTCGCCAGCGACGTTCGCATCGCCCGCGACTTGCCAGCCTGACAGATAGATCGCCTTGAGGCCGGCCTTGACCTGTTGCATCGCCTGGTTGCCGGTCAGCGCGCCCAGCGAGTTCACGAACGGCTCGTTGTTCACAGCGGCCCACAGCTTTTCCGCGCCGCGCCTGGCGAGCGTGTGCTCGACTTGTACCGAGCCGCGCAGCCGGATCACGTCTTCGGCCCCGTAGGTGCGCTTGACGCCTTTCCAGCGCGGATCGGTTTCCCATTGTTGCTGGAGTTGCTTCACTTGCTGTTCGCGGGTCATGGTCATGATGTGCTCCTTCTTTGCGGGTTAGGGAGGATGGGTGACTCTGTGCTCGGGAAACGGCTGGCCAGAGGGGCGTGCGTTTCGCGAGGTCTTATATAAGAGTCTAGGCAAATCGCCGATCCGGCCATAGACGCCGCAAAGCGTTTTTCTGATATTTATTTCGTCGAAAAATCAATCGCTTAGATGTTTCGTTTCGGATGGAGAAACGCTTTTTCCCCTATCGCAATCGCTGACTTGTGCTTTGCAGCATGTTTTTTTACGACGCAAAAAAATTTTTTACATCGTGAAATGTGCAGCCTTCGGGCGACAGGCGAAAAAAAACCGGTGCCTGAGCACCGGTTTTTGACGGATGGACGGTTGGGAAACCGTCCGATCTTTTAGATGAGTCGTGTTGCGCGGCAAGTGTAGCGGCCGGGTCGGGCCGCTCGCCCGCGGTCCACCGTGGCAGACCACGGTGAACGGCGATTAACTGCCGCGACGCGCCGTGCGCGGACCGTCGTTGCGGCGTGCGCTGTAGCCGTCGCGCGAACCGCCGTAGCCTTCACGCGAACCAAAACCGTCGCGCGAGCCGCCCTCACGCGAACCACCAGCCGGCTTGTTGCCCCAGCTGTTGCCAGTGCCACTGCCAGTACCGCTGCGCGAAGCGCCGTAGCCGCCCGGCTTGCCGGAGCCGCTGCCGAAGCGTCGGCCGCTGTTGTTGCCAGCCGGACGGCCGCGGCCGCCGAAGCCAGGACGGCCAGTGCCGGAAGGCGCCGCCTTGCGCGGCTCGAAACCTTCGACGACGTTGACCGCCAGCGGCGTGCGCACGAAACGCTCGATCCGCTTCAGCGCGCCTTGTTCCGCGTGATGCACGAGGCTCACCGCGATACCCGAGCGGCCCGCGCGGCCGGTGCGGCCGATACGGTGCACGTAGTCTTCGGCGAACTTGGGCAGGTCGTAGTTGAACACGTGCGTAACGCCGGGGATGTCGATGCCGCGCGCGGCGACGTCGGTTGCCACCAGCACGCGCACACGGCGTTCGCGCAGCGCGCGGATCGTGCGGTTACGCGCGCCTTGCGGCAGGTCGCCGTGCAGCGCGGCCGATTCGAAACCGGCGTCGGCGAGACGGCCCGCGAGCTGGTCGGCGTCGAGCTTGGTTGCCGTGAAGACGATGGCCTGATCGAGGCCGGCGTCACGCAGCAGATGGTCGAGCAGACGGTTCTTGTGATCGCGGTCGTCGACGTAATGAACGGTCTGCGCGATGTTCGTGCGCTGCTCTAGGCGCTGGATGATCTCGATACGCTCCGGGTCTTTCAGCAGACGGCCGGTCAGCGAACCGATCTTGCCGTCGAGCGTGGCCGAGAACAGCATGGTCTGACGCGTAGCCGGCGTCTGGGCGACGATCGTGTCGATGTCGTCGATAAAGCCCATGTCGAGCATACGGTCGGCTTCGTCGAGCACGAGGATCTGCAGTTGCGACAGATCGATGCGGCCGCGCTCGAGGTGATCGATCAGACGGCCCGGCGTCGCGACGAGGATTTCGGGGTTTTTCGCGAGCAGCATCAGCTGCTGGCCGTAGGCGACGCCGCCGAGAATGCTGACAGTGCGCAGGCGCTTCAGGTGCTTGCCGTACGTCGCGGCGGCGGTGGTGACCTGCATCGCGAGTTCGCGGGTCGGGGTCAGCACCAGCATGGTCGGACGCGCGACCGGCTGCGGACGGCGGCCGCGGCCACCGTCGGCCGGGCGCGCTTCGCGCGGCTGGCTTGCCGGGGCTTTTTGCAGCTGCGAGAAACGCTCGATCGCCGGCAGCATGAAGGCGGCGGTCTTACCCGAGCCCGTCGGGCTCGAAACCATCAAGTCGCGCCCGGCAATCGCGGCGGGCACCGCGCGCTGTTGAACCGGCGTCGGGTGTTCGTAGCCGGCAGCGGTCAGCGCGGAGA
>NZ_DASXHN010000085.1:0-1829 GCF_036488505.1 Paraburkholderia sp. | reverse complement strand
GCACGATTGCTCTCTATGAGCGCATGCGCGCGCCGCAGGTTCTCGGCGTTGATTGCCCCGAGATGCGTGCCGAGTGTCGTACGCAGCGTGCCCGCATCGATCAGCGCGGCGATGCGCTCGAGGATCTCATGCTGGCGGATCATATCCGGCGTCTCGAATAAAGATCGCGTGAACATGAGTTCCCAGTGCAGCGAGATCGCCTTCAATTTGAGCGGCATCGCGTCGAGCGTTTTCGGATCGTCGATGACACCAAGCTTGCCTTGCGGCGCGAGCACCTCGATGATCTGCGCATAGCGCGCTTCGGTATGCGTGAGGCTTGCGACATAGCGCACCTGCGTAACGCCGATCCGGCGCAACTCTTCTTCCAGCGGGCGCGTGTGATCGATGACGTCGTGCGCTCCAGACTCGCGAACCCACTCTTGCGTCTGCGGTCGCGATGCCGTGCCGATCACACGCAGCTTCGTCAGTTGCCGCGCGAGCTGAACAAGAATCGAGCCGACGCCGCCAGCCGCGCCGATGACCAGGAGCGCATCGCCGTCGCCCCCGCCCTCGGCAACGCAGAGGCGATCAAACAGCAGTTCCCAGGCCGTGACCGAAGTGAGCGGCAACGCGGCGGCACGCGCGTGATCGAGTGTGGCGGGTTGATGACCGGCGATGCGCTCGTCGACGACGCCGTACTCGGCGTAGGCGCCGGGGCGGGCGACCGAACCGGCGTAATACACGTCGTCGCCGGCCTTGAACAGCGTGACGGCCGCGCCGACGGCCTCGACCGTCCCGGCGGCATCCCACCCGAGCAAGCGCGGCGGGTCTCCGAGCATTCCCGCACGGACCTTGGTGTCGACGGGGTTCACTGCGATGGCGCGAATCTTCACGAGCAAATCGCGCGGCCCCGGCTCCGGCTTCGGCAATTCCGTTTCGTAGAGTGCGCTTGGATCTTCGATCGACAGCCCGTGCTGGTCATAAACGATAGCTTTCATCTGCGTCATTGGCGTGGTGTTCAAGGGCGAGCCGCTTTGGCGACACGGGCAATCTTTAATGATGCACTGCACAAGCAGCACGAAAAACGGGGAGAATCGGGTAAAACTTTCACTACAGGAATGAAAATGATCCGGTTTGACGACCTGACGCTGTTCGTGCGGACCGCCGCGCTCGGCAGCTTCTCGAACGCCGCCCGCGAAGCGGACCTGCTACCGGGCCAGGTCAGCGCGGCCATTCAGAGGCTCGAGCGCGAGCTCGACGTTCGTTTGTTCGCGCGCTCGACGCGCAGCCTGCGCCTTACTGCCCAAGGCGAGGAATATCTGCCGTACGCAAACGAGGTGCTCGCGACATTGCAGGAGGGGCGGGAGCGCCTGCGTGGCGAGGCGGATGCGCTGCAGGGGCTTTTGCAGATTACCGCGCCGTCGGATCTGGGCCGCAATGTTCTGCTGCCCTGGATCACTGCGTTTCGCGAGGCGCATCCGAAGCTGTCGGTGCGGCTCTTTTTGTCCGATCAACTGACCGACATGTTTCGCGATCCGGTCGAGATCGCCATCCGCTACGGCCGCGCCGATAACGCGAGCTACGTCGCGCTGCCGCTGGCCAGCGACAATCGGCGTGTGCTGGTGGCGTCGCCCGCCTATCTGCAACGGCATGGGCGGCCACGCACGCTGGACGAACTGGCAGGCCACCACTGCCTGCTCTATGTCTTGGGCGGTCGCGTGTACGACAAATGGGTGTTCCCCGTGGGGGGCGAGCTCCGCCAGGTGGCCGTCGCCGGGTCGCTCTTTTGCGACGACGCCGACGTGGCACGGCGCTGGGCGATCGAGGGCCAGGGGATTGCGTACAAATCG
>NZ_DASXHN010000396.1:0-1528 GCF_036488505.1 Paraburkholderia sp. | reverse complement strand
GGGCGCAAGGCCGGCCAGACCGTGCATGCGCTCGACAACATCAATCTGACGATCAACTCGGGCGACTTCGTCGTCGCGCTCGGCGCATCGGGTTGCGGCAAGACAACCCTGCTCTCGCTCATGGCGGGCTTCATTGCGCCGACCAGCGGCGAGTTGCTGCTCGGCGGTTCGCCGATCGCCGGACCGGGCGCCGACCGTGGCGTCGTGTTCCAGAAGCATGCCCTGTTGCCGTGGCTCAACGTGATCGACAACGCCGAGTTCGGCCTGAAGCTTCAGGGCGTGCCGAAAGCGCAGCGGCGCGACATCGCCGCGCGCAATCTCGCGCTGGTCGGCTTGCAGGACTTTCACAAGCACATGATCTATCAGCTTTCCGGCGGGATGCAGCAGCGTGTGGGCATCGCCCGCGCGCTGACCTGCGACCCCGCTATGCTGCTGATGGACGAGCCGATGGCCGCACTCGACGCGTTGACCCGCGAAACCATTCAGGAACTGCTGCTCGACGTCTGGACGAAAACGAACAAGATGTTCTTCTTCATCACGCACAGCGTAGAAGAAGCGCTCTTTCTGGCCAGCCACCTGATCGTGATGTCACCGCGCCCCGGGCGCA
Source organism: Paraburkholderia sp. (assembly GCF_036488505.1). Taxonomy (GTDB): domain Bacteria; phylum Pseudomonadota; class Gammaproteobacteria; order Burkholderiales; family Burkholderiaceae; genus Paraburkholderia. The sequence continues at coordinate 921 of NZ_DASXHN010000396.1, read as the reverse complement.
TCACGCACACCTACGAGCTGGATTTCAATCGACGCTTTCTGGAGACGCGCGACGCGCGCGCCATCAAGTCGAGCCCCGATTTCATCGAAATGCGCGAACGCGTGCTCAGCATCATTTACGGCGACGAGAAAATGCACGCCGCCGAAGCCGAGGTGACACATGTTTAGTTCAAAACGGGCTCATGCACTGGCGCACGGCCAGCAAGCCTCGCTCGGATCCGACACGCCGATGGAGCCTCCACGCACACCCGGTCGACGTCCACGACTGCTCGCCAAGAAACCCGCACGGCCTGGCGACACGTTCGGCGTGCCCGGCCAGGGCAGCAGCGTCGTCACAAGCCTCATCACGGTCTCTCTGTTCATCGGGCTGTGGTTTGTCGCGACTAACCTGCATTGGATCAAGCCGCTCTTTCTGCCGTCGCCGCAAGCGGTGTACGCAAAGTTCATCTACGTCGCGACAGAAGGCTTCGCCAACTCCACGCTCGCGCAACATACCGGCATCAGCTTGCTGCGCGTGTTCGGCGCCTTCGCGCTAGCCTGCGTGACCGCGATTCCCATCGGCGTGATGATGGGCGTCTCACGCTTTGCACGCGGCATCTTCGATCCGCCTATCGAGTTCTATCGGCCGCTGCCGCCGCTCGCCTATTTGCCGCTCATCATCATCTGGTTCGGCATTGGCGAATTCTCCAAGGTCTTTCTCATCTATCTGGCCATCTTCGCGCCGCTCGCAATTGCCGCGCGATCAGGCGTACGGTCCGTGTCGATCGAGCAGATTCATGCGGCCTATTCGATGGGCGCCTCGCGCACACAGGTGGTGTTGTATGTGATTCTGAAATCCGCGTTGCCGGAGATTTTCACAGGTATGCGGATCGGCATCGGTGTCGGCTGGACGACGCTCGTCGCCGCGGAAATGGTGGCGTCG
>NZ_DASXHN010000523.1:0-2015 GCF_036488505.1 Paraburkholderia sp. | reverse complement strand
TGCGACACCGACATGAATGTCGTGATGACGGGCTCGGGCGGCTTCGTCGAAATTCAGGGCACCGCCGAGGGCGTGCCCTTCTCCCGCGACGAAATGAACGCGCTGCTCGATCTCGCGAGCGACGGCATCAACGCGCTGATCGCGAAGCAGAAGCAGGCGCTCGGAGTGCAGCAGTGAGCGAGGCAGGCGAGAACGGCATGCCGCTGAAAAAAGTGGTGCTCGCGTCGAACAACGCGGGCAAGTTGCGCGAATTCGCGGCGCTGCTCGGCGCGGCCGGCATCGAGTTGATCGCGCAGGGCGCGCTGAACGTGCCGGAAGCGGAAGAGCCGCATCCCACCTTCGTGGAAAACGCGCTCACCAAAGCGCGTCACGCAGCCAAGCTGACCGGCCTGCCCGCGCTCGCCGACGACTCCGGTTTATGCGTGCGTGCGCTGCGCGGCGCGCCGGGCGTCCATTCGGCGCGCTACGCGCAACTCGCCGGCGGCGAGAAGAGCGACGCCGCGAACAACGCACGCCTCGTCGCCGAACTGCGGGACGTCAGCGACCGGCGTGGCTACTACTTCTGCGTGCTCGCGCTCGTGCGTCACGCGGACGACCCCGAACCGCTGATCGCCGAAGGCCGCTGGCACGGCGAAATTCTCGATGCGCCGCGCGGCGGCCATGGCTTCGGCTACGACCCGTACTTCTATCTGCCGTCACTGAATGCGAGCGCCGCCGAACTCGAGCCGGCGGTGAAGAACGCGAGCAGTCATCGCGCGATCGCGTTGCGACAACTGCTCGCGCGTCTGTCGGAGGAAGCGTGATTCCGATTCGACCGACGCCCGCGGATGTGGGCAATGGCGTCGTCAAGGCGTTCACGTCGCCAGGCGGCATCCGTCTCACCTCATTGCCGCCGCTCGCGCTGTACGTGCATTTCCCGTGGTGCGTGCGCAAGTGCCCGTATTGCGATTTCAACTCGCACGAGTGGAAAGGCGACACGTTTCCCGAGAACGACTACCTCGACGCGTTGCGTGCCGATCTGGAAATGGCGCTGCCGCTGATCTGGGGGCGCCAGGTCCATACGGTGTTTATCGGCGGCGGTACGCCGAGCCTGCTCTCCGCGCCGGGGCTCGACCGCTTGCTGTCAGACGTGCGCGCGTTGCTGCCGCTCGACGCCGACGCGGAAATCACGCTGGAAGCGAACCCCGGCACGTTCGAAGCGGCCAAGTTCGCGCAGTTTCGTGCGAGCGGCGTGAACCGGTTGTCGGTGGGCATCCAGAGTTTCAACGAAACGCATCTGAAGGCGCTCGGGCGCATTCACGACGCCGCGCAGGCGCGCCACGCGGTGGAGGTCGCCGCCACGACGTTCGACAACTTCAACCTCGACCTGATGTTCGCGCTGCCGCAACAGACGCTCGCCGAATGCCAGGCAGACGTCGAGACGGCGTTATCGTTCGCGCCGCCGCATCTGTCGCTGTATCACCTGACGCTCGAACCGAACACGCTGTTCGCCAAATTCCCGCCCGCATTGCCCGACGACGATGCGTCCGCCGACATGCAGGACTGGATCCATCAGCGTACCGCCGAGGCTGGCTACGAGCGCTACGAGGTGTCGGCGTATGCGCAAGCGCATCGGCAGAGTAAGCACAATTTGAATTACTGGCGATTTGGCGACTACCTCGGCATCGGCGCGGGCGCGCATACGAAGCTGTCGTTTCCGAACCGGGTGTTGCGGCAGGCGCGCTACAAACACCCGACCACGTTCATCGAGCAAGCCAAGGCCGGCGCGGCGGTCCAGGAAGAGCATGAGGTCGGCCCGCGCGATCTGCCGTTCGAATTTATGTTGAACGCGCTGCGGCTGGTGGAAGGATTTCCGGTGCATCGGTTCATCGAGCGCACGGGCCTGTCGATCACGACCATCGAGCCCGCGTTGCAGGAAGCCGAACGGCGCAAGCTGATCACGCGCGACCACGAAAAGATTGCGCCGACGCCGCTCGGCCAGGCGTTCCTGAACGATCTGCAGGCACTGTTTCTGA
>NZ_DASXHN010000483.1:0-6064 GCF_036488505.1 Paraburkholderia sp. | reverse complement strand
GGATTGCCGTCGGCCAGCGTTTCCGGCAGCAGCTCGGCCGGGAAGTCCTGATAGCAGACCGGGCGCAGGAAGCGGTCGATCGAGGTCGTGCCGACCGAGGTCGCGCGGCTGTCGGAGGTCGCCGGGAACGGGCCGCCGTGGACCATCGCGTGACACACCTCGACGCCGGTCGGGAAGCCGTTGACCAGAATCCGGCCGGCCTTGCGCTCGAGAATCGTCACCAGCTTCTTCGCGCCCGCCACATCGGCGCTGTCCATCTGCAGCGTCGCTGTCAGCTGGCCGGCGAAGTGCTCGGCGACCTTCAGCATTTCCTGCTCGTCCTTGCAGCGGATGATCGTCGAGGCCGGGCCGAACACTTCGTCTTCGAGCGCCGGGTTCGCGAGGAAGGTCTGCGCGTCGGTCACGAACAGCGCCGCGCAAGCCTGCGTCGGGCCGGTCGCAGCGGCGCCATGCGCCACCGCTTCGACACCCTTGGTCGCGGCAAGCTTGCTCTCGCCGTCTTCATACGCGGCATGGATGCCCGAGGTCAGCATCGTCTGCGCCGGCTTGGCCGCGAGTGCTTCCGATGCGGTCGCGACGAAGCGCTTCAGCGCGTCACTGTCGATCGCGATCGCGAGACCCGGGTTCGTGCAAAACTGGCCCGCGCCAAGCACGAGCGAGTCGACGAAGCCGCGCGCGATGCTCTCGCCGCGCGCCGCCAAAGCGTTCGGCAGCAGAAACACCGGGTTGATACTGCTCATTTCGGCGTAGACCGGAATCGGCTCCGGACGTGCGGCCGCGACGCGCATCAGCGACGTGCCGCCCGCGCGCGAACCGGTGAAGCCGACCGCCTTGATGGCCGGATGCGCGACCAGTGCTTCACCGACGGAGTTGCCCGCGCCGACGATCATCGAAAACACGCCTTCCGGCAGATCCATATCCTGCGCGACGCGCTGGATCACGCGGCCTACCAGCTCCGACGTGCCGAGGTGCGCGCGGTGCGCCTTCACCACCACCGGACAGCCCGCCGCGAGCGCTGCGGCGGTATCGCCGCCCGCCACCGAAAACGCGAGCGGGAAGTTGCTCGCGCCGAACACGGCCACCGGACCCAGCGCGATTTTCTGCATGCGCAGGTCGGAGCGTGGCAGCGGCTTGCGATCCGGCAGCGGCGAATCGAGCGTGGCGTCGAGCCACTGGCCCGCGCGCACGGTCTGCGCGAACAGCTTCAGCTGGCCGGTGGTGCGGCCGCGCTCGCCTTCGAGACGCGCCTTCGGCAGACCGGATTCGGCCTGCGCACGCTCGATCAGCTCATCGCCAAGCGCGGTGATGCCATCGGCGATACGATCCAGAAACTCGGCGCGCACCGCGAGCGGCAGTTGGCGATACGAATCGAACGCCTGTTGCGCGAGCGCGCAGGCCTCGTCGACATTGGCGGCGGTGCCGCTGCCGAACACCGGCTCGGCAATCTCGGCACCCGTGGCAGGATTGAATGCGCGCAGCGGTTTTTCCGCGCCGCGCACCGCTTTACGACCGATCAGCATTTCGCCGGTAATGGGCATTTTGGCTTTCCTTGATAAAGGCCTTTGACATAGGTCATCATACAACGCTGCCGCATCTGCATCAACCCGAAACACTTGCCGCAGCGGGACGTTCGGGTTTACGCACCCGTTACAACCAAGTAGCGCGATGCTAATCTGTCGAAGAGGTACGACGACCTATGACCTCGCGTTTTGCTGCCTTATTCGCGGATCGTTGGCCGCCGTTACATCGCCGTTGCAGGTCGCCGTTCGCATTTTCCCGATCCATCGCCGTTCGAGGAGATACCGCATGCCCGCACTCACGCCCTATCAGGCTTTGCCTAACCGCTTCCGGCACGCGGTGCGCGCCGGCGAAGTTCAGATCGGCTGCTGGGCGTCGCTCGCCAGTCCGATCGCCACCGAACTGCTGGGCACGATCGGCTTCGACTGGATGCTGCTGGACGCGGAGCACGCGCCCAACGACGTGCTCACGCTGATCCCACAACTGATGGCGCTGAAGGACAGCGGCAGCGCCCCGGTCGTGCGGCCGCCGGCCAACGACAGCGTCGTCATCAAGCGCTTTCTCGATAGCGGCTTTTCCAACTTCCTCGTGCCGTTCGTCGACAGCGCCGACGACGCCGCGCGCGCGGTCGCGTCGACGCGCTACCCTCCGCAGGGCATGCGCGGTGTGTCGGTCGGCCATCGCGGAAACCGTTACGGCACCGTCGCCGATTACTTCAGCATCGCCAACGACAATATCTGCGTGATCGCGCAGATCGAAAGCCATAAGGCAGTCGATGCGATCGACAGTATTCTGGCGGTGGACGGCATCGACGCGGTTTTCGTCGGCCCATCCGACCTCGCGGCGTCGTATGGCCACCTCGGCAACGCGGGTCATCCCGATGTGCAACAGACGATCGCGCATGTATTCGAGCGCGCAAAGGCGGCCGGCAAACCGAGCGGCATTCTCGCGCCCGTGCAAGCCGACGCGGAACGTTATCTGTCGATGGGCGCGCGCGTCGTCGCAGTCTGCGCGGATCTCGGGCTGCTTAAAGGCGCCGCGCAAGCGGTTCAGAAACACTTCATGCAGAAACCGGCGGGTGAGGCTTGAACGCCGCCGCCACGACACCTTCGGAGCATTCCATGAAAAAAGCAGGCTTTATCGGACTCGGCATCATGGGCAAGCCCATGGCCGCCAACATTCTGAAGAACGGCGTGCCGCTCGCCGCGTTCACGCGCAGCGGCGTGCCGGACGATCTCACGCAGGCCGGCGCCGTCGCATGCGACAACCCGGCGGCGGTGGCCGCGCACGCGGACGTGATCTTCGTGATGGTGCCGGACACGCCGGACGTCGAGAAGGTTCTGTTCGGCGAGAACGGTCTGGCGGGCGCGTTGCGCGCGGGTCAGATCGTGGTCGATATGAGTTCGATCTCGCCGATGGCCACGCGCGAGTTCGCGGCACGCGTGCGGGAGACCGGCGCGGACTATCTGGACGCGCCGGTGTCGGGCGGCGAAGTCGGCGCGAAGGCCGGCTCACTGACGATCATGGTCGGCGGCGAACAGGCCACCTTCGATATCGTCAAGCCGCTGTTCGACATGATGGGCAAGAACATCACGCTGATCGGCGCGGTCGGCGCGGGCCAGGTGTGCAAGGTCGCGAACCAGGTGATCGTCGCGGCGACCATCGAGGCGGTGGGCGAAGCACTGCTGCTCGCGTCGAAGGCCGGTGTCGACGCGTCGCGCGTGCGTGAGGCGCTGATGGGCGGTTTCGCGTCGTCGCGCATTCTCGAAGTGCACGGCGAGCGCATGACGAAGCGCACGTTCGATCCGGGCTTTCGCATCGAGCTGCACCAGAAGGATCTGAACCTGGCGTTGTCGACCGCGCAGGCGCTCGGCGTGTCGCTGCCGAACACCGCGACGTGCCAGGCGCTTTTTAACGCTTGTGTCGCGCATGGCGGCAAGGCGTGGGATCACTCGGCGATGGTGCGCGCGCTGGAAGTGCTGGCTGATCACGAGATCGGGCAGAAGCCGGCGTGATTTAGCGGACGCGGTCGAGATGCCGCGTCGCGACTTCTACTGCCTTGTGCTGCGAATGTTTGTTCAGTACGGCGCGCCTTGCGTTGTGACGCGCGCCTTTAGACCAATTGCGATCGAGCCCGCCGTCCGTCTTTATAAGAGGGGCGGCGGGCTCGATTGCTTTTCGTTGTCTGATCATCATCGTGCCTAGTTGGCGCATGGTGCACCACCCTCTTTCATAGAGACTCGCGCCGTCGAACGCGAGAATCATCCTTCGCCCATTCCCTACCCTGTGATCAGCTGATAGCTTGGCGGTCCCAAGCAATCACCGAGAACTACGGAATGTCGCTCGAACAGAATCCAGACGGCGTGCGCGTCGTGCTCAGTGCGCCGCAACTGGTTGCGGTGCTTGGCCGCCATTCGATCGACCCCGCCGAAATGGCAAGCAATCGGCTGTGGGGCGGATTGCAACTCGTCGGCGGGCTGCTGGAAATGGTTGGGGCCGGGGCATTGTGCGTGATGCCCGAGCCGACCATGGCGAGCAAGGCCGGATGTATCGCGTTCGGCACGCATGGTGTCGATACGGCGGCAGCTGGTTTGCGTCAGATGTGGACGGCGCAAGACACGGTCACGCTGACCCAACAGGGCACAACGAAGCTGGCTGAGGCGATGAAGGCCAGCCCCGACGTGGCGAACAATATCGGCCTGTCGCTCGATCTGGCCGTGCCGTTCGGCTTTGCAGGCGCGATCAGGGCGGCCCGGGTGTCGCGGATCACGGTGGGTCGGATCAATCTGCACATGCATGAGGCCAGAGCGCTTCAGCCAAGGCTCGGTGGCCACACGCTCGAAAAGCATGTGGCCAGGACTGAAGCGCAATTACGCGAAAGACTTGTACTTGAGCCGCATCTAACGGCAGTATCGTCATTCACGAACCTTGAACGGGCAGAATATGCAATATCAGAAGTCATACGCGCCCATACGACACGAATACGGACTTGGGCGGCATCTTCAGGCGGTGGTGGCCGCCTCACGCTGACGCAGCACGTGGCGGGTGATGTTGGCTATGGGATAGTGAGGCAGACAGGAAAACTGACGCGGATGAATGACGTTGTCGTCGTGCTGAAAAACCAAACCTACAATGGAATGCCCTACTATATTTTTACCGCTTACATTGGATGAAGGAAAATCTATGCTATCAGACCGTTATCCGAACATGTACCAGTTCTTCGGCGGATACCTCAATCAGGATTTTGATTTATCGGGAGACACGATCCCCGCGATAGTTTCGTGCTATCGGAGCGAGTGCCCGCGAGAAAACCACCTCGAAATGATTCACGAAATAAATTCGTTCATCAGCGAACATCCGGATGATTTGGACTCAGCGTTCGAAAAGGATTACGGGCAAGATTTTGACCCGGCGCTATGGGGCCACACGACAGCTTCGTTTCTAGAAGAACTTAAGCGTCTTCTGCGCGAGTAGGCAGTCGGCCAGATCCGAGACATCCTTTCACGGTACGATTGCGACTCCGTAGATGAGTTCCTCAGAGCGTTATCCAGAGATGGATCACATTTTCGACGTGTATTTCGGCCAGGACTTTGACCTGTTCGGAGCAACTGTTCCAGAAATCGTCTCTTGCTACAAGAAAGACAGTCCTTACGACTATGAGAATCTGATCCGCGAAATAGACGAGTTCATCGCAGAACACCCGCACGACCTGGATGCTGCATTCAAACAGTTGTTCAGGCGAGGCTTTCGTCCCGAGGGTGCAGGCTACACAACGACCGCCTTTCTTGACGAGATACGGCGCCTCCTGAGCGAGTAGCCAACCCAGCTGACACCCTGAGGCTGCCGTGGAAAATAAATCACCTTACCCGAATCTCGATTTTTTGATTCATGCCTATTTCAACCAGGATTTCGATTTATGGGGCAACAACGTGCAGGAAATCATCTCCTGCTTCATCGAGGAGAGCGACCAAACGCTTCGCACGTTGACTATTAGTGAAATTGATCGCCTTAAGCTCGACCATTCCGTCGACTTGGACGAGTATTTTGACGAAATGTATGGCTTTTACGTTGCCCCCGCACCTTGGGGTCACACAACCGCGTCATTCCTCGACGAATTAAAGCGGCTTCTTCTCAGCGAGTAGCTCCTTTCAAGTAAACGCTGCCCACTCCCAAGCGCTGCCTCTTTTCACTCCCAATCAGGCTGTCCAAGGGCAGCCGTCACCTGCTGATAGTGAGGAAGACAGGAAAACTGACGCGAATGAATGACGTTGTCGTTGTGCTGCAATGGCAAACTCACAATGGAATGCCCTAATACATTCCCACCGCTTACGTTGAATAAATGAAAACCTATGCTGTCAGACCGTTATCCGAGGATGTACCAGTTGTTTGGCGCATACTTTAATCAGGATTTTGATTTATGGGGAAACACCATCCCGGCAATTGTTTCGTGCTACCGGAGGGACTGCCCGCACGAAGGCCACCTCGAAATGATTAACGAAATAAATTCGTTCATTAGTGAACATCCGGATGATCTGGACTCAGCGTT
>NZ_DASXHN010000450.1:0-10312 GCF_036488505.1 Paraburkholderia sp. | reverse complement strand
AAACGGTTATGGCATTCCGGCATTCAACGTGAACAACCTGGAGCAGGTGCAGGCGATCATGTTCGCAGCGGACAAGGTCAACGCCCCGGTCATCATGCAGGCGTCCGCCGGTGCGCGTAAGTACGCGGGCGAGCCGTTCCTGCGCCATCTGATCGAAGCAGCCATTGAGTCGTATCCGCACATTCCGGTCGTGATGCATCAGGATCATGGGCAGTCGCCGGCAGTCTGCATGGCGGCCATCCGCAGCGGTTTTACCAGCGTGATGATGGACGGTTCGCTGGAAGCGGACGGCAAGACGGTGGCATCGTACGAATACAACGTCAACGTGTCGCGCAAGGTGGTGGAAGCGGCGCACTCGATCGGCGTGACGGTGGAAGCGGAGCTCGGCGTGCTGGGTTCGCTGGAAACCATGAAGGGCGACAAGGAAGACGGCCACGGCGCGGAAGGCACGATGACCCGCGAGCAACTGCTGACCGATCCGGAGCAGGCCGCCGACTTCGTCAAGTTGACGCAATGCGACGCCTTGGCTATTGCCATCGGCACCTCGCACGGCGCGTATAAATTCAGCAAGAAGCCCACCGGCGACATTCTGTCGATCCAGCGCATCAAGGAAATTCACCAGCGAATTCCGAACACCCACCTGGTGATGCACGGTTCCTCGTCGGTGCCGCAGGACTTGCTCGCGGAAATCCGCGAATTCGGCGGCGACATGAAGGAAACCTACGGTGTGCCGGTCGAGGAAATCCAGGAAGGCATCAAGCACGGCGTGCGAAAGGTCAACATCGACACCGACCTGCGTCTCGCGATCACCGGCGCAATTCGCCGCTACATGGCGACCAATCCGGGCAAGTTCGATCCGCGCGATTATCTGAAGCCGGCGCGCGAAGCGGCGATGAAGGTCTGTCTCGACCGCTACACGCAATTCGGCTGCGAAGGCCAGGCTGGCAAGATCAAGCCGGTTTCGCTTGATAAAATCGCGGAGAAGTACAAGTCGGGCGAGCTCGCGCAGGTCGTCCGCTAAGCTGTCGTTCTGGCCGGGCTTTCGCCTGGCCGGCTGGCTATCTGGCCAGCTTGTCGTCCGATCGCCGTTCCCGCATCATCGGGGGAACGGCGTTTCCCTTTTGTTCCGCTCACATTTTTGCCCCACTTTTAGCGAACCACGACGATGTCTACCCTGTACGAATCCACGCTCCGCTCGCTGCCGCTGCTCGGCCGCGGTAAAGTCCGCGACAACTATGCGGTGGGCAACGACCAGTTGCTGATCGTCACGACCGACCGTCTGTCGGCTTTCGATGTGATCATGGGCGAGCCGATTCCGAACAAGGGCCGTGTGCTGAACGCGATGGCGAACTTCTGGTTCGAGAAACTCCAGCACGTGGTGCCGAACCACCTGACGGGCGTCGCGCCCGAGTCGGTGGTTGCGCCGGACGAAGTCGAGCAGGTCAGCGGCCGCGCGGTGGTCGTCAAGCGCCTCGAGCCGATCCTAGTCGAAGCGGTGGTGCGCGGCTACCTGGCCGGCAGCGGCTGGAAGGATTACCAGGCCACCGGTTCGGTGTGCGGGGTGGAACTGCCGGCGGGCATGCAGAACGCGCAAAAACTGCCCGAGCCGATCTTCACACCGGCTGCCAAAGCCGAGATGGGTCACCACGACGAAAACATCACCTACCACGAGATGGAGCGCCGCATCGGCACCGAGCTATCGGCCACGATCCGCGACATCTCGATCCGTTTGTACAAGGAAGCCGCCGATTATGCGGCGACGCGCGGCATCATCATCGCGGACACCAAGTTCGAATTCGGTCTGGACAACCACGGCAAGCTGTATCTGATGGACGAGGCGCTGACGGCCGATTCGTCGCGCTTCTGGCCGGCGGATCAATACCAGGTGGGCACCAACCCGCCGTCGTTCGACAAGCAGTTCGTGCGCGACTGGCTCGAAACGCAGCCGTGGAAGAAAGAGCCGCCAGCGCCGAAGCTGCCGGACGACGTAGTCGTGAAAACGGGCGAAAAGTACCAGGAAGCGCTCGAGCGCCTGACCGGCCACAAGCTCGACTGATCGCGCGCGCCGTATCAGGCGCGCATCGTCCGCAAACAGGGAAGCCGTAAAGATGAGTGAAGCACAAACCGCCCATACGCATCGCGCGCCAGTCGTCGGCGTGCTGATGGGCTCCAGTTCCGACTGGGAAGTGATGAAAAACGCCGTCGCGATCCTGCAGGAATTCGGCGTGCCGTATGAAGCGAAGGTCGTGTCCGCGCATCGCATGCCCGACGAAATGTTCGCCTATGCTGAAAGCGCGCGGGAGCGTGGTATTCGCGCGATCATCGCTGGTGCGGGCGGCGCGGCGCATCTGCCGGGCATGCTGGCCGCGAAGACCACGGTGCCGGTGCTCGGCGTGCCGGTCGCGAGCAAGTACCTGAAGGGCGTCGATTCGCTGCATTCGATCGTGCAGATGCCCAAGGGCGTACCGGTCGCGACGTTTGCGATCGGCGAGGCGGGCGCGGCGAATGCGGCGCTGTTCGCGGTGTCGCTTTTGAGTGGCACCAGCGCCGAATACGCGGACAAGCTCGCGGCATTCCGCGTGCGCCAGAATGAAGCGGCTCACGCGATGGTATTGCCGGCGCTGTAAGCGCGCCGGTTGTTGTTTGTTTCAACACAAGACGTCCCTGTCCGACCCCCGGCCGTTTGCCCGAGGCTCGCCATGCGAGCGCAACGCGCATCCAGCCGCGACCGACCATCAAGATGAACCTAGACAACACACCGGTTTCACCGATTCTGCCCGGCGCATGGCTTGGCATGGTCGGTGGCGGCCAGCTCGGCCGCATGTTCTGCTTTGCCGCCCAGGCGATGGGCTATCGCGTCGCCGTGCTCGACCCGGACGAAAGCAGTCCGGCGGGCGCGGTCGCCGACCGCCATGTGCGCGCGGCCTATGACGACGAAGCGGCGTTGACCGAGCTCGCGCGGCTCTGCGCCGCGGTGTCGACCGAATTCGAGAATGTGCCGGCCACGAGCCTCGATTTTGTCGCGAAGACCACGTTCGTGAGCCCCGCCGGCCGCTGCGTCGCGGTCGCGCAGGACCGCATCGCCGAGAAGCGCTTTATCGCGTCCTCGGGTGTGACGGTCGCGCCGCACGTCGTGATCGAGTCGTCGGACGCGCTCGCCGCGCTCGGCGACGCGCAGCTCGAAGCCGTGCTGCCGGGCATCCTGAAAACGGCGCGGATGGGTTATGACGGCAAGGGCCAGGTTCGGGTGCGCAACGCGGACGAAGTGCGCGAGGCGCATGCGTCGCTCGGCGGCGTGCCGTGCGTGCTGGAAAAGCGCCTGCCTCTGAAGTTCGAGGTCTCGGCGCTCATCGCGCGCGCGGCAAGCGGCGCGTCGGTCGTCTATCCGCTCGCGCAGAACACGCACCGCGACGGCGTGCTGTCTCACACGATCGTGCCGGCGCCGGACGCTACGCCCGCGCTCGTTCAGCAGGCACAACAGGCCGCGCTGCAGATTGCCGACAAGCTCGGCTATGTCGGCGTGCTGTGCGTCGAATTCTTCATCCTCGAAGACGGTTCGCTGGTCGCCAACGAAATGGCGCCGCGCCCGCACAATTCCGGCCACTACACGGTCGATGCCTGCGCGACGAGTCAGTTCGAGCAGCAGGTGCGCGCGATGACCGGCATGCCGCTCGGCGACACGCGCCAACATTCGCCGGCGGTGATGCTGAACATTCTCGGCGACGTGTGGTTCCCGGACGGCCCGAAGCGTGCAGCGGTCACGCCGCCGTGGCACGAGGTTGCGGCGATGCCGGCCGCGCGGCTGCATCTGTACGGCAAGGAGGAGGCGCGCTGCGGCCGCAAGATGGGCCACGTCAACTTCACCGCGCCGACGCTCGACGAAGCCCGCACCGCGGCGCGCGATTGCGCGCGCTTGCTGCATATCGTCACCAGCTGACGCGCGCGATGCCGGACCAACACAAACCCGCCGAAGACGCCGCCAGCGCCGCGAATGCGTTCGGCGTCAGCGCCGCGCAGATCCAGCACGCGGTCGCACTGCTCGATGCGGGCGAGCTCGTCGCGTTTCCGACGGAAACCGTCTACGGCCTCGGCGGCGATGCCGAAAGCCCGGACGCGGTCGCACGCATTTACGCGGCAAAGGGCAGACCGGCCAATCATCCCGTCATCGTGCATCTGGCCCCGCAGGGCGATCCGAAATACTGGGTCGAGTATTTGCCGGCGCACGCGCAGCGTCTGATCGACGCGTTCTGGCCAGGGCCGCTCACGCTGATCCTCAAGCGGGCCGCGCGGATCCCGGCGGCGGTCAGCGGCGGGCAGGATTCAGTGGCGTTGCGCTGCCCGTCGCACCCGGTTGCGCAGGCGCTGCTCGACGCGTTCAGCGCGTTGCGCGGCGGGCACGGCGGCGTGGCGGCGCCGTCCGCGAACCGCTTCGGGCATGTGAGTCCGACCACCGCGCAGCATGTGCGCGACGAGTTCGGCGGTGCGATCCATGTGCTCGACGGCGGCGCGTCGGATGTGGGGATCGAGTCGACGATCGTCGATCTGTCGCGCGGTTTTCCGGCGCTGCTCAGGCCGGGTCGCGTGACGCCGCGGGATATCGCAGACGTGCTCGGCGAGGCGCCGCGTCTGCCCGATGGATCCGATGCGACCGCGCCACGTGCGTCGGGCACGTTGAAGGCGCATTACGCGCCGCGCACGCCGCTCGCATTGCTGCCGTTCAATGAGCTCGAGCCGCTGCTCGAGGCGCGCGAAGCAGGCGAGCGTGTCGCGCTGGTCGCGCGCGCATCGCGCGCCGGCCACTGGGCCGATGCCGAAGCCGTACATTTCGTCGCGGCGCCGGAAGATCCGGACGTCTACGCACGCGAGCTATATGGGTTGCTGCGGGCGCTCGACCGCGCGGACGTTACGCGAATTCTGATCGAGAAGCTGCCGGATACGATCGAATGGATAGCGGTCAACGACCGGCTGGGGCGCGCGGCGGCGGCTTTCGAGGCACAAGGCTGAAAGCTGGGTCGAGCCTCCGTGGCGATGCGGATGCTTCCTGCCGACGGATAAAAAAAACAAGGCCCGGCTTCGTTCAACGGCAGCCGGGCCTTTCGTTTCGCTCAACAGTCATCGAGGCTGCGAACTGGCTGGTGACCATGCCAGTCCGTCAGCCAACCCGCTTTACTTCCCAAGCCCGCTTGCCGCGATCTGCTTCTCGACCTGCTGCGCGAACAGCGCATGCAGGTGCGTGGTCGGATGCACGAGGTCTGCGAACATGTAGCTCTGGTCCGCACCGGCCACCGTATAGGTCTGCGGCGAACAGAACAGCGACGACCCGAACGCGCTCCCGAACGACGCCGCCGTCTGACCCGGCAGAAGGACGGCCGGGTTCTTCGTCGCATAAGCGGTCGCATTGGCGGCCATCGACGCCAGGTTACACCCGGTGCCGGTATTCGACACGGTGAAACCCAACGACTGATAGTTGGCCATCGTCTGGTCCTGCCACGCGAACGTGCTCACGTAGATGACCTGCTTGTTCGACGCCAGCGCCTGCTGCAGCGTGCCGTTGTAGGTCTGAACCAGCGCGTTGAAGAGCGCCTGGCCCTGCGCACCAGCGGCGAGCCCCTGCGGCGTCTGCGCGATATCGGGCACGTCCGCCACCACCACATGAGTCGCGCCGGCAGCGACCACCTGCTGGACCGTACCGACGAACTTCGCCGCCGCGACGCTGACCGCCTGCAGCGCGGCCGGCGTCGCCGCCAGCGACGCGTTGGTCGCCGCGGTCTGCGCGGCGCTCGCCGAGCCGCCGCCTTGCAGCACCTGGGTGGCCGCCGCCGTACCGGCATCCGAGACAGCCTGCGCCTGAATGAAGATGTCGTTCGCGCCGCCGTTCATTAGCACGAGCTGGTTCGAATTGAAGCTGTTGTGCGCGGCCAGATACTCGGAAACCTGTTGCGTAACCGGCACCGTCGTCGCTGCCAGGTTGTTCGGCGCGTAGCCTTCGCCCGGCTGCAGATCGACACGCGAACCGCCTTGGGCGTAACCGAGGCCACCGGCCGCGGTGAGCGGCTGACCGAAGCCGCCTACGTATGCTGGAGCCAGCGTGCCGCCGTAGTATTCGGCGACCTTCTGCGTCCAGATTTCGCCTGGATTCGTCGTGAAGCGGCCGCCGCCGGTACCGACGCTCGCCTGGACGGACGGGCCGTAAGTGCCGACGTCCGACAGGCTGTCGCCGAACGACACGACCTGCAGTTTGACCCCACCGGGCGGCGTGTTGCTGCTCGAATTGTTGTCATCGCCGCCACCGCCGCATGCCGCGAGCGCGGCGAACGCTGCGCTCGCCATGGCGATTTGCGTGACGCGCACCCATTGATGTTTTTTCGAAGCGGTTTGATTCATGTTGACTGCATCTCCTCGTATGTGGCCCTTGTGCCATGTGTTGCAGGCGGCGCCCGCCGCGTCGGCGGCGTGACGACAGCTTACAGAATCTTCTACGGCCTGCATGGTGGGTGAAACGCGACCGTATGATTTGCATCCGAGCCTGACTGCTCACCGATTGCGCGACTGACCGTGTCGCGCGGTTTGCTGCCTGACTCCATGCCCGAAAGCCCGTGCGCCGGCGGACGCGATCGCGCTTCTAATGCTGCTGCCAATTTAATGCGCTGCGAGCGATGAACGGTGCGCCATGCGGGCGGTGTTCACGACGCGCGCGCTCGGTATTTTTGCGGCGCAAAGCCGAGGGTCGCGAGCCGCGCCTGGAACAGCCGCACGCAGGCAACCGGATACATCACGCTCTGACGAAACGCGGTCGAAGAATTGATCCGCTCCGACGAGTGATGTGCGACGCGCGCGGCCCGCAGCCAGCGCATTGGATGGCCATAGCGATGAAACCGGTACTCGGGCAGGTGGTGTGCGACGAACAGCACGACGAACGACACCCACGCGGGCTGCCACCTATGGATGCGGTTGCGGTAGTGCGTACGGAAAAATGCGTAGACACGGATGATCGCGAGCCACGCGAGCTTGTCGGTGGCCTGCTGCATCAACGCGAGCGCGGTATTGCACAGCGCGTCGCGCCAGCTATCGAACCGCGCGGCGGGGCGCATGCGCCGCGGGTGCCACGCCTCCCAGCCGGTGCAGCCGGGAAAGACGGGCGCCATGGCGAGCAGCAGCAATTCGGCATTGAATTGCATCGTGTCTCCCTTCCTTGTCCCTGACCGCCGCGGAGTGCACGGCGGGCGGTGTCGTTGTCGTTGGTGTGGGCTGCGCGGTCTGGGTCGCCGGGCGACACGCGCAGCCGGTGCGGCCCGAGCGGTTATCGCTTGTCTCGCGATCGCTTGACTCCCGATCGCTTGACTCCGATCTGTTGTCTCTCGATCGCGTATCTCACGCGCCGCACGTTGCTCGACAGCGTACACGGTTAGGACCTTGCCGCGGGTGGCTTCGCTAGAAGAATTCCTCAGTGGCCGGCGCGCTTGCGCGGGTTTTTCTTAGGCTGCGCGCGCGGCTCTTCGATCGGGGCCGAGACTTTCGTGAAGCCCTGCGAAGGCCCGTCGTACACCCATTCGAGCAGCGCGTCGTGCGCAGCACGCGCCGCTTCCGAATGCGGGTCGTTGATCAGGCTGACCACGATGTAGCTGTTGCCATCGGCCGACGCCACATAGCCGGCGATCGCGCGCACGTCGCGCAACGTGCCGGTTTTGATATGCGCATTGCCGCCCGCGCCCTGGTTGATCAGGCGGTTGCGCATCGTGCCGTCGACGCCGGCGATCGGCAGCGATTCGACGAACACCTGCGCGACCGGGCTGGCGTTCGCGCGTTGCAGAAGATCGGCGAGCGCGAGCGCGGTGATGTGCTCGTTGCGCGACAGACCGGAGCCGTTCTCGAGCGTCAGATACTCGGGGTTCAGACTGTCGCGGCGCAAGAAGTCCTCGATCGCGCGTGCGGCCTTCGCGGGTGTCGCAGGCGCTTTTTCCTCGGCCGCGCCGATCGTCAGGAACAGGTTGCGCGCCATCGTGTTGTTGCTGAACTTGTTGATGTCGCGAACGATGTCGGACAGCATCGGGCCCTCGTGCGTCGCGACCAGTTTCGCGCCGGCCGGCACCGCGCCTTCGCGCGTCGTGCCGTGGAAGGTACCGCCGGTTTGCTGCCACAGCGCCAGAAAGCCACCGGCGAAGAACGCCGAGTGATCGAGCACCGCGACATTGATCGTGCGCGGCTCGCAGCGCGCAGGGAAGTCGCCGCTGAACGATGCGACGAGCGTGCCGTCGGGCTGCGGCGTGACCGTCGGTGCGAGCGCCGCCGTGTCGCCGCGGCAGGGGCCATGCGTCGCGCGCAAGTGGTTGTCGATGCGCAGTTGCGCGAGCGCGGGCAGCACGTCAATTGCTACCGTACCGTCCGGCGACGGCGTCAGCGTGAACGACAGCGACTTGAACGCGTACAGCAGCGGATCGGGGCCGACGTTGTACGGCGCGGTGACGTCGTCGTCGAAGGCGGGGAGATCGCGCGTCGACGGATCGAAGTAGCGCTTGTCGAGCACCAGCGCGCCGTCGACGCCGTTGATGCCCGCCTTGTGAATCTTCTGCACGAGATCGATCAGTTCTTCGGGTACGAGCTTCGGGTCGCCTGTGCCCTGGATGTACAGATTGCCATGCAGCACGCCGCTCGCGTCTAGCGTGCCGTCAGCGTAGGCGGTCGTGCGCCAGCGGTAGTCTGGGCCGAGAATCGACAGGCCGGAATAGGTGGTGACGAGCTTCATCGTCGAGGCGGGCATCATCGGCTCGCCGGCGTTCAGCGCAAGGATTGGCGTGCGCTGGCCGACTTTCTCGACGACGACGCTGATCGACGACAGCGGCACGTGCGCGCGTTGCAAAGCGCGCATCACCGGTTCCGGCAGCACGGTCGTGACGTTGACGCTCGGATGCGTAGCCTTGACGCGCGCCTGTGCCGGCTGCGGCAGTAGCGCGCCCGCGCCCAGCGCGGCGGCGAGCAGCCAGATTGCGGTGTGCCGCGCGAGCCGGGTGCGCATGAATGCGGCGACGGCGGAGGAACGGAGCGGCCGCGACGCCAGACGGCGGGCGGCGGAAGACAGAAAAGCGTGCGTCATGAACGGGCGAAAGACCAAACGGGCAAAGGACTGAACAGGCAAACAACCAGATGGGCGGGCACAGCCTAAGCGCATGCGGCGCGCGGAGATGCGTTAGCGGTCGGCACTCGAGGCTGTTCGACGGCATCACACCGCCTCGCACGATCGCCTGAGCGTCGCTTGACGCGTGCCCGAAAGGAAGGCTCGCGCGCGAACCTGCCAAACGCCGAAACCGACCTACGGATGGTTGCTGCTTACGCAGGCGCCGCGCGAACGGGAAGGTCACCGCGCGACGCAAAGCGCACATTGTAGTGACATGCCGCGAGACTGCGTTGAAAAAAGCGCAGGGCGGTGCGCAGGCGGAGGGGCGGGCGCTAGAATGCGGCATCATCAACGTTTCCGGACGGACAACCATGCGCATCCTGCTAGTCGAAGATGACCGGATGATCGCCGAAGGGGTGCGCAAGGCGCTGCGCGGCGAAGGCTTTGCCGTGGACTGGGTCGAAGACGGCGAAGCGGCGTTGCGCGCGGCTGCCGCCCAGCCTTACGATCTGGCGCTGCTCGACCTGGGCCTGCCCAAGCGCGACGGCCTGCAGGTGCTGCGCACGCTCCGTGCGCGCGGTCACGCGCTGCCGGTGCTGATCGTCACCGCGCGCGACGCGGTCGCAGATCGCGTGAAGGGCCTCGATGCCGGCGCTGACGATTACCTTGTCAAACCTTTCGATCTCGACGAACTCGGCGCGCGTATGCGTGCACTGATCCGGCGCCAGTCCGGTCGCAGCGATTCGACGATCCGCCACGGCAATGTGACCCTCGATCCGGCCTCGCACCAGGTCACGCTCGACGGCGCGCCGGTGCCGCTGTCCGCGCGCGAGTTTGCGCTGCTGGAAGCGCTGATCGCGCGACCGGGGGCGGTGCTGTCGAAAAGCCAGCTCGAAGAAAAGATGTATGGATGGGGCGAGGAGATCGGCAGCAATACGGTCGAGGTCTATATTCACGCGCTGCGCAAGAAGCTCGGCGCCGAGCTGATCCGCAACGTGCGCGGCCTCGGCTACATGATTGCGAAGGACGCCTGAGCCGATGCGCTCGATTCGCCGGCAACTGCTGTTCTGGCTGCTCGCACTGGTGTTGCTCGGCGTGGGCATCGCGGGATGGCTGATCTACCGGCAGGCGCTTGCCGAAGCGAACGAACTGTTCGATTACCAGTTGGAACAGATCGCCGCGGCACTGCCCGCCGAGCCG
>NZ_DASXHN010000363.1:0-8034 GCF_036488505.1 Paraburkholderia sp. | reverse complement strand
GAATAAGGATATTTCGCGCGAATATGACGATGCACCAGGGATGCATGACACCAGGCATGCAACGTAATCGATCTAGCGGATGGCCGAGCTCTGCGGCCATCCGCTAAATCGACCGTCAACTGTTCAACGGCAACCACACCTCTCGACGCCGCCCATCCCCGTCACCGGATAGAACTGCTCCCCATACTGCTCGAAATGCGGCGCAGCCGCGACGACAGCGCCTGCCGCTCAATAGTTCTCCGTCGCCGCGCGCGAGTCGCGCGAAGCGTCGACCGCCGGCGATGACGCATCGCCAGCCGCTTGCAATTGCGCGCCACCCGCAAGCCCCGGCCGCAACAGCAAGCGCCCGAGAATCCCCGCGATCGCGGCAAAAATCGCACCGAATAGAAACGCGACGTGATAGCCGCTATTGAGCGCGGCGCCCGGGCTCGTCGATGCCGGCATCGCATCGCTGCGCGCGGCCGCCAGGCTCGCGAGCACCGCGAGGCCGAGCGCGCCGCCCATCATGAACGACGTATTGACGATGCCCGAGGCGAGACCCGAATCGGCCGGATCGACGTCGCTCATCGCGGCAAGCAGCAGCGGATTGAACGCGATGCCCGCGCCGAAGCCGAGCAGGATCATGCCAGGCAATACGTCGGGCACGAAGCTGCCGTCGACGGGCGCCCGCGCGAACAGCGCGAGTCCGCAGGCGGCGGTCAGCAGACCCGCCGCGAGTGGCCGGCGCAGTCCGAAGTGCATCACCACGCGGGCCGACAGGCCGAGCGAAAAGAACCCCATGATCAGGTTCGCGGGCAGGAATGCGAGCCCGACCTGCAACGGCCGATAGCCGAGCACGCGTTGCAAGTACAGCGCCGAAATAAAGAACCACGCGAACATCGCGGCCGCCCATAGCACGCCGACCACGTTCGCAGTCGCGACGTTGCGCAAACGCAAGAGACCCAGCGGCATCAACGGATGTTCGACCTTCGCTTCGATCAGCAGGAACAGCGCGAGCAGGGCGAGCGCCGCGCCGAGCAGACCGAGCGTTGATAGCGAGGTCCAACCGGCCTCGTTGCCGTTGACGACCGCGTAGACGGCCAGCATCAGCGATGCCGTTACGCTGAGCGCGCCGGCCACGTCGAGCCGTTCGCCGTGAGCGTGCCCGCGCACGGACGGCAGCAGCGCGACGCAGAGCGCGTACACCGCGATGCCGATCGGCAGATTGACGAGAAAGATCCAGTGCCAGCTGAGCAGGTTCGTCAGCAGCCCGCCGAGCAGCACGCCAATGCTGCCGCCTCCCGCGCAGACGAAGCCATACACGCCCATCGCTTTCGCGCGCTCGCCCGCTTCGGTGAACAGATTCATGATCAACGACAGCGACACCGCGGAGACGACTGCGCCGCCCAGACCCTGCACGGCGCGCGCGGCGATCAGCAGGATCTGCGAATTCGCGAGCCCGCACGCGAGCGACGCGAGCGTGAACAGCGTGATACCGCCGAGAAAGAGTCGCCGGTGGCCATACAGATCGCCGAGCCGTCCGCCGAGCAGCAGGCAGCCGCCGAACGTGAGCATGTATGCATTGACGACCCACACGAGTGAGGTCTCGCTAAAGCCGAGGTCGGCCGCGATGGATGGCAGCGCGACGTTCACGATCGTCGTATCGAGCACGATCATCAGCACGCCGAGGCACAGCACCATCAGCGCGAGCCAGCGTTGCTTGCCGTGAAGGGACTGAGTCATGCGGGGGCTCCTGTGTGCGTCACAACTACGAAATCCTGAGCTTGGGGCGTGGTGGAGAACCGGCAGTTGGGCCGCCAGCCGCCCTTCATGCTCAGACCTTCGACTTGCCACCCATCAACTGATTCGACGGCAACGTCTCGTCGAGCAACTTGCGTGCGCTTTCGATGCCCGCCACCGGCAGCCCCTCGGGATCGAGCAGTCCGACCTGCACCAGCACCGAAGCCTGATCCCAATAGATGTGCTCGTTGTAAAGCTTGTCGCCGCGGAAGCACACGACCGCCAGCATCGGCACCTCGAAATACTGGCCGGTGGGCGCGACGCCCGGCAGCAACCAGTCGATCTCGCAGCTATGCGTGCAACTGAAAATGAATTCATCGACGATACGGTCCGAGCCGATCGTGCGGGAAATCGGAATCAGCTTGGTGTCGGGCGGATTCGAGTTGACGAAGTGATGCGTATAGAAACGCTTGAGCCTGTCATGCCCGACGCCACCAGTCATCGTCGGAACGTGATTGACGTATGGCTCGGCGACCATCGTCGGCATCACCGCATCGACGTCGCGCGTCGCAAACTCGTGGTAGCAATGCGCTTCCCACAGCGCGTTCAGATCGTAGACCGGACCGAGCACCTTGCGCAGCAGCGCGAGCGAGCGCGAATACGCCATCATCGCGGCCGGCTTGTCGTACTGCGCGCGCTGCGGCGCCGCGAATGCGTGGTCGCAACCGGGGTACACGTATTGCTCGATGTGCGGCCGCGCGCGCAACGCGGCGCTAATGCGCTCGCGGGTTGCGGGCGGGCAGTGCGCGTCGTTTTCGGGGAAATGAAACACCATCGGGCAGCGAATCGCCGGCACTTCGTCGAGCAGCGCATCGAGGCCGACGCCGTAATAGCTGACCGCGCAATCGACGTCGGTGCGCGCCGCGCTCAGAAACGCGAGCTTGCCGCCGAGGCAGTAGCCGACCGTACCGACTTTGCCGACCTGTTCGGGCAGCTCGCGCAAAGCGGCGATGGTAGCGGCGATGTCGTTGACCGCGAGATCCGCGTCGAACTGGCTCAGATAGCCGCGCGCCTGTTGCATGTCGGCTTCGCCGTAACCGAGTTCGATGCCGGGCTTGATGCGCCAGAAGAGGTCGGGCACCAGCACGACGTAGCCCTCTTCGGCGTAGCGATCGGCGCTCGCCTTCATCGTGTCGTTGACGCCGAAGATTTCCTGCAGCAGCACGAGCCCCGGGCCGGAGCCTTGCGCGGGGCGCGCGACATACGCGTTGAAACGGCCGCCATCCTGGGCGACGACTTCGATGAAAGAGCCGGACATGCAGTCTGCCTCCGCGCAGCCGATCAGCTGCAAAAAGAAGTGCGTTACGTCATCGTGCGCAACTCGAAACGTTTGAGCTTGCCGGTTTCGGTGCGCGGCAGCGCGCCGACGAAGGTGATGACGCGGGGATATTTATACGGCGCCACGCTATTTTTAACGAAATCCTGGAGTTGCGCGACCAGTTTGTCGTCGGCCGTATAGCCGGGATTGACCACGACGAAGGCCCTGACGATCTGCCCGCGCGTTTCGTCCGGCACGCCGATCACACCGCATTCGGCCACCGCCTCGTGTTGCAGCAGCACACTTTCGACTTCCGGGCCGGAGATGTTGTAGCCGGCCGACACGATCATGTCGTCGGCGCGTGCCTGGTAGAACACGTAGCCGTCCGCGTCGACATACACCGAATCGCCCGGCAGATTCCAGCCGTCGCGCACGAAGCGCAGTTGCCGGTCGTCGGCGAGATAACGGCAGCCGGTCGGTCCGCGCACCGCGAGCTTGCCGATCGTGCCGGGCGGCACCGGTTGCATGTCGTCGTCGACGGCTTGAACGACATAGCCCGGCACGGCGCGTCCGATCGCGTTCGGCCGGATCTCCGCACCCTGCGACGAAATGAAAATGTGGATCAGCTCGGTGCCGCCGATCCCATCGATCATGTCGATGCCGGTCGCATCGCGCCATAGACGCCGCGTCGAATCGGGCAGCGCCTCGCCAGCCGACACGGACTTCTTCAGTGACGACGCGTTATGCGTGGCCACGAGCGGCGCCATCTGCCGATAGAAAGTCGGCGCGGTGAACATGACGGTCGCGTGAAAACGCTCGACTGCTTCCAGCAGAGTGGGCGGCGTGAGCTTTTCGATCAGCACCGTCGACGCGCCGGCGCGTAGCGGAAAACACAGCAGCCCGCCCAGGCCGAACGTAAACGCGAGCGGCGGCGTGCCGCAAAAGATATCGCTCGGAGACGGCTTCAGCACATGGCGCGGGAACAGATCGCACATCGCGATCACGTCGCGGTGGAAATGCATGCAGCCCTTCGGCGAGCCGGTCGTGCCGCTCGTGAATGCGATCAGGCAGACGTCGTCGGTGGCGGTGTCGCACGCGGTGAAGTGCTCGGGTTTGTCGAGCGCGAGCGTGTCGAGCGAATCGGCGGAATCGTCGTGAAAGCGGCGCATTTGCGTCAGGGTCGCGCAGTAGAACTCGTCCTGTGGATTCATGCAGCGTTCGAGTTCTGCGGTCAGGCGCGCATCGCATAGCGCGGCGGTGACCTGCGCTTTCTCGATGACTTGCTTGAGTTCCTTCGCGCGTAGCAGCGGCATCGTCGGCACGACGACGAGACCCGCTTTCAGTGCCGCGAGCATCGCGACGGCCATCTGCAGCGTGTTTGGACCCCGCAGCAGCACGCGGTTGCCCGGCTGCAGCCCCATTTCATCGACGAGCACATGGGCGCTGCGGTTCACTAGCGCCAGCAGTGCACCGTAGGTGGTTGCGTGCGGTTTGCCGTCCACGTCCGACCAGATGGCCGGCCGGTCACGATGGTCCGCTTCGACGGTGCGGTCGAGCAGTTCGGTCGCGCAGTTCATCCGTGGCGGATACGCGATGTCCGGATTGTCGAACAGAAAGACGGGCCATTGATCCTGCGGCGGAAGATTGTCGCGCGCGAAGGTGTCGACGTGTGCTGACGGTTCCATCATGGTCTCCGGGGGCGTTGAGCCGGACAGTGCGCTTCGGTTAGGTGTGAGAGCGTGGGCGCGGGTTCTGGATGCGTACCACGGTCAATGCGGAATCACCGCGGTCGCCTCGATCTCGACCTTCGCGCGGTCTTCCATCAGCGCGACGACCTGCACCGCGCTCATCGCGATGTCGTAGTCGCCGATCAGCTCGCGAAACGTGCGGCCGATATCCTTCAGCGACGCCAGGTACTCGCGCTTGTCGGTCACGTACCACGTGAGCCGCACCAAATTTTCGGGTTTGCCGCCCGCTTCGCGCAGCACGGCCAGCAGATTCTTCAGCGCCTGGGCGGATTGCGCGGCGAAGTCGTCGGTGTGGAACTGTGCCTGTTCGTCCCAGCCGATCTGGCCGGCGATAAATACCTGCGTGCCGGTCGCCGCGACGCCGTTCGCGTAGCCGCGCGGTTTGATCCAGCCGGCGGGAAGGAGAGCTTTTTTCATCAGCGATGCGCCTCGGTGGACGGGGACGGTGGGGCGAACGCTGCGAGCGCGCTCGCGATGTCGCCGGGAATAGCAATGGATTTGCTGGTGTCGAACGACATGAACACGAGTTTTTGCTGCGAGCGAAAGCGCGTTTCGCCGTTGCAATGACCGCGAATTTCGATGCCGATCGAACTGCGGCCGATCGTGGCAACGCTGAGCGTCAGCAGGATTGTTTCGCCCATCTGGCTCGGCCGCGAGAATTCGCAGTCGAGCTTGACGATCGGCAGACCGATCCTGCGTTGCCTGATCATGTGCGCGTAGTCGATCCGCAGGCCCTCGTTGAACCAGTCTTCGACGAGCACATTGGTCATCACGAGGTACTGCGGAAAGTACACGATGCCCGCCGGATCGCAGTGCGAGAAGCGAATGCGCACGGGCCGCTCGAACGACGCGTTCATGACGGGTTACCGTTCGCGGCCGCATGCGTCTTTAGCAGATCGCGGCCGATGATCAACTGCTGCACCTCGGTCGCGCCTTCGTAAATGCGCAGCGCGCGGATCTCGCGGTACAGCATCTCGACCGCGGTGCCGCTTTGCACGCCCATGCCGCCGTATAGCTGCACGGCCGCGTCGATCACCTGCTGCGCGCCTTCGCTTGCGTGCCACTTCGCCATCGCGGCTTCGCGCGTGACGCTCTCGCCCTGGTCGCGCAGCCATGCGGCGCGATAGACGAGCAGCGCGCTGCTGTCGATGGTCAGCGCCATCTGCGCGAGCTTCGCTTGCGTCAACTGGAAGTCGCCGAGCGTTTGTCCGAACATCTGGCGCGACGACGCTCGCGCGAGCGCTTCGGCCATCGCATGACGCGCAAAGCCAAGCGATGCCGCCGCCACCGACGTGCGGAAAACATCGAGCGTGCGCATCGCGATCTTGAAGCCTTCGCCGGGCGAGCCGAGCATCTGGCTGCGCGCTACGCGCGCGCCCGTGAAGCGCAGGCGCGCGAGCGGATGCGGCGCGATCACGTCGATGCGTTCGGCGATTTCTAAGCCCGGCGTATCGGCATCGACGACGAACGCGCTGATGCCGCGCGCGCCCGGGGCTTCGCCGGTGCGCGCGAATACCACATAAAAGTCGGCGATGCCGCCGTTCGATATCCACGTCTTTTCGCCGTCGAGCACGTACTGATCGCCGTCTTCGCGCGCGGCGAGCGCCATTGCCGCGACATCCGAGCCCGCTTGCGGCTCCGATAGCGCGAACGCGGCGATCGCCGTGCCGCTCGCGACGCGCGGCAGATAGCGGGACTTCTGTTCATGCGTGCCCGCGAGCGAGATCGCACCCGAACCCAGGCCCTGCATTGCAAGCGCGAAATCGGCGAGGCCCGAATGGCGCGCAAGCGTTTCGCGCAGCAGACAAACCGCGCGCGTATCGATCGTGTCGCCGTGGCCGCCGTACGCGACGCCTCCGACGCCGTATTTCAGCCAGCCTGCCGTACCGAGTTCACGCACGAGCCGCCGGCACGTCGCATCGGTGTCGCCGTGCGCGTCATGCTCGAGATGTGCGCGGCACCATGCGTCGATAGCGGCCGCGAGTTCGCGGTGGCGCGGCTCGAAGAACGGCCACGCGAGCGGGCTATGCAGATCCACTTCAGGGTTCCGGTGATCGGCGCTCAACTCAGTCTCCTTCGAACACGGGCCGCGTCTTCGCCGCGAACGCGTTGTATGCGCGCTCGAAATCGCGCGTGCTCATGCAGATCGCCTGGGCCTGCGCTTCCGATTCGATAGCTTCGTCGATGCTCATGCTCCATTCCTGGTGCAGCATCTTCTTCGTGATGCCGTGTGCGAAGCTCGGGCCGGCCGCGAGATCGGCCGCGAGCTGGTGGGCTTCTTCGAGAAGCGTGGCCGGTTCGCACAGGCGGTTGTAGAAGCCCCACGCATGCGCTTCGTCAGCGCTTGCCGAACGGCCGGTGAACAGCAGTTCGGCGGCGCGCCCCTGGCCGATGATGCGCGGCAGGATCGCGCAGGCGCCCATGTCGCAACCCGCGAGGCCGACGCGCGTGAACAGGAACGCGAGCTTGCTGCGCGCGGTGGCCAGACGCATATCCGAGGCCATCGCGAGGATCGCGCCGGCGCCGGCGCATACGCCATCGACCGCCGCGATGATCGGCTGCGGGCAATGGCGCATCGCCTTCACGAGGTCGCCGGTCATGCGCGTGAACAGCAGCAGTTCAGGCATCGGCAGATCGATCAGCGGCGCGATGATGTCGTGCACGTCGCCGCCGGAGCAGAAGTTTTCGCCGGCGCCGTGCAGCACGACCGTTTTGACGTCGGTCGCGTACGCGAGGTCGCGGAACAGGTCGCGCAACGCCGCATACGATTCGAAGGTGAGCGGGTTCTTGCGCTCGGGGCGGTTCAGCGTGATCGTCGCGACCTTGTTGCTCACCGACCAGCCGAAGTGCTTCGCTTCGTATCCGGCGAGCGTCAGGCGGTTGCCGGCCAGCAGCGCGTCGGCGTTGGATCGTGTCATGTCTGTCTCCTGTGCGGGGTCAGCCTCTGAGGCTGTCGAGCAGATGTTGCTTGAGCTTGCCGAGGTCCTGGTGGGTTTGCATTTTTTCGTCGACGCTGAGGCCGCCGAACATTTCGACGACCCATTGCTCGTGCGCGACCGCCATCTTGTCGAACGCCTTGCGGCCGGCCGGCGTCAGGCACACGCTGATCGAGCGGCGATCGTTCGGGTCGGTGTCGCGCACCACCAGCCCTTCCTTTTCGAGCTGATCCGTGATGCCGGTGACGTTGCCGCCCGTCACCATCAGACGGCGCGACAGCTCGGTCATCTTCAGCCCTTGCGGATGACGTTC
>NZ_DASXHN010000312.1:0-3219 GCF_036488505.1 Paraburkholderia sp. | reverse complement strand
GTCGAGCGCCGCCTGTGCCATCAGCTCTTCCAGCGCGCGAATGCCGGAGCCGTGCCGCTCGCCGAGCGCGCGCAATCTGTCGCGCAGTTCAACGCTGGGGGTCTCGGGTGTCGCGCTGATGGTGTCCATGCGAGTTCCCCCAAGGGCGGCCTACTGGATGCTCGACGCAATTTCGAAGATTGGCATGTACATCAGCACGACGATGCCTCCGATCACCACACCGATAACAATCATCATCGCGGGTTCGATGAGGCGCGAGATCAGATCGATGGTGCGCGAGACTTGTGCCTCCTGAAACGCGGCGATCCTGTCGAGCACGGGACCGAGCCCGCCGGTTTTCTCCGCGACGGTCAGCAGACGATAGGTAATGGCGTTCGCGAGGCCGGCTTGCTGGAACGCATCAGACATCCTGGCGCCGTTGCGAACCTGTTGCATCGCGACCGCGACCGCGGCCTGGTCGACGCGGCCCACGAGACCGCAAGCGAGATCGAAGGCGCGCACAGCAGGAATGCCGCCGTCAACGAGCATCGCGGTCGTGCGGAAGAATTGCGACTGTCGAAACACGCGGAAGTGCTGGCCAATGCCCGGCAGCGCGAGCATGCGATCCGCGATCCAGTTACGCGCCGCCGGTCTGCGCAGCGCTAAAACAGCGGTCACCGACACCACAGCGAGGCTTAGCGCCAGCCCCGTGCCGTGTGCATGCACCATGCCGCCCCACGCCATCAACAGTTGGGAGAGCAGGGGCAGCTCACGGCCGCTGTGTTCAAGCAGCGTGGCAAAACGCGGCACGACGAAACCCAGCAGAAACAGCACGACCGCTGCGCCGACTAGCAGCAGCACCGATGGATAGATCGCCGCGGACACCACCCGCCCGCGCAGTTCGTGCAACAAGGCGCTATTGCGTGAGTAGCGAGTGAGACTGTCGGCAAGACCACCAGTCTGTTCACTGGCTTTCACGCACGCAACGAGCACGGGAGGAAACACGTGGCTCGCATGTTCGAGCGCGGCGGACAACGACTGCCCTTCTTCGAGCTGGCGCAGCAGATCGCGATACACGACGGCTGAGGCTTCGCGCCGCTCGTTGCCGCCCAGAGTACGCAGAGCGTCGACGACGCCCACGCCCGCTTCGAGCAGCGCTGCGAGCTCGCGGGCGAACAATTCGACATTGAAGCCGGCGCCAGGTAACGTCGGCATGACAGACCAACCGACCCTGCAACGCTGCCCGCGCGCGTCCGCGCGTACCGACACCACCCGCAGCCCTCTTGCGCGCGCAAGCGCGGTGGCAGACGCAACCGAATCGCTGTCGACGCGAAGCGTCTGCACTGAACCGCTGGTATCGAACACGCGCAGCAGATACTTCACGTTGATTCTCCTTGCTGACTACACACTACAAAGCAAAGCGCACCACAAAAGCCCCCGACCCTCCGCCTTACCAGGACGTGACATCGGTGTTCTCGCCGGTTCCGCCCACCTGACCGTCCTTGCCCAGCGAGTACAGGTCGTAGTCGCCATGCTCGCCCGGCGACCGGTACTGATACGCGCGGTCCCACGGGTCCGGGGGCACCGCCTTCTGCAGATACGGTCCGCTCCAGTGCGTCGCGTCCTGCGGTTTGTTCATGAGCGCCTGGAGGCCTTCCTCGGTCGTCGGATACGCGCCCATGTCGAGTCGGTATTGATCGAGCGCCTTACTCAGCGAGTCGACCTGAGCCCGCGCGATCTTGGTGTTCGACTTGCCGACCTGCTCGAAATAACGTGGTGCAACGAGTCCCGCCAGCAAGCCGATGATGACCATCACAACAAGCAGTTCGAGCAGTGTGAAACCGCCGGTGCGTCGCCACGCCGCTCGAACGCGTGCGTGGCAAGCGTGGCTCACGCGCATCACAGGCCTGATCGGGAACACTTCGCTGTGCACGTCCTTCCCCTTCGATCGACTCGCGGCTCCGATGACACCGAAGCCGTTTCATGCATTCTTGTTCAGGTCTATATCGGCAAGAAGTAGGGAGACCCGTCCAAAGGGATGGGTAAAGACCCTCCAGTTCCGGCGCAGTTCAGATGAAGCCGTTGAACTCGTCCGCCTCGCGAGGCAGCGCGAGCACGCCCATGTCGAGTGCAGTGCGCACGAGGCCCGTGACGTTGGTGACTCCGAGCTTGCGCATCAGGCTCGCCCGGTGTTTTTCGATGGTCTTTGGACTCAGGTTCAGGCGCTTGCCGACTTCGCGATTGGTGTGGCCTTGCGCGACGAGCCGCAACACGCTGCGCTCGCGGCCACTTAGCGTGTCCCATATCTGCGTCTGCAGCGAAGCACCGGGCAGCAGACCAGGGCACATGGCCTGCTGCCTGTGCTGGTCGAGTGCGGCGTTGTGCCCGCCCTGCATCACCAGACGCATCTCACTGACGAGTTCATCGAACGACGCATCCTTCATCACGTAAGCGTCCGCACCCGCTGCGAGCGACTCGCGCACGTGCTCGTCGCTGCAGTGAATCGTCAGAGCAATGATGCGGATCGACGGCGTCTGGTGTTTGATCACGGCAATCGCTTCGATGCCGCTCATGCACGGCATCGACAGATCCATCAGGATCAGATCGGGCAGCAGCTCATTGGCAAGACGGCACACCGCCAGCCCGTCCGGCGCTTCGCCGGCGACCGCGTAGTCGGGCAGAGAGGAAACCATCGCGCACAGGCCGCCGCGCAGAAGATGCTGATCCTCCGCAATCAGGACACGATGCTTCGTCGCCAATTTGTTCGCTCCCGGCCCGAACTCAGACGATTAGTTCGCGGCAACGACATCGTGATAGGCGCTGAACAGTTCGGCCGGCGTCGCAAGGCCGTCGATCCGCAGCCAGGGTTTGCCCGGCGCGGCGCGGAAGAATGCTGCCGCCGTGTGATTCATCTTGTCGCCGCGATAGACGTTGAACGCGCGCTGCGCCGCGATGCTGGCCTCGACGGTGCCGGTATAATAGTGCCATTCGGGACCGGCATCGAAACGTGCGGCATAGGCTCTCAGACGTGCCGGCGTGTCCTGCTCCGGGTCGATCGAGATCGATACCAGATGGACCTTGTCGCGATCACCGCCCAGCTTGCCCTGCAATTCTTCAAAGGTCCGGCTCATCATCGGACAGATAGTCGTGCACGTCGTGTAGATAAACGTGAGGACTACCGGGCGACCATCGTTTAGCTCGTCGATCAGCGAGACGGTCTTGCCGTCGTCGCGCACCAGC
>NZ_DASXHN010000297.1:0-8343 GCF_036488505.1 Paraburkholderia sp. | reverse complement strand
AACCACAGGCAGGGTGCGATTTTCTGCATGACGTTGCTCCTTTGGAACCGCTGCGGATTGGCTTCGGGGTTTTTTGGAACGGCGGGCGGCGGTGCGGCGAGGAAGCCGCGCCGCCGTTTTGCGGTCATTCAGCGATCGGGGGGCTCTTCACCCGCGGTGAGCAGCCATCACCAGGCGATTATCCGCCGATCGCCTCCGGGTACAGCCGCTTACCGGCTGCTCAAAAGCAGCTTGCAAGCGGGCTATTTCTGCTCGGCCGACGAGCACGCGCTCATCGCCTTCTGGATTTCGTCGGGGCTCAGATCGCGCGTGTGCGTCGCGAGTGACCATTTGTGGCCGAACGGGTCCTGAACCTGACCGTAGCGGTCGCCCCAGAACATGTCGGTGACGGGCATGCAGGCGGTGGCGCCCGCGTCGACCGCCTGCTTGTAGCTTGCATCGACGTCGGGCACGTACAGGTGAATCGTGACCGGGCTGCCCTTCAGCGTGTTCGGGTCGAACATCTGATGTTCGGGCCATTCGTCGGTCAGCATCAGCATCGAGTCGCCGATTTTCAGCGTCGCGTGCATCACCTTGCCGTCCGGCCCCGGCAGGCGGATCTGTTCGACGGCGTTGAAGGCTTTCGTGTAGAACGCGATCGCTTCGGCCGCATTCTTGCAGACCAGGTACGGCGTGAGTGAGTGCATCCCATCGGGGATGGGTTTGACTGCGCTAGACATGACGGTGACTCCTTGAAGTAACGGGATCCTCAGTGGCAAGACCAGCTTCATAAGCCAGATCTTCAACGTTACGACGAGTTCGTGACCGCCGGATCGACACGCCGGGAAAAATATTTTTGGCGCGCGGGAGCCCGCCTTAGCCGATCGCCCGCGCGCTATCCGGCCGGGTTGTCCTCGTCCGGCGGCGGTGCGGACGGCGGCGCGCTGCCCGCGGGCGCGCCGAGAATGCTGAGCTGGAACGTGCGGGTGGCGGCGAGCGACTGCAGCGTCGCGTCCTCCGGGATGTGCTCGTCGAGGGGCAGGATCACCGAGCCGCCGATCACCGCGCGCCGGCTGTTGTCGGCGGGCCGCAAGCCCCATACGTCCTGATAGACGACCGGCACCGTGATGCCGTCGCGCGTCGTGTTGCCGATGTAGAGCATCACGTGGCCGCCGATATAGATCAGCGTGCGATACGGCGAACCATGCCGCGCCAGATAGTCGAGCCGCTCAGCGGGTGTCGACGCAGACAGGTCGACCATGCGGCCGGCGCTCATCTGCGTCGACGAATGGCGCGGCAGCCATACGCCGAACGCGGCGAAGATGCTCTGGAGTTCCGACGAGCAGTCGTTGTAAAGCCCGCTGTTGCCCCACCCGTACGGCCGCCCGATCAGCGCCTTCATCAGCGTTGCCAGATGGCGCGGCGTCGCGGCGAGCGGCATCGGTGCGATCTGGCTGTCGTCGAGCGACGCGGTGACGATCAGCGCGCGGCCGTCGATGCCGCGCGCGGGTATCAGCAACTGGCGCACCGTGGGAGCGCTGGCGCTGGTTTCGCTGCTGGCGGCACGGATGGCGCCGGGGGGCGTCTCGCTGCCGGCCTCGCTGCTCGCGGAGGTGCTTGTAGAACTGCTAGCGGAGCCGCGCGCCGCCGCTGCGGGCAACGACGGCAGCAACGGCAATATCGTGCCCGCCGGCGCGTCGAAGCGGAACACGCCGCGGCTGTCGCTCAGCGCTGCCGACGCGACGATCACCGCGCCCAGCGACTTGCCGGCCGCCGCGCGCCAGCTGTCGATGAAGCGGTCGTCGGCGAACGCGACGCCGTCGCTGCGCACCCAGCCTTGCACGTCCGGCGTTTGCACGTACTGCCACGCGCCGTCGACACTCGCGCCGAGCACATAGAGCGGCGTGCCGGGGCGCACCGCCGAGATTTGCAGATTGTCGAACGGATAGCCTTCGCCGGCCAGACGATGGTCGTAGAACGACGGATCGGTGGTCGGCAGCTCGCGCACCATCAGATTGCCGGTTGCGATCGCGCGCCGCTCCGGCTGGTAGACGGGCATCTGCGTGAACTGCGCGACGTTCATATCGTGGGCGATTGCGTCGATCCATGCGTTGTCGTGCGGCCGGAAGTTTTCGCCGTAGCCGATCACGCGGCCGTGCTTGCCGGTATTGTCGAACTTGTCGATGCGATGCTGTTGCAGCGCGGCAATGTCTTGTCCCTGTTCGCGAAAGACGCGCGCGCTGACGTACGCACCGTTCCATGGCGACGGCGCGTTCGCGCCCGTGCCGAAGTAACGCGCGAACAGTGCGTCGAAATGTGCGCGCTGCTCGGCGGCACTGAGGAACGGCTGGTCGTAATCCGGGCTCTGCGGATCGAGCCAGTGGTCGACGTCCTGGTCATAGCGACCAAGCGGAAACAGCGTGACGTTGTCGATGAACGCAGGTGTGTCGCGCGGCGGCACCGTAGTACTGCACCCGACGAGTGTCGCGAGCGCGGTGCTCAACGCGAGCGCTTGCCAGGCACGGCGGGCGCCGCGCGACGCGAAGGCGACGCGAGGCAGAGCGCGGAAAGGGTCGGCTGCAGGCATAAAGGTTCGGCGTATGACGCGTGTGGGCGGGTGGCATAGGGGGTTCAAGGGCACGATAATAAAGGGTCGGCGGTCCACGCGTCAGGGCGACGGCGTCGAGGATGTGGGGGCGTCGCTAGCCTCGCGCTCGCGCGAGTGCCGGTGCTGTTGCTACCGTAGCGTAGCGACGCCCATGGTTTGCTATGTTGGGGCCGCCGTTGAATCCGCGTTGCGTGGTCACATCCGATACCGCGCTTTGTGTTTTCATCCGGATACGGCCCGTTTATCAATCAGGAGCACACGATGAAAACCAGCGCACGCAACCAATTCAGCGGCGAAGTGATCGACGTCAAACACGGCGCGGTCAATGACGAAGTCACGCTACGCACCCCGGACGGTCTGGAGATCGTCGCGATCATCACGCACGCCAGCGCGAATTCGCTCGGACTCGCCGCGGGCAAGCAGGCGTTTGCGCTCGTGAAGGCATCGTCGATCGTCGTGATGGTCGACGTCGCGAAGCACCAGGTGTCGGCGCGCAACTGCATCGAGGGGACGGTGGCCGCGGTCACGAAGGGCGCGGTCAATTCGGAAGTAACGATCAGCGCGGGCGGCGCGCGGATCGCCGCCATCATCACGAACGACAGCGCCGAGCGTCTCGGACTCGCGAGCGGCAAGCCGGCGACCGCGATTTTCAAGGCATCGAGCGTAATCATCGGTGTCGATCAGTAAAGGGGGACGCCCGATTCGCACACGTTGGCGTGTTGTGCAGACGCGCGCGCGACAAGTGCGCTTCATAAGCGCCGCGCCGCCAACATCGCCGCTGGCCGAACGTCTGTTTGCTCTACACTGCCCCGTTTATTGTCATTTTTCTTCCCGATTTCCCCACGGACGCCGTCATGTTCGAAGTTTCCTCCACCTCGCATCTGTCAAAAGCCGCTCAATACGACGAACTGGTCGCGCAGGCGCGCGCGCTGCTCGCTGGCGAAACTGACTGGATCGCCAATGCCGCGAATTTTTCCTCGCTGGTGTTCCACTCGCTGAGCGACTTGAACTGGGCCGGCTTCTATTTTCACGATGGCCGCGAGCTCGTGGTCGGCCCGTTTCAGGGCAAACCGGCGTGCGTGCGCATCCCGCTCGGTAAAGGTGTCTGCGGCACCGCCGCGCAAACGCGCGAGACGCAACTGGTGCGTGACGTACACGCATTTCCCGGGCATATCGCGTGCGATTCGGC
This sequence comes from Paraburkholderia sp., assembly GCF_036488505.1. Classification (GTDB taxonomy): domain Bacteria; phylum Pseudomonadota; class Gammaproteobacteria; order Burkholderiales; family Burkholderiaceae; genus Paraburkholderia. Next base: position 4,567 of record NZ_DASXHN010000297.1, on the reverse strand, counting down.
GTCGCGATCCGAACTCGTCGTACCGCTGGTCGCCCCGGACGGCACGCTGATTGGCGTATGGGACGTCGACAGCCCGGTGGTCGCGCGCTTTGACAACGAGGATGCGAACGGGATGCAAGCGCTGTGCGCGGTGTTCATCGAAGCGGCTTTGCCGCGCCGGGTGTAGTTGCCGCGGGAGTTTTTCAGCATGCCGGATTGCGCCTGAAAGCCGCCATCGTACGCGCGGTCACCGGGTCCCTCGGGCCCGGCACGTAACACAGGTGACAGGAACGTATCCTGCTCGGCTCTGCATCGGGACAACGCAACCGGACACGAGACCGATGAACGACCTGCTTGCCCGTCCATTTCATCTTGAGCCGTCGCTGCTCGTCACGATAACGCAGTACGCCCTTCATATCGCGCTTGCGGTGCTGATCCTGGTGATCGGCTGGTGGCTGTCGAACCGTGTCGGCGCGATGTTCGCGAGCGCGCTGGCTCGCACGCACGCGGACCCGACGCTCGCGCCGATGCTCGCGGCGATGGGCACATGGGCGATACGGGTGCTCACGTTTATCGCGGCGCTCGGCGAAGTCGGTATCGCGACCGCAAGTGTGCTGGCGGTGCTCGGCGCGGCCGGTCTTGCGATCGGTCTCGCGCTGCAGGGTACGCTGCAGAACATCGCGGCCGGCATGATGCTGCTGTTGCTGCGGCCGTTTCGGGTCGGCGACGTAATCGAAGGCAGCGGAGCCGTGGCGGGCATCGTGCGTGAAGTGGGTCTATTCACGACGCGGATCGAACGCAGCGACGGCAACCTCGTGTTCGTGCCGAACGGCCTGATCTGGAGCAACCCGGTGATCAATTACAGCCGCGGCGGCACACGGCGCATCGAGGTCGAGGTGGGCCTCGCGCAGCGCAAGGACGTCGACGCGGCGATAGGGCAGTTGCAAAAACTCGTGGCCGACGAGCCGCGCGTGCTGAGCGGGACGACGTTGGCGCCGGTGGTGACGGTGGCCGACTATCCAGAGGACGGCGGCGCTAGGCTGCGGATTGCGGCGTGGGTGCGAACGCCGGATGCGTCGCTGGCGCAGGGGGATCTGCACGAGCGAGCGCAGCAGGTGTTGCAGCAGGCGGGGTGTGAGGTGGCGGGATAGGGGGCGTTGTTCGCTTCGCGCGGATCAAGCGCTGCGCGCGCCCTCGCCGATACAAGCGGATTCCGACCGGGCACCGGAGCGGGCGCCGGTAGGTACGCGGCTTGCGAAAGCCGACTGTTCCTTTCAACCCTGTCGTGCCATGTCAACCGTTCTGCTCGTCGACGATGACCTCGAAAACCGACGGGCGCTCCAACTTGCGTTGGAGAGCCGGGGGCACCGCGTCGTGCTTGCGGAGAACGGACGGGATGCACTGCAGAAGGCGAACGCGTATTTTCCGGCACTGGTTGTGACCGATTTGCAAATGCCGGAAATGGACGGCAAGGAGCTTTGCCGTCGCTTGAGGAGCCGAACCGGATTCTCGGACATACCGGTCGTGCTGTTGTCGGCTATGCCGGAACCGACGGGAGAAATCCGCTACTGGACTGCTTTCCTGCAAAAGCCGGCCTCTGCGGAATTATTGCTGGACACGGTGGATACGTTCATTGCGGCACGCCTGACCCATACGCGGCCATCGCGCGCGTCCGAGCACAACACCGCGGCACGCCGGCAAGCCATCGATTCGCGATGCTGGCCTTGATCCCAACTCATGCTGCGGAAGACAAGCCTGGCGGCATTCATGCCTGCAGGCAATCGATACTGATAATGACGCCGGTCCCGGTCATCCACGATCGCGTGCATTTTCCGCAGGCCGGTCCGTCACACTAGACTTTGCCCACGAGTGAGGGGCGCAGACACTCGATGAGTTTCGCAAGCCTGGCTCGCTGCCCCGGGGCCAACTCGGGGGTCGCGCCGATCTGCTCAACGCGTGAACGCCAGTAGGTCCGGCTGAATATTGAATCTGCGCCTTCCGCTGACAGGATCCGTTCGAGATGGGAAATCGCGGCCTCGGCCGTATGGCGCGTATAAGGGCTCTTCCTGTCCGCAAGCGCTTGTCTGCTCCTCGTGATCATGCACTTCTCCCTTCTGGCGTGAGCCGACGTCGACGCGCACGTGCTGGCAACGGCGGAAATTACGCTCGTTGTTGCCACGATCCCTTTAGGTTCGTCTCCTGCCGGGCGAGCACGTCGTGCACCGGCGGACAAGATAGCGATGTTGGCCGCGGTCGGTCGTCGCCGCTGCTCCTGTCGGCGAGTAGAGATTCCCTCGCGACAGTCTCCGCAAACAGCCAGGCTTGGCGCCTAATGACGAACTGACGCCAGCGTTACGCTTTCGCAACCATCGACCGATTTGCGTGCACTCTCGCGAGTCAGACAGTCAGTCCCGTTCGTCAAGGCCGCGCTGCCGGCAACCTCACCGGAAATGGCGGGTCGATCCGAGCACGGTCCGGCGCGCCGTCGCCTACGGTCGTCACGCCACGCGCGAATCGCTCTGGCTGGCGCATTCAGGCGACTCCCAGATGGTGCGGTCAGACCCGTCACCATCAATCAGCATTTCGGCGTAGGCAACCGATGCCCGCCTTGCGTCACCTGCATTCGCAAAAGGCCGCTTGCTGGGCACACGGAATAAACGGCTACGAGGGTTGTCCGCGATGAACTCCGGGTCGCTTATGCGAATCGATGCATCGAGTCCTTCATCGTAGTTGTGACCATATCCCGGTTCAGTCGCGCGATGCGGATACACGAGCAGGGAAATGTCGAGACCTCGGTAGTGGCGAATGGTTGTCATTGTGTAGCTCCTTCAGGCTGCAGCATGCAGCGGGTTTTTCGATCGTTTTTGCAGGTTCGGGACAGACGAGAACTCCGAAAACGCCTGACCAGTCGCACCGGCGACAGGAAGCGGCCCGGAACGAAGTTTCTCGGCTCGACATCTGGTACACGCGTACTCGAACTTCGCGCTTCACAGCGGCGAGCGCTTGCTGAACTGGTATTCCGCTTACGTTTGTTCGACCGCGTACCGCTGCCCGAACCCATGAGTCGGTCATTACCAGCGTCTTCTTGCATTCGCTACATCATCGGGGGGCGCTTATGTCACTGATGTGACGAAAGCAGTATCCTGGGGCTGCGTTATTGCGCGCGGCAAACAGGCGCTATGGCCGATGATGTTCGTTAAGAGATCGTCGCTTAAGCGCGTGGAGGGTTGGAATCAGGCAGACAGCTGTCGTCAGGCCACCTGAGGTCGATGCGACGGGGGGGTGGGCAGCCCCCGCTTTGGGGAACATCCATTTCAACATACGCGTGACAGTGCCTTCCGTCAATTTAATTCTGAACAACGTCGTCTGTTCCAGCGTGTAGTGCGTCGAGCGGCTTGCGCGTGCATATCGCGCGGATCCGTCACTCAGCCTGTGCGTTACATCGGATGTGCTAGAGTGGGCGCATGTGTCACGTCCCGGTTGACAATCAGCATGGTCGATAACCCTTCCTGGCGCGGTGGTCGCCCGGGTGCAGCGTGCCATCCGGGCGCACTTTTGCGCGGCTACGTGCTGCCTGGGCTCGCGCTGTCGGTGAGCCAGGCGGCAAAAGATCTCGGCGTATCGCGCCAGACCTTGCACCGCATCCTCGACGGCTCGGCCAGCGTGACTGCCGAGATGGCCACCCGCCTCGAAACGCTGACCGGCATGTCCTCGATGTTCTGGCTGCGTCTTCAATGCGAGCATGACATCGAGCGCGCGCGGGCGTCTTTGGCCGGCGTTCTTTCTACCATCCCCCGACACACGCTTCCACGCAAGATAATGAAACAGATCGGAGCGCTTGATGAACGCTGAGATACGCGGTTTGCCCCTCGCCCGCACCGGAGTGACGGGGCTCGACGACATCCTGATGGGTGGCCTGACCGAGGGCAATCTGTTTCTGCTCGAAGGTAATCCGGGTACCGGCAAAACCACGATTGCGCTGCGGTTCCTGATAGCAGGTGCGCAAGCGGACGAACAGGGTCTTTACATTACCTTGTCCGAGACGGAAAAGGAGTTGCGTAATGGCGCGGCGTCGCACGGCTGGCAATTGGACGAAGGCATCGCGATCTTCGAGGTGAGCCCTCCCGAAAGTCTGCTCGATGCCGATCAGCAACAAAGCCTGCTGTACTCGTCCGACCTCGAACTGGGTGAGACCACGCGGCTGATTCTCGGGGAGTTCGAACGGATCAGACCGAAGCGTGTGGTCATCGACAGCCTCTCGGAGATCCGGCTGTTGGCGCAAAGCTCGCTGCGCTACCGCCGTCAGATCCTCGCCTTCAAACATTACTTCTCCCGACACGGCGCGACGGTGCTGCTGCTGGACGATCTGACGTCCGAAGCGACGGACAAAACCGTGCACAGCGTCGCGCACGGCGTCATCAAGCTCGAAGAGCTAGCCCCCGAGTATGGCGCCGAGCGGCGCCGGTTGAAGGTGTCGAAATACCGCGGCCAGCGCTACCGCGGTGGTTACCACGACTTCACGATCAGAACGGGGGGCGTAGCGGTCTATCCACGTCTTGTTGCCGCGGAGCATCGCACCCGGTATGTG
>NZ_DASXHN010000276.1:0-10321 GCF_036488505.1 Paraburkholderia sp. | reverse complement strand
CGAATTCGGAGGTTTGGTGATCGGGCACTGAGATCTCGCGGGGGCTAGCGGATGAGAAAGCGCATCGAAAGGGAATTTTCGATTCTAGCGAAGCGTGCTGTCTTATGCTTGGGATGCCAGTGCAGGATACTGACGATTATTCGTTTTGAATGTGACTGGCGGCAGGCCGGTCCGGCGGGTCCGCGCCGTCACGTCCGCCTATCGCCGTTGACCGCCATCTACCGAGGTACGCGCTCTTGAAGATCCCCCCTCACGCTCCGCTGCACCTGCTGCACACTGCGGCGGTCGGCACGCTGGCCACGCACGCGCGCCAGCCGGAAGGCTTTCCTTATCCGTCGATGTTGCCGTTCGCGCCGGACCCACAGCATCGTCCGACGATCCTGATCAGCCGGCTCGCTGAGCACACGCACAATCTGTATGCCGACCCGCGAGCCGGCTTTCTGGCCGTCGACGCTGCCGACGGCGACGTGCTCGGCGGCCAGCGCGTCACGCTGTTGGGCACCTTCGAGCCGCTCGATTCGACGCCTGAAGTCGTGCGCCGCTATCTGCGTTACCAACCGGACGCCGAGCGTTATTTGGTGCTGGGCGACTTCTCGTTCTGGACGATGAAGCTCGAACGGCTGCGGTATATCGGCGGCTTCGGTGCGATGGGTTGGCTCGACGGCAACCAGCTCGATGTGCTGCCGCCGCTCGACCCGGATGAAGAGACCGCGCTAGTCGACGAGTTTGGCGCTCGGCTAGGTGCCGCCGGCGCGGTGAAATTGCTCGGTGTCGACCGCTACGGCGCCGATCTGCAACGCGACGGCACTCGCGTGCGAAGCGCATTCGACGGTGCCCGGTCCAACTTCCACACGTTGCGCGCGGCACTCGAAGTTTGCGTCCAGCGGCATCTTGATTAAGCATTATCGGTTTTGCGATGAAGGTGCCTGGAGCTCAGTCGTGAAGGGCGCCTTTTATCTCATTAGCCGCTGCTTTTTGCGACCAAAGCTTTCACGGCGTGAAAAGTTGATCCGTTATTGCGATGTCCAATCGCATTTTCTGCCAGTTAATCTCATAAATAGACGATGCCGGCGCGCTTTTCAGTGAAATCCGAATTGCGCATTGAAAGGCACTGGTCAGACATAGCCGGGCGTGGAAATTTTTTGAAACGAATTTAAATTAATTGCACTTCTCTTTTGCAGACTTTCTATTTTGTGCTAATCTCGCCATCTAAATTCCGAGGCATGAAACTTCAAACGGCGAGCCGGCGTCAGATCGGCGGTCATTTATCGATACCACAAGGGAAACTATGTCCTCTTACAAGGAACTGCTCGCACAGCGCGAGAAGCTCGAAAAGCAGATTGAAGAAGCGAAGTCGCGTGAATACGCGGAAGTGCTGAATGAAATCAAGCAGAAAATGGCGGACTACGGCATTTCTCTGAGCGAGCTCGGCGGCGGCCGTGCACCGAAGGGCGCTGCCAAGGCGAGCCGTCCGCGCGCCGGCGTCGCACCGAAATACCGTGACCCCGACAGCGGCAGCACATGGTCCGGCCGCGGCAAGCCACCGCGCTGGATCGCTGGCCTCGACCGCGAAAAATTCCTGATCCAGAAGTAATGTCGGCGACGGGCAGGTAATCCTTCCCGCTTGCAGGAATACGACTACTGGCAATGGGCAGCCCTTATTGGCAGCTGCTCGATCTCCGAAAGCCGCGCACCGTTCAGGGCGCGGCTTTTTGTCAAACAATGTTATTAAGGTTTGTCACAGGCGCTTCAAAGGCGAAACGCGAATACTTGTCGTTTACATAAGCGACTGATTCAAAAGGGTTTTCGGCGCGACGGGAACGCGCTTTCCGATTCGCCGCGCGTACAATAACGACACCGAACTCGTTCCTTTTTAAACATGCCGTCCGCCGCCATCGTCCAATCCACTGAGAAACAGCGCGTTGCACGCAAAACGACGTTGGTGAGTATTGCGCTCAATGTCGTACTCATGATGCTGCAAGTCGCCATCGGGACGCTCGCGCACTCGCAGGCGCTGGTAGCCGACGGCGTTCATTCCTTCGCCGATCTGGTTTCCGATCTGGTCGTGCTGATCGCCAATCGGCACAGCGGCGCAAAGCCCGACGCCGATCACAACTACGGACATAGCCGCTATGAGACGGTGGCTTCGCTATTTTTGGGCGCGCTGCTGATTTCGGTCGGCGTCGGGATGTTGTGGGGAGCCGGCACGCGCCTCGCCAATCTGAACAGCATTCCCGCCATTCACGCGAGCGCGCTCGCGGTCGCCACGCTGGTGCTGGTCTCCAAGGAGTCGCTGTTTCGCTACATGCTGCGCGAGGCGAAGCGGGTGCGTTCCGCGATGCTGATTGCAAACGCGTGGCATGCGCGCTCGGACGCGGCGTCGTCGCTGGTGGTGGCGATCGGTGTGCTCGGCAGCCTGGCCGGCGTGCGGTTGCTCGATCCGATCGCGGCCGCGATCGTCGGCTTCATGGTCGCGCGCATGGGCTGGACATTCGGCTGGGACGCGCTGCAGGACCTGTCGGACCGCGCGCTCGACGAAACCGCCGCCGCGGACATGCGCGCGCTGTTGCTCTCCACCCCCGGCGTGCGCGATGTGCATGAACTTCGCACGCGCAAGATGGGTGACTTTGCCCTCGTCGATGCGCATATTCTGGTCGACCCGCTGATTTCGGTATCGGAAGGGCACTACATCGCGGAGTCGGCGCGCCTGCGCGTGCTGAGCGACAAACGCGTGCTCGACGCGCTGATCCATGTCGACCCGGAAAACGATGCGCTCGCGCATCCGCCCGTCGATTTACCGCCGCGCGAGCGGGTGGTTGCCGACGTCAATGCGGCACTGGCGGCCGGCGGGCTGCAAGCGGCGGCGGTCAATCTCCACTACCTGAGCGCGGGGCTCGATGTCGAGGTGATATTGCCGGCCGCGTCGCCATCCGGTAGTTCGGGTTCAGGCGCCGCGGATGCTGCCCGGGTTCTCGAAGACGACGCGCAATCGCTCGGCCGCGTCGATCTGAATGCGCTCAAGCGTCGCCTCGGCGCGCGCAAACTGGACGTGTTGCTGCAACAGGACGTGTCTGCCGCACAGGTTCATGCGACGGCCGAGATCAGCATCCCCACCGCGGCCGAACAGTCAAAAAACGCGGAACATCACGACGCCGGCTGAGGCTCTGGCGCAACCTCAAATGTCTGACTTCGCACTCCCGGCGATACCGCCCGAGCCCGTTGTCGCGACTTGCCTTACAACGGCAACTGCGTATCGAACTTGATCTCGCGCAGCACGACGCTTGTGCGCACCTGCGCGACCGCCGGAATCTTGAAAATGCGTTCGTGTAGGAAGCTGTCGTAGGCCTTGATGTCGGGCGCGACGATCTTGAGGATGTAATCGGATTCGCCAGTGGTGCTGTAGCACTCGGTGACTTCCGGGCAGGTGGCGATCTCCCGCTCGAACTGCTCGACGCCGCCTTCGGTGTGGCGGGTCAGATGGATATGCGCGAGCGCGCAGACGTGCAGGCCGAGCTTTTCGCGGTCGAGCAGCGCGGTGTAGCGCTGGATCACGCCCGATTGCTCCATGTCCTTGATGCGCCGCCAGCACGGCGTGCTCGACAGGCCAACCTGGTCGGAGATTTCCTGCACCGAACGGCGCGCATCGAGTTGCAGCAGGCGCAGGATCTTCTGAGAGAACGTATCGAGTGTCAACTGCGCCTCCATTAGCGTCGCCGTATCAACGCATGGTAGAGGGCTCAAAAACGAAACGCAATGTAAAACGGGTCGTGCGAGGGAGATCGCCCTAATTTACCGGGTCGGGAGTGGCGTTTTGCCCTGAGGCGTCCCCATCTTCCTTGTCCGCGGCGGGCTGTTCCGGCCGGCTCGCGCGGAGCTCTTTCAGCATGTTGCAGAACAGCGCGCCCTGCTCGATCGCGTCGTCGAGCGCGACATGCGTGTGCGGATGGTCGTCGAACCAATGCTTCGGAAAGCGCGGCTTGATGTTCTTGCGATACGGCAGCCCGGTCATCGCGAAAGCGAGCGTCTTGATATCGAGCGCCGACCATGAGAACGGGCAGCGGCCGACAAAACGCATCATGTACCAGAACATATAAGTGAAGTCGAAGCCGGCCGGCATCGCGACGAACACCGGTTTGCCCGGCAACGCCTCGACCCAGTCGACGTACGCGGCGAGCGCCGCCGCGGGTGTCTGCAGATCGGTGCGGCAGGCCGCCCACGCCTCCGGCTGGGTCTTCCACCATGCTTCCTGCACCGGATGCGGCGACGCGCCGTCGAGCAGTTCGAGATTCGCCGAAAAGGTCGCGATCAGCTGCTTGTCTTCGGTGTACGCGGCGGACGCGAAACTGAGCATCGAATGCGGGCCGGGGATTGGCCCGTCCGCTTCGACGTCGGTGCTGACGTAGATTTCACTGCTCATGCGGCCACCCCATCGGCGACGTAGGGATTGGTGCGGCGTTCTTCGCCGAACGTCGAGGTCGGGCCGTGGCCCGGCACGAAGGTAACGTCATCGCCGAGCGGCCAAAGCTTTTCGCGGATCGAGCGAATCAGATCGGCGTGATTGCCGCGCGGAAAATCGGTGCGGCCGATCGAGCCGGCGAACAGCACGTCGCCCACCAGCGCGAGCCGATGCGCGCGGCTGAAGAACACCACGTGGCCCGGCGTGTGTCCCGGGCAGTGATAGACCTCGAGTGTTTCATCGCCGAACTGAACCGTGTCGCCGTCGTGCAGCCAGCGGTCGGGCTCGAATGCATCGGCGGGCGGAAAGCCGAAACGCGTGCTCTGATCCGGCAGCTTGTCGAGCCAGAAACGCTCGTCGGGATGCGGACCGTCGATCGGTACGCCGTAGTGCGTCGCTAGCGCCTTTGCCCCCGCGCAGTGATCGACGTGGCCGTGAGTCAGGAAGACCTTTTCGAGCGCCACGTTCTGACGCGCGATCTCGCGCCGGATCACGTCGAGGTCGCCGCCCGGGTCGACGACGGCCGCGCGTCCGGTTGCCTCGCAAACGAGCAGCGAGCAGTTCTGCTGGAACGGCGTGACGGGGATCAGGGTGATTTTCATGTCAGGACGGCGCTGGAAAACATTGATTGTACCGGCGTCACGAGCATGTCCGCAGCCGCTGCGAACGGCGTCGCGCGTGACTCGGGGGAAGCTTCCGGAGCGGCCATTTTTGCGATAAATGTGAAGATTGGCCAGGTTTTGGTGCCGCTCGCCATCCCAAAAAATTCTTTTGGGTATAATGCGGGTTATGCACATTGATTTGTGCTGCCACGAGGCGATGCGTCCCTGTCATCAACGGGTACGCCGCTCGCCGTTCAAGTAAGGGCCGTCGGAGCCGACGGCCATCAAGTATCGATGCGTTCGATGCACACGTCTTGCCCAGCCAGGCGCCGCGCGCCTGCTACGGACTTTACCGCCGTGACGCTGGGTGGGGCCTACGCCGCCGTTCCTGCACGCTGAGTTGCGCGCGCAAGAACGTGTTTGCCACGTTCGATTGGCGGCATGTGGGGTCTGGTCAGGCTGCCGGGGACAGGTTGCGCCAGACGTGAAAATTAACCGTGCGGTAGCGGCTGAATGAGCCGCATCCGGGCTTTGGCGTATTGCGCTTTCGCGCGGTTCGCCGTCGTCCGTACCGCCGGAGCCGCATGCGACATGCCAAGCATGTTGGGTGACGCGGCTCGACACTTTGATTGCACGTCTTATGAAAACTCGGCTAACCCGTGGTCTAGGGACTATTTTTGCCTTTTTTGTACTGGCCGGCTGTGCCACGCCTCCGGGCGGGACCGCTACCTCGGCGAACGACGCGCCGCAGAGCACGAAGAATGTGCACTTGAGCGCCTTCGGACCTCAGTCTTTTGATACCGCACCGGCTTCCGGCGCAACCGCGCCAAGCACGCCGCTCGCCGACGCGCAGCCGCTCACCGACGAAGACGCCGGCGTTTCCGACTTCCGCCAGACCGGCCGCGCGTCCTGGTACGGGCGCTTTTTCCATGGCCGCCGCACCGCCAACGGCGAGCGCTACGACATGCACGCGTTGACGGCCGCGCACCGCACTCTGCCGCTCGGCTCCTACGTGCGCGTCACCAATTCGGCCAATTCGCGTTCAGTGATCGTACGCATCAACGATCGTGGTCCTTACGCGCGTGGTCGTGTGATCGATCTGTCGATGGCGGCCGCCTCAGCGCTGGACATGCGCCACAGCGGCACCGCAAAGGTCGAGATCGAAGGGCTCACGCAGCAGGAAGCACGCGCCGAGATGAACGAGATGCTGGCATCTAACTCAGGTTCGGATGCAAGCCGGTAAGCTGAAACGGCGGCGCGTCTAAGTGCCGCCGCTCGCGCGGTGCGGGCTCGGGCCTGTCTATGCGTGACGATTGCCGGTGATTACTCTGCAGAAAAACGAAGGGCCGCTTTTACGCGGCCCTTTGCTTTCGTCCACATGGAGCGTTACGCGTCGGGCTTGTCTTCCTTCAGCGCCAGCGCGCGCGCGTACAGCGCGTTGCGCGAGGCACCGGTGAGCGCGGCCGCTACTTTTGCCGCACTGCTCACCGTCAGTTCCTCCAGTAGCACGCCCAGCAACGCGTCGTGATCGCTTTCGCCAGCGGCTTCTGGTGCCGCGCCTTCGACCGCCAGCACGAACTCGCCGCGCTGCCGGTTCGGATCGGCGGCGAGCCAGCTTGGCCCTTCGGCCAGGGTGCCACGATGCAGCGCTTCGTGTAACTTCGTCAGTTCCCGCGCGATCAGCAGCTTGCGTTCACCGCCGAACGCGTCGGCGAGCGCTTGCACCGTTTCGACGATCCGGTGCGGCGCTTCATAGAACACCATCGCGTGCGGATGCGTCGCGAGCGTGTGCAGCGCGGCGGCGCGCGCCTTCGGCTTCGGCGGCAGGAACCCCAGGAACGAGAAACTCGCGACCCAGTCGCCGGCCACGCTCAGCGCGGTCGCGAGCGCGCTAGCGCCGGGCAGCGGGATCACTGCGAAGCCGGCCTCGCGGACCGCGTCGACGAGTTTCGCGCCGGGGTCCGAAATGCCCGGCGTGCCCGCGTCGGACACGTAGGCCACGCGCTCGCCGGCCCGCAGATGCTCAACGATGCGCTGTGCCGCAGTGCGCTCGTTATGCTGATGCACGGCGACGAGCGGCTTCGAGATGCCGTAGCGGGCGAGCAATTGACCGGTGTTGCGTGTGTCCTCGGCGGCGATGCGATCCACGAGTCCGAGCACGTGCAGCGCGCGCAGCGTGATATCGGCGATGTTGCCGATTGGCGTGGCCACCACATACAGCGCGGCGGCGGGGTACTGCTGCCCTTGCGCGAGTTCGGAGAGAGGAGTCATGACACAGAAGACGCAAACAGACGGAACGAGGCCGCCATTGTGCCATGCAGGCTCGGGCGAATCCGCCCTGCTCGGGCGGCGGCGCGGCTCGCCGACGACGCCAGCGGTAGCGGCGGTAACCACGCGTGAGCGGGCAATTGCAAGAACCGCCGGAATGGCAGCAGCATCACCGGAAGCCGCCACAAAGACCTCGCCAGTAATCCCACATCTCCCGCCCCACAACTTTTCCGCCGCCCGCGGGTCGAAATCCGTCGGCGCGGCGTTCGAAGCACGTGCACGCGAATTTCTCCAACGTCAGCGCCTGCGTTTCGTCGCGGCCAACGTTGCATGCCGGGGCGGCGAAATCGATCTCGTGATGCGCGACCGCGACGGCGCGTTGGTGTTCGTCGAAGTTCGCGCGCGGACGCAGCGTCATTACGGCGGCGCGGCGGCCAGCATCGGCTTGCACAAGAAGCGGCGCATCGTGCGCGCGGCGCGGCATTACCTCGCGACGCGCGCCGCGGCAAGCGGTAGTCCACGCGAGCAGCCCGCGTGCCGTTTCGACGTCATCGCCTTCGACGGCGGCCGGCTCGTGTGGCTGCGCGATGCGTTTCGCGCCGACGAAGTCTGATGGCTCCTGCAGGTAGCATGCGTGAGTGCGATAAACTTGCGCTCGCCTGTCGCTATCAACGGTCCTCGGAGAGCAACATTCGCAAGCCGGGCCGCGTTGGCAACGACGAAAGCGATACGCGGCAACGATGCAGCAAGCAACATGTTTCATGATGTCTTTCGCCGTCGCGCGCCGCGTCTCGCGTGACTCATCGGCGGGACGCAGCCTGACGATATGACTTCACAACACGGCCGCGCGGTGCGGTCCATTCGCGGTAGAAGATAAAGACTCGATGTCAGTCGAACGCATCCAACAACACTTCCGCGACAGCGCGGCAGTCAAACTCGAAGCCCTCGAAACCCTGTCGATGCCGATCGCCGCAGCGATCGACACGATGTTCGCCGCGCTCGCCAACGGCAACCGCATTCTCGCGTGCGGCAACGGCGGCTCGGCCGCCGACGCGCAGCATTTCGCCGCCGAGCTGATCGGCCGGTTCGAGCGCGAGCGGCCCGGTCTGCCGGCCATCGCGCTGAGTACCGATACTTCCGTGCTCACCGCCATCGCCAACGATTACTCGTTCGAACAGATCTACGCGAAGCAGGTTTGGGCGCTCGGTCAGCCGGGCGACGTGCTGCTCGCGATCACGACGTCCGGCAATTCCGCGAACGTGCTTGCCGCGATCGAAGCTGCGCACGAGCGCGAAATGATCGTCGTCGCGCTGAGCGGCAAGGGCGGCGGACGCGCGCAGGAAGTGCTGAGCGATACCGATATCCACGTTTGCGTACCGTCCGATCGCACTGCGCGCATCCAGGAAGTACACCTGCTGACCATCCACTGCCTGTGCGACGGCATCGATGCCATGTTGCTCGGCGAAGACTGAGACTGATCCCGAAGGAGAGCTAGTTGATGAGCGCATTCCGCGTCAAGAAGACACTGGTGAGAACCGTGCTAGTGGTGGGGTTCGCGGCAGGGCTGTCGGCCACGCTGCAGGGCTGCTTTCTCGCCGTCGGGGCCGCGGCGGGCGGCGGCGCGCTGATGGCGACCGACCGTCGCACGCTTGGCGCGCAGACTGAGGACCGCGAAATCCAGGTGAAGGCGCTGTCGCAGATCAGCCAGAATCTGCCGGACTCCGCGCACGTCAACGTGGCGGTGTTCAATCGGCGCGTGCTGCTGACCGGCGAGGTTGCGGGGGATGCGTCGAAGCAGCGCGCCGAGAGCATCGTGCGCGGTCTGAACAACGTGAATACGATCGTCAACGAGCTGGCAATCATGCCGGCGAGTTCGTTCTCGTCGCGTACCAACGACACCTATCTCGAGACCCGTGTGAAGACCGCGCTGATCGCCGAAAAGAATATTTCGGCGAATAATTTCAAGGTGGTGGCCGAGCGCGGCAACGTTTATCTGATGGGCCTCGTCACGATGGATGAAGGCAATCGCGGCGCGGACGTCGCGAGCCGGGTGCCGGGCGTGGTGAAGGTCGTGAAGGTGTTCCAGTACATCCAGCCGCAGGAAGCGGCGGCGGCTGCTGCGGCGGCGACGACTGCGCCGGTGGCCGCATCGCAGCCGGAGGCAAGCGAGCCGACGGTCGACGCAATCCCCGATTCGTCGGTGAGCGCGCGGCCGCTCGAGCAGCAGGCGCCGGCGCCGGTGGGCAACTCGACGTCGGTGCGTCCGGGTAATCCGAAGGCGGTGCCGTGACGCGCGCTGCGGCTCGCGCCATCAGCGGGCACTGGGCGCGTGTGAGCGTCGTGCTTGCGCTCGGGTGCGGCGGCATGCTGACGGTCGTGGCAACGTCATCGGCCTACGCGGCCGACGCGCCGCGGGGCCAGCAAGTCGCCAATGCCAATGCGTGCATGGGATGCCACGCGGTAGACCGCAAGCTCGTCGGCCCGTCGTTTCAGCAGATCGCGGCGAAATACAAGGGCGATGCGCAGGCGCCGGCCAAACTTGCGCGCAAAGTCAGAGACGGCGGCTCCGGTGTGTGGGGGATGATTCCGATGCCGGCCCATCCATCGATGAGCGATGCGGACATCCACGCGGTGGTCGACTGGGTGCTGGCGGGCGCGTCGTCCAGATGAGGTTTTCCCGAGGCCGGCGGCTTGGCAAAAGGGAAAACGGCTGTGCTAGAATTATCGGCACGTTGGGGGGGTAGCTCAGCTGGGAGAGCGTCGCGTTCGCAATGCGAAGGTCGAGGGTTCGAGCCCCTTCCTCTCCACCAATAAAATCAAAGGGTTACAGGTGATTTGCCTGTAACCCTTTTCTGTTTATGCGGGCCGTGTAACTGCTGTGTAACTGGATTCGCTCAAATTGAATCCATGCCGATCAAGGTTCATCGAGGGTAACTGGGCGCTGGCGGCCAATACGAGATCGCGTGAAGAAGCCCCATGGCTGGCGGCGCGAGGC
>NZ_DASXHN010000215.1:0-2777 GCF_036488505.1 Paraburkholderia sp. | reverse complement strand
CAGATCGCGCCGCTCGGTATCGCTGCCGAGCGGGTCGGTCCATCCTTCCGCGAACACCGCATAGACCGCCTCCAGCACCGCGGCGAGCCGGTCGGGCAACTCCTCGCGTTCGGGCACGTTAAACGGAATGCCGGCCTCGCGGATCTTGTTCTTCGCGCGCACGAGGCGCTTGCTCATCGCGGAAGGAGACGTCAGGAACGCCGACGCAATGATCTTCGCGTCGAGTCCCAACACGACTTGCAACATCAGCGGCGTGCGAATCGCGGGGTCGAGCGCGGGGTGCGTGCACGCGAACAGCAGTGCGAGCCGCTGGTCGGGCAACGCGCCGGCTTCGCGCTCGTCGATTTCGTCGGCGAGGATCGCAAGCTGATTCGCGAGTTCGTCGCCGACCCGGCGATGGCGCGCGCCGTCGATCGCCCGGCGGCGCGCAACCGTCATCAGCCACGCTTCGGGATTGGCCGGGCAGCCGCGCGCCGGCCAGTCCGCGAGCGCGGCCGCGAAGGCGTCCGCCAACGCGTCTTCGGCCGCCGCGACGTCGCGCGTGCGCATCGCCAGCAGCGCGACGAGCTTGCCATAACTGCGGCGGGCGACCGCTTCGGCCAGCGCATGCGCGCCGCCGTCGGCCTCGCGCGCGCCGCCGGACGAACTCATGCGGTATGGCGCGAATCGTGAGACGCGGTCCAGACCGGACGCACTTCGATGAGCCCGTGCGCCGCGCCGGGGCAACGCGACGCCCACGCAAGCGCCGCGTCGAGGTTGGGCACGTCGATCAGGTAGTAGCCGGCAAGCTGCTCCTTCGAATCGGAAAACGGTCCGTCGAGCACCTGTGGCTTGCCATCGACGAGCCGCACGGTAGTCGCCGAGTTGCTGTGCTGCAGCCGGTTGGCGCCGACCAGCGCGCCCGCTTTCGTCAGCGACTCGGTGTACGCCTGATACGCGGCGGCGCCTTGCTGGCGTTCGGCGTCGGTCATCTGGTCCCAACCGGTTTCTGCCGAATAGATCATCAACAGGTATTGCATATGAACCTCCATCATGGGTTGAGGCGGTGGAATTCGTCGAGCCGCCATGTCAATGACGCCCGGCAGGCATGCCGATGGACAGGTGGTGTCGAAAAAGATCGCGGACGGCCCGCGACGGTGTCGAATCGTTTGTCAGAATTGCCCGCCGGGATATGAGACCAAAGTCCAATTGATTCTTTCCGTGCGCGATCCAATAGTTGAAATCGTGTTCCCAGGAGATGCGGCTGTTCCAACTATCACGGTGACGGGCACGCTGGTTCGCCGTGAGCAGATCATCGAGGCGACGAGCGCGGAGACAAGTGATGCTGCAACCATCGACTACCCCACGATTTTTGTCCAGAGAACTTCTCGACGTGCTGATCCGCGCCGGACTGATCGCGGTGCTGGCTGCGTTCTGCTTCCGGATCTTCGCGCCGTTCCTGAACCTGATGGTCTGGGCGCTGATTCTCGCGATCACGCTGTATCCGCTGCAGGCCTGGCTGCGCGGTCCGCTTGGCGACAGGGACGGGCTGATCGCCACGCTGATCATCCTCGTCGCGTTCGCGGTCATCCTCGTGCCGACCTATCTGCTGGGCGTCGCGGTCTCCGCGTCGGTCGAGCGCGGGATAGACGTGGTCAAGAACGGCAGCTTCCATATTCCGCCGCCGGCCGAGTCGGTGGCCGCATGGCCGCTCGTGGGCCAGCGGGTATACGGCTTCTGGGCACAGGCGTCCACCGATCTCACCGGGCTCGCGCAAAAGTTCGCGCCGCAGCTCAAGGACGTCGGTCGCGCATTGTTCGACGCGATCACCGGTGTGAGCGCCGGCATGCTCGTGTTCTTCCTCGCGCTGATCGTCGCGGGCATTCTGATGGCGCACGGCGAGAAGGGGCATCGCAGCACGGTGCAGATCGCCTCACGCATCTCCGGCCCCGAGAACGGCCGGCAGATCGCGGATCTGTGCACGGCCACGATTCGCGCGGTCGCGCAAGGGGTGGTCGGCATCGCCTTCATCCAGATGCTGCTGATCGGCGTCGCGTTCGTTCTGATGGGCATTCCCGGTGCGGGTCTGCTGGCGCTCGCCGTGCTGCTGATCGGCATCATGCAGCTGCCCGCCACGCTGATCACGGTGCCCGTGATCGTCTTCGTGATCGTCACGCAGGGCGTGAGCACGGCGACGGTCATCTTCTCGGTTTATGTGTTCGTCGCCGGTCTCGCCGACAACGTGCTGAAGCCGCTGTTGCTGGGGCGCGGCGTCGCGGTGCCGATGCCGGTCGTGCTGATCGGCGCGCTCGGCGGCATGGTGACGGGCGGTGTGATCGGTCTGTTCATCGGTCCGGTGATGCTCGCGGTGGGTTACCAGCTATTTTGGCGATGGGTGAAAGATCAGCCGCAAGCGGAGCGGGTACAGGAACGAACACCTTTGTGACCGTGGGGACGATGCCGTGCCGCCTTCAACGGGCTCATACGGGATCGCAGCGACGCGTCGCACCGGCGGCGTTTTCGGCTGTGTCGGCGTTTGCATCGCGGTGCCCTTCGTGGTGTGCATCAGCGCATGCATACGCGTGGGACCGGACTTTCATCCGCAGCATGAAAGCTGGAGCGAGCACTGGAGCAGCGCATCGATCGAGCAGGTCACGCGGCAGACCGCGCAGCCCGACGTGCGGCAGTGGTGGCTCGTTTTCGACGACCCCAATCTCGAACGTCTGATAGCCGAAGCCGACGCGAACAACGGTGACCTGAAAATCGCCGGCTTGCGCGTGATCGAGGCGCGCGCGCAA
>NZ_DASXHN010000200.1:0-27858 GCF_036488505.1 Paraburkholderia sp. | reverse complement strand
GAGCAGCAGCAAGCCGGCCAGCAGAAAGCCCACGATGGGCGAAAACAGCAGCGATTTGCCGACACCGAGTGCCTGATTCCAGTCGACGCCGCTCGTGCCGTTCGAACCGTGCATCAATTGGTTCATCAGGCCCACGCCGATGATCGAGCCGATCAGCGTATGCGAGCTGGACGACGGCAGGCCGAAATACCAGGTGCCGAGATTCCAGATGATCGCGGCGATCAGCAGCGCAAACACCATCGCAAAGCCGGCGCTGCTGCCCACCTGCAAAATCAGTTCGACAGGCAGCAGTTGCAGGATGCCGAACGCGACCGCACCGGTCGATGTGAGCACGCCGAGAAAATTCCATGTGCCCGACCATACGACCGCGAGGTTTGGTGTGAGCGAGTGCGTATAGATCACGGTCGCGACCGCGTTGGCTGTATCGTGAAAGCCATTGACGAATTCGAAGCCGAGCGCGATCAATAGTGCCACGCCCAGCAGCAGATATGGCAAGACCGAGCTTTCGCGCACGGGTTGCAAATCGTCGAGCAGATGCACGGCGCAATACACCACGCCGGCGATCAGCAGCGCGAGAAAGACGAAGAGGCCGACATTGCGCCCTTTACCGCTAGCGGCGCCTGGTTGCTGATAGGAAAGTTCCGGCATGACGTGAGCCTCAAATGTTTGTCGCGGAACTTCCGATGCTCCTAATAACGTATGTCGCAATGATGACAAGTGCGTGACGCTAGCCGCAGCTGCATGAAACAACGCGCGGCGCGGCTCGGACGCCGCGCCGCGAGGGCTTGCTCGCAACGCCGATGGCGCAAGGCGATAGCCTGATGTCCGAAAAGAACGAGCCGGGAAGTCGTCAGCCGGGCCGCACCGGTATGGCGCTACGAAACACTGAACACCTCGCCGCTCGCGCTGCCGCCGAGGCTGCGTTTATAGGCTTGCGCGACGATCGCGGCCGGCACGCCTTGCGCCGGATCACGACCCATCGATTCGAGCGTTTCGGCGACCCAACCCGGGCTGACTACATTGACGCGCGCCCTGCCGCGCAACTCGAGCGCCGCCGCGCGCGCGAACGCTTCGACGCCGGCATTCACAATGCTGACCGCCGCGCTGCCTTCCATCGGCTGTTGCGCGAGCACGCCGCTTGTCAGCGTAAAGCAGCCGCCTTGCGAGATATGCGCGGCGCCGCAGCGCACCAGGTTGACCTGGCCCATCAGTTTGTTGGCGAGACTAAACGAGAAGTCTTCATCGGCGAGCGACGCGAGCGGCGCGAATTTTGCCGAACCGGCGGCGCAGACGATCGCGTCGAGCGTACCGGCTTGCGCGTACATCGATTCGATGCTGCGTTTGTCGGATAGATCGACATGCAAATCGGAGCCCTTACGGCTTGCGCTGACGACGTCGTGTTCGGCTGCCAGCAGCTTGACGACTCGCGAGCCCAACAGGCCTGTTGCACCGACAACGAGTATTCGCATACGTCCTCCTCAAAGTTGCCTGCCGCGTTCGCGGACAGAGTCCGCCGGACTGGTCACGCGGTCAGCGGCGGCGCGCGTCTCGCGTACAGGTTTCAAGATAGCCGTTTTACGGGTGGAGCGCGGGCGGCGCGCCCGAATGACCGTAAAGCGCAGTGCTACCCGCTGGCAGTACTGTCTGCGCGCTTTTGCGCGTATCGGCTTTCGAATGCCTGTGATCTGCCGCGAGGTTTATTTTTTGCTACGCTGAAAGTCACCATATGTTGCGTGGAGCGTCAATGAAGCAAGACAGCGAAGCAGTTCTGCAGCCAGCCGGCGAACCGTCGGCGCAGCAGGCGTTCGCATCGTATGCGGCGCCGCTGGTCCATCATGCGATCGACCTCGCCGCGGCGGTGCACGAAGACCCGTCGCCTGAAGCGTTGCACCAGTTGCGGGTGTCGCTGCGTCGATTGCGATCGTTGTGGTGGGCGTTCGCGCCGTTGCTCGACAAGGGCGAGAACGGCCGCCAACGCGCGGTCTACAAATTTCTTGCGACGGCGGCCGGCAAGACGCGCGACTGGGACGTCCTGATCGGACTGCTCGCGAACCAGGACCGCGTGTCGCCGGGGCTTATGGCGAGGCTCCAGCAAGCGCGCGCCGACACGCTTGCCGTGAGCCGCGAAACGTTGTTGAACGCCGACGTCAAGCATCTGCTACGCGACGGGCTCGCCAGTGCATCCGCCGAGCTGAACGTCGCGCACGTACCGCGCGTCGCACTGCACAAATTTGCCGCTAAACGGGTGAAGGCGTCGGAGCGATCGTTGAAAAAGCGCATCAAACGCGCCAGTCACGCGAAACGCAGCGACTATGCCGCGTTTCACGACGTCAGAAAGGCCGGCAAGAAACTGCGCTATCTGTTCGAGTTTTTCGGCCCGGTGCTCAAGGGCAGCCACAAACGCACGCTTAAACACTTGAAAAAAATCCAGAAACGTTTTGGCAAGCTCAACGATACGGTGGCGAGCGAGGCGCTGTTGCGCGAGACCGCGGAAACGCTTGGCGGCGCCGGCGATATCGATGCCGCGCTGAATTGCCTCGGCAGGCAACGCAAGCGCCGCATGCGCGCGGCGGCGGGTTCGTTGCACTGATCGCGAAAGCGGGCTCGATCGGTTGGCCGCCGCCGACCCGCGGCGATAGGTGGCGAAGAAGCGGCGGAGCAAACGCGGTTGTCCGGCGCAACGGGATGGTGGCCGGTCGCGCAGGCGGCTCTCCACAGCGGGCGGGCTGCGCGGCGCTTCACGCGTGCTGCTTGCTGTGCTGAGCGCCACGCGGCGCAAAACCGCGCAACGTAATCGCGCCTTGTGCGTCGCCGCCTGGCGGCGGCGTCGGCCGATCCGCGGCGCCTCCGTCCGGGTACGCCAGCAGGCCAACCGGGAAGCCGCGCCGTTGCCAGGCGTCGAGCCCGCCGCGCAGTGCGCGAATCCGCGTATAGCCGTTGCTGCGCATGCATCGTGAGACTTCGAGCGCGGTTGCGCTGTCCGGGCAAATGCAATAGATCACCATGTCATGCGCGCGCAACGCGTCATGGATCTGTTCGGGCGAATGCGGATCGAGCGGGAGCGCGCTCGGGATGCGGCGTCCCGGCTCGGGCATCGGTGCGCCGGGGCGCGCGTCGAGCACCTTCGACGGCACCACGTGGTGCGCGCTGCGCGCGGTATTCGGCTCGCCCGGCGCCGACGCGGCGCGCGCGAGTACGCGCCGCCCGCGGTAGCGCAGGTGCAAGCGGTAAAGCAGATAGATG
Source organism: Paraburkholderia sp. (assembly GCF_036488505.1). GTDB lineage: Bacteria > Pseudomonadota > Gammaproteobacteria > Burkholderiales > Burkholderiaceae > Paraburkholderia. The sequence continues at coordinate 24,615 of NZ_DASXHN010000200.1, read as the reverse complement.
GCCGCTGCGGCGACGACGATGTCGGCCAGCGTGCCGCCGCGCGCTTTGACGAACGCCTGCAGCATGTGCAGCTCCCGTTCCACCGCGGCGCCGCCGAGCAGCCAGAACGTCGCCCATGCGACCACGCTCGCAAATTCCCACAGCCCGTAGATGCGGACGTCGACGGCGGTCGTGCCCATCAGCGGCGGGGTGATGAGTCCCAGTCCGGGGACGAACTTCGAGATCGACACGAGGGGCACGCCATAGCGCTCGAATAGTGAGCGCGCCATATCGAGCCGGGTATCGACTGCGGGAGACAGACGGCCGAGCCACGCGAACAGCTTGCGGCCATAAAGACGGCCGGCGGCGAACCAGGCGCCGTCGCCGATCAGCGCGCCCAGCACCGCGGCGGCGAGAATCGGCCAGAACGACAAGGTGCCCGCGGCAATCGCCGAGCCGGCAAACAACAGCACCGGCACAGCCGGAATCGGTACGCCGAGACGCGTCAGCAACACGTTGGCGAAGACGATCGCGCCGCCCCAACTCGACACCGCCGATAACGGAAACGCTAGCAATCGAGGCTCTCCTATCGCTGCTATTCAGCCGGCATACGTGCGCAACGGCTTTGCGTGCGCATGCGTGACTGCTTGACGCGCGACAGCACGCAAAGCGGATCCCGGCGATGCCGTTTGCCCAGCATAACCGATGGCTCGCGCGCTGGCTGGGGCCCGCATCGCAGGCCGGCGCTGCAATTTCGTTCAAGACCGCGCGCCGTGCGGAGGCCTAATCTGCGAGTTCCATCAACGGCACGGACGGGACGGCAGCATGAATTCGCGCTATACGGGCTACCTTTTTTGCGCACTCGCGATGATCGGTGTCGGCAGCACGGTCGTCGTCAGCAAGACGATCGCGGCCGGCCTGCCGCCATTTAGCGCGACCGCGCTGCGTTTCGCCATCGCGTTTCCGCTGTTTGTGATCGCGATGCGCTGGCGCGGCGTGCGGTGGCCGCGCCTGGGCCGGCGCGATACGTTGCTGGTGATTGCGCAGGCCGGCGCGGGCAGCGTCGGTTATACGGTGTTGCTGATCAGTGGAATGCGGCTCGCGTCGGCCGCCGATGCCGGTGTGATTGCGGGCACGCTGCCGGCGGTATCGGCGGCGGTTGCGATGCTGGCGCTCGGCGAACGCCCTGCGCCCGCGTTGCTCGGCGCAATTGCGCTCGCGACCGCGGGGGTGCTGGCCTGCAGCGTGCGTGTCGACGACCTGCGCGCCCCGCGCGCAGCGGTTTCGCTGACAGGTAACGCGCTTGTGTTCGCAGCGGTGGTCTGCGAGGCGCTGTTTATTCTGCTGAACCGCAAGCTGCGCACGCCGGTCGCGCCGTTGCCGCTGTCGGCACTGATGTGCGGCATCGGCCTCGCGGTCGCGTTGGTGCCGGCCTGGCTGGAGCGGCCGTGGACATTGCCGGTCGCTCCCGCCGCGTTGTTCGGCGTCGCGTATTACGCGCTGGTGCCGACCATCGCGGGTTTCGTGCTGTGGTATGCGGGTGCCGCGCGTCTCAGTGGCGCGGAGGCGGGACTGACGACCGCGCTCGTGCCCGTGAGCGCGCTCGTGTTCGCCGCGCTCGTGCTGCGCGAGCGGATCGGCGCGGCGCAACTGACCGGCGCCGCATGTGTGCTGGCAGCGGTGTTGCTGGCGAGCTTGGGGCGCACGCGCGCGGCGCGGGTTGCGGTTTCGCAGAGGTGAGCGCCGGGCCCAGGCAGCCTCGCCGCGTGCCGCGACCCGTCACACGTTCGGCACCGCGACCACGCCCGGATTGCCCACGATCGCCAGAAACTCGCGACGCGTCGACGGATCGGTGCGAAACGTGCCCAGCATGCGCGAGGTCACCATCGTGACGCCGGCCTTGTGCACCCCGCGCGTCGACATGCACTGGTGCGCGGCTTCGAGAATTACGCCGACGCCGGCTGGTTGCAGCACGTCGTTCAGCGTATCGGCGATCTGCACCGTCATCTTTTCCTGGATCTGCAGCCGCTTGGCGAACGCGTCGACGAGGCGCGCGAGCTTCGAGATGCCGACCACCCGATGGTTCGGCAGATACGCGACGTGGGCGCGGCCGATGATCGGCACCATGTGGTGTTCGCAATAGCTTTCGAAGCGGATGTCCTTCAACACGATCATCTCGTCGTAGCCGTCCACTTCGGAGAACGTGCGCGCCAGAATTTCGCGCGGATCGACCTGGTAGCCCGCGAAAAACTCGTCGTACGCGCGCACCACCCGCGCCGGCGTGTCGATCAGGCCTTCACGCTGCGGATCGTCGCCGGCCCAGCGCAACAGCACGCGAACGGCCGCTTCAGCTTCTTCGCGGCTCGGGCGTTCCACGGCCGCTGCGGGTTTGGTTTCATTTGTCTTGCTGCTGCTCATGCGTCGTTCCTCCTGGATCGCGCGTCGACGCTGGACGGGGCGCGCGGGGTCAGTAACTGCGGTCATTGTTCCATGTTTCGCTGGCGGATGCGCCGGTGTGGCGTTCGCTCTGATCCGGCTATTTCGGCCATTCATCCATCGCATCGTTGAACAACTCGGCGACCAGACCCCGCAGCCAGCTGCCACGCGGATCGTTATGAAACTTGCGATGCCAGTGCTGCCGCAAATCGAAACGCGGCAGCGGCAGCGGCGGCTCGACCAGCATGATCGACGCATGCTCGGACACATACGCGAAACCGATCGCATGCGGCACCGTCGCGAGCAGATCGGTGCGCGCGAGGATAAACGGCAGGCTCATGAAATGCGGCGTCTCCAGCACCGCGCGACGCCTGATGCGCTTTCTTTCCAGGTATTGTTCGAGCACTTCCTGGCTGCGTCCCTCGGCGCGCACGACCGCATGCCCCGACGCGACGTACTGCTCGAGCGTGAGCGGTGCTCTCGACAGCGGATGTCCGCTGCGCATCAGGCAGATAAAGCGATGCGTAAACAGCCGCTGCTGGAAGAAGTTGTTGCCCGACAGGTCCGGGAAATAGCCGACGGCAAGATCGACGTCGCCCGATTCGAGCCCGCGTTCCACTTGCGACGGCGATAGCGACACCGAGCGCAGATTCGCGGATGGTGCGCGCTCGGCGAATATCTGCAAAAGCCGCGGCAGAAACACGATTTCGCCGACGTCCGACAGCGCGATCGAAAACGTCCGCGTGCTGGTTGCCGGATCGAAGTCCTGCACGTCGAGCATGCCTTTCTCGATGCGCAGCAGTGCGTCGCGCGCGGCGGGCAGGATCGCGAGCGCGCGCGGCGTCGGCTCCATGCCCTTGGAGGTGCGCACGAATAGTGGATCGTCGAAATATTGGCGCAGACGGCCGAGCGCGGTGCTGACGCGCGGCTGGCTCACGCCGAGTTGCTCGGCGGCGCGGCTCACGTTGCGCGTGTCTTCCATCGCGACCAGATAGGGAATCAGGTTCAGATCCAGTTGGGTGTCGGGCATGCGGTGTTACCGGTTGCGGGCGGGGCGGCAAAGCCGAAGCCATATGCCATATCGCGATAAAGGGTAGTCGAAAAATCGGCCGTCAGCATAGTGCGCATTCGCATGGCCGGCTGTTCCGCATCCAAAATGAGCATCTCGATGCCACGCGCCGCGACCTAACATGAAGGGGACTTTCCCTGCCTTGACAATGCAGCCACAGGACAACCATAATCGCCGAATCGTTCGCTAAACGAATCACTGTTCGTGTAACGAACGTTTAGACCGATTCGGCGGTGACCCGATCAAAGGCGCCAGCCCGCTCCGCACGTCGCGAGCGGTCGCCGGCATCGCGGAGGCTCGTGCCGGCGCGAGCCTTGTCGGTCATGGCTGTCAGCCCGGCGGCACGTAGCGCCCTCAAAGGAAATTCGACATGATCAACAAGATTTTCGAGTCACTTGAATCGGCCGTCGCCGATGTCCACGACGGCGCGACCGTCATGATCGGCGGCTTCGGCACGGCCGGCATGCCGTCCGAGCTGATCGACGCGCTGATCGAGCAGGGCGCGCGCGAGCTGACCATCGTCAATAACAACGCAGGCAATGGCGATATCGGCCTCGCGGCGCTGCTCAATGCGAAGCGCGTGCGCAAGATCATCTGCTCGTTCCCGCGTCAAACCGACTCGTATGTATTCGACGCGCTGTATCGCGCCGGCGAGATCGAGCTCGAACTGGTGCCGCAAGGCAATCTCGCGGAGCGCATCCGCGCGGCGGGCGCGGGCATCGGCGGCTTCTTCACGCCGACCGGGTACGGCACCAAGCTTGCCGAGGGCAAGGAAACCCGTCTGATCGACGGCAAGCACTATGTGCTGGAAGCGCCGTTGCATGCCGACTTCGCGCTGATCAAGGCCTACAAGGGCGACCGCTGGGGCAACCTGGTTTATCGCAAGACCGCGCGTAACTTCGGGCCGATCATGGCGAGCGCGGCGAAAACCGCGATCGTGCAGGTGTCGGAAGTGGTGCCGCTCGGCGCGCTCGATCCTGAAGTGATCGTCACGCCCGGCATTTTCGTGCAACGCGTGATCGAAGTGCCGCAAGCGGCACACGCGCCGGCGACCAACGCTCACGACGCCGCTGCCTGAACCGGAGACCGACATGAAAAAACTGACCCGCGATGAAATGGCCAAGCGCGTTGCCCAGGACATCCCCGAAGGCGCTTACGTGAACCTCGGCATTGGCGTGCCGACGCTGGTGGCCAATCACCTGGCCGCCGACAAGGAAATCTTCCTGCACAGCGAAAACGGTCTGCTCGGCATGGGCCCCGCACCGGCAAAAGGGGAGGAAGACGACGAACTGATCAATGCCGGCAAGCAGCACGTCACGCTGCTGACGGGCGGCGCTTACTTCCATCACGCCGACTCGTTCGCGATGATGCGCGGCGGCCATCTGGACTTCTGCGTGCTGGGTGCGTTCCAGGTGTCGGCAACCGGCGATCTGGCGAACTGGCATACCGGCGCGCCCGACGCGATTCCGGCTGTCGGCGGCGCGATGGACCTCGCGATCGGCGCGAAACAGGTCTACGTGATGATGGAACACCTGACCAAGCAGGGCGAAAGCAAGATCACCGCGCAGTGCTCGTATCCGGTAACGGGCGTCGGTTGCGTCGACCGCATCTATACGGACCTCGCGATCATCGACGTGACGAAAGACGGCCTCGTCGTGCGCGAGATTTTCTCCGACATCGGCTTCGACGAACTGCTGAAGCTGACCGGCGTGCCGATGATCGACGGCACGCAGGCGGCGCGCGCGGCTTGACGGTCCAGCTCGTGTGGCGGCTGGTGCGCTGAAACAGCGCCCACGCGCGTGGCGCCCTGAGGTGCGACGAGGTGCGATGAACGCAGCGGCGCGCGGCGGTCCGTTTCAGATTCACGCCGCTGCTGCCGGGTTCGAGCGCCGCGTTAAGGCCTCATCCCTGCAACGTGCTCTGTTTCGCGCGCGGGCCGGCGCAGGCACGGTACACGCGCGTTCGCGCCGCGTTGGCCACTCCGGCGCCGTGCGGGCCGCGTTTGGCGCACAATACCCGACAGCGCGCAGCCACGCTTCAGCGAACGTCGTGGCGAGCCACGGCACAGCGCGTGCTGCGCTTCTCGCCGAGCGGCGCCTGCATCAAACGCCATACGCCACGCGCATTCCTTACCTCCGACTTCCTCGACCATCGACGTCATCATGCTCGACTCCAGCGCCCGTCTGACTGGCCTTCTGTGCGGCACGCAGCCGATGAACGACATCTGGGCGCCGCTTGCCACGCTGCAACGGATGCTCGACGTCGAAGCCGCGCTCGCGCGCGCTTCGGCTATCCATAAAGTCATTCCCGAATCCGCGGTACTCGCGATCGAAGCCGCTTGCGAGGCCGATCTGCTCGACGCCGATGCGCTCGGGCGCGACGCAGCGCTCGGTGGCAATCTCGCGATTCCGCTCGTCAAGCAGCTAACCGCACTCGTCAAGGCGGCCGACGCCGAAGCGGCCAAATACGTGCATTGGGGCGCGACGAGCCAGGACATCATCGATACGGCGACGGTGCTGCAACTGCGCGACACCTTCGATCTGCTCGACAACGGCCTGCAAGCCACCTGCGACGCGCTAGCGAAACTCGCGGCCACGCATCGCGCGACGCCGATGATCGGCCGCACGTGGTTGCAACAGGCGCTGCCCATTACCCTCGGCCTGAAATTCGCGCAATGGCTCGATGCGCTGCTGCGTCATCGCGAGCGGCTCTATGCGCTGCGCGAGCGCGTGCTCGTGCTGCAATTCGGCGGCGCGGCCGGCACGCTCGCGAGCTTGCGCGACGCGGCGCCACAGGTGACTCGAGCGCTCGCAGAAGAACTCGGCCTCGCGGTGCCTACGTTGCCTTGGCATACGCAGCGCGACCGCATCGCCGAAACGGCGTCGGTGTTCGGCATGCTGATCGGCACGCTGGGCAAGATCGCGCGCGATATCTCGCTGCAGATGCAGACTGAAATCGATGAACTCGCCGAGCCCGCCGCGGCCGGCAAGGGCGGTTCGTCGACGATGCCGCACAAGCGCAACCCGGTCGGCTGCGCGGCGGTGCTGACCGCCGCGACCCGCGCGCCGGGCCTGGTGGCCACGGTGTTCGCCGGCATGGTGCAGGAGCACGAGCGCGCGCTCGGCGGCTGGCAAGCCGAATGGGATGCGCTGCCCGACCTGGCGCGTCTCGCGGGCGGCGCGCTCGCGAATATCGAACAGATCGCCGCGGGTCTGAACGTGAACGTCGCGCGCCTCGCCGCCAATCTCGATGTCACGCACGGCCTGATTCTCGGCGAAGCGGTGATGCTCGCGCTTGGCGACAGCATCGGCCGGCTCGACGCGCATCATCTGATCGAGCGCGCGTCGAAAGCGGCGATCCGCGACGGCAAGACGCTTTACGACGTGCTCGCCGCCGACCCCGCCGTCACGCAGCATGTTCCGCTCGAACGGCTGAAACAGCTGCTCGATCCCGCTCAATACGTCGGCCAGGCGCACGCGTATGTGGACGCCGCGCTGGCGCTTCATTCCGCGCGCGCCCAGCGCGCCCCTACCAAGGAGTAACCGGCATGCCCTACGCCGCAGTCAACGGCACCGAGCTTCACTATCGCATCGACGGCGACCGTCACGGCCCCGCGCCGTGGCTCGTGCTGTCGAATTCGCTCGGCTGCGATATGTCCATGTGGGCGCCGCAGGTCGCGGCGTTGTCGAAGCACTTCCGCGTGCTGCGCTACGACACGCGCGGCCACGGCCATTCGGAAGCGCCGAAGGGTCCGTACACGATCGAACAGCTCAGCGGCGACGTGCTCGGTCTGATGGATACGCTGAAGATCACGCGCGCGAATTTCTGCGGCATCTCGATGGGCGGCCTGACCGGCATCGCGCTGGCCGCACGTCACAGCGATCGCTTGCAGCGCGTCGTGCTGTGCAATACCGCCGCGCGGATCGGCTCGCCGGAAGTGTGGGTGCCGCGTGCCGCGAGGGCCCGCGGTGAAGGCCTGCTCGCGCTCGCCGACGCGGTGCTGCCGCGCTGGTTCACGGCTGACTATATCGAGCGTGAGCCGGTCGTGCTGGCGATGATCCGCGATGTATTCGTGCATCACGACAAGCAAGGCTACGCATCGAACTGCGATGCGATCGACGCGGCCGATCTACGCCCCGAGGCGCCCGGCATCAAGCTGCCGGTGCTGGTGATCAGCGGCACGCACGACCTCGCCGCGACGCCCGAGCAAGGCCGCGAACTCGCGCAGTCGATTCCGGGCGCGCGCTACGTCGAGCTCAACGCATCGCATATTTCCAATATCGAAAAAGCCGACGAATTCACGAAGACCGTGGTCGACTTCCTGACGGAGACGAAATGAACGACGAAGATCGCTACGAAGCCGGCCTTGACGTGCGTCGCGCTGTGTTGGGCAGCGCGCACGTCGATCGTTCGCTGGCGAACCGCAACGAGCTGACCGAGGAATTTCAGAACTTCATCACACGCTATGCGTGGGGCGAAATCTGGACGCGCGACGGCCTGCCGCGCCACACGCGCAGTCTGGTGACGATTGCGATGATGGTCGCGCTCAACCGCACCGAGGAACTCGCGCTGCATCTGCGCGCCGCGAAAAACAACGGCGTGACGCGCGAGCAGATCAAGGAATTGTTGCTGCAGACGGCGATCTACTGCGGCGTGCCAGCGGCGAATTCGGCGTTCCATCTCGCCGACAAGCTGTTCCGCGAGGACGACGCGGCTGCGGCCAAGCCGTAATCGCCGCCATTTCGCGGATCGGCAAACGCCCGGTCAGGCGCTTCAAGCCAAGCCCCAAAAGTTGGATGCCAACTTTTGGGGCTTTTTTCATGGCAGTGCGGTTTGCGCGTCGGGCGCGCGGCACGACCGCCCGCTTCGGCGTAGATTTTGTGTGGGTTGTTATGCAGGTTGATTCACTGGTAGTGTCCTGCCTTTGACGCGGGCGCGCGGGGTGCCGCCCGCGCTCCAACGTCTGCCGGTCGTGCCGATGTGCTCGCCGCGCAAGCGCCATCCGGCGAGCTGCCGAGGGTTCTCATGTTTTCGAATCTGCTGGTGCAACTGGTCAATGGACTCGCCGACGCGTCGACGCTATTTCTCGTCGCCGCCGGTTTGTCGTTGATCTTTGGCGTCACGCGCATCGTCAACTTCGCGCACGGCTCGTTCTATATGGTCGGGATCTACGTCGCCTACCGCATCGCCAGCCGGTTCGGCCAGACGACGGGCGGCTTCTGGCTGTCGGTGCTGGCCGCCGCGCTGGTGGTCGCGGTATTGGGCGCGCTGGTCGAAATCGTCGTGCTGCGGCGGATCTATCAGGCGCCCGAGTTGTTCCATCTGCTCGCCACTTTCGCGCTGGTGCTGATCTTTCGCGACGCCGCGCTGTGGCTGTGGGGCCCCGACGATCTGTTCGGCCCGCGTGCGCCGCACCTGGCCGGCGCGGTCGATTTTCTCGGCCATCCGCTGCCGACCTACGATATCGCGCTGATCGTCATCGGCCCGCTCGTTCTGCTGCTGCTCTGGTATGCGCTGACACGCACGCGCTGGGGCACGCTGGTGCGCGCCGCGACGCAGGATCGCGAGATGCTGGGCGCGCTCGGCATCAATCAGGCGTGGCTGTTTACCGGCGTGTTTTTCGTCGGCGCATTTCTCGCGGGGCTGGGCGGCGCGCTGCAAGGGCCGCGCATGTCGGCGAACCTGTCGCTCGATCTGGAGACGATCGGCAATGCGTTCGTCGTCGTCGTGGTCGGCGGGATGGGTTCGATTCCGGGCGCGTTTATCGCCGCGTTGCTGATCGCCGAGATCAAGGCGCTGTGCATCGGCATCGGTCACGTGACGATGTTCGGCGTCGGCTTGTCGCTGAGCCGCTTTACGCTGGTCGCGGAATTCGTCGTGATGGCGGTCGTGCTGGTGGTGCGGCCGTGGGGGTTGCTGGGCCGCGCGAGCGCCGTGGTGCGTAGTATCGGCGCGCCGGAGCTGCCGTTGCGGCCGGCGGGCAAGCGTCTGAAGTGGCTGGCCGCGCTGGTGCTGTTGGCGCTCGCGCTGGCGCCGCTCGCGGCCAACGCGTTTCCCTACATGCCGGTGCTGCTGGTCGAAATCCTGATCGCGGTGCTGTTCGCGGCGAGCCTGCATTTCATCATGGGCCCCGGCGGCTTGCATTCGTTTGGCCACGCCGCGTACTTCGGACTCGGTGCCTATGGCGCTGCACTATTCCTGAAGGCGCTGGATCTTCCGATGGAAGCCGCGCTGCTGCTCGGTCCGCTGCTCGCGGTAGCCGGCGCCCTGGTGTTCGGCTGGTTCTGCGTGCGACTGTCGGGCGTCTATCTCGCGATGCTGACGCTCGCGTTCGCGCAGATCGTCTGGTCGGTCGTGTTCCAGTGGGACGACGTCACGGGCGGCAGTAATGGCGTGCTCGGCCTGTGGCCATCGAACTGGCTGTCGTCGCCTGTCGCGTTCTATTACCTGACACTCGCATGCGCGGTGCTCGGGGTAGGGCTGCTGCGCCGCATGCTGTTTTCGCCCCTCGGTTACGCGATGCGGGCGGGGCGCGATTCCGTGCTGCGCGCCGAGGCGATTGGTATCGACGTCAAGCGCGTGCAATGGGCGTCGTTCGTGATCGCGGCATTGTTCTGCGGGCTCGCCGGATCGCTTTATGCGTTTTCCAAAGGCAATATCTCGCCCGAAGCGATCAGCGTGAGCCGTTCGGTCGACGGCCTCGTGATGGTATTGCTCGGCGGCTTGCAGACGCTGAGCGGACCGATCGTCGGCGCGGCGGTATTCACGTGGCTGCAGGACACGGTCGCCCGTCAGACCGACTACTGGCAGGCGCTGCTCGGCTTCGTGATTCTGTTGCTGGTGATCGCGTTTCCGCAGGGCATCGTCGGCTTTGTTCGCGAGCGCTTCGGCGATACGGGCTTCGATCACGCCGACAGCACCAACGGCAGCGGCGCGTCGCCATCGCAACCGGCGGCCGCCGTCAAGGAGGGGCTGTGAGCCTGCTGCGCGTGAGCGGCCTGTCGAAATCCTTCGGCGGCGTGAAAGCCGTCGACGACGTTTCGTTCGAGCTGAAAGCCGGCGAACTGCTGGCATTGCTCGGACCGAATGGCGCCGGCAAATCCACCTGCTTCAATATGGTCAACGGCCAGTTGCAGCCGTCCGCGGGCTCGATTCTTCTCGATGGCCATGAACTGGTCGGTATGCGCGCGCGCGATATCTGGCGGCGTGGCGTCGGCCGCACGTTCCAGATTGCGGCCACCTTTAACTCGATGACCGTGCTCGAAAACGTGCAGATGGCGCTCGTGTCGCGTGAGAAAAAAACCTTTGGTCTGTGGAAGCCGGCCCGCTCGCGCTATGCCGACGAAGCGTTCGCGCTTCTCGAACAGGTCGGCATGAGTGCACAGGCGGATCGCGCGTGCGGGGTGCTCGCCTATGGCGACGTGAAGCGTGTCGAGCTGGCGATCGCGCTCGCGAACCGCCCGAAGCTGCTGCTGATGGACGAACCGACCGCCGGCATGGCGCCGCAGGAGCGCAACGAATTGATGGCGCTGACCAAACGCCTGGTCACCGAACAGCAGATCGGCGTGCTGTTCACCGAGCACAGCATGGACGTCGTATTCGCGTACGCCGATCGGTTGATCGTGCTCGCGCGCGGCCAGCTGATCGCCGAGGGCGACGCCGGCACGATCCGCAACGACCGACGCGTGCAGGAGGTCTATTTCGGCACCGGCAAAACGTTTCGGCCGCATCTGCCGCAACGCGATGCGGCGGCCGGCACGCGAGAAGGCGGCGCGCTGCAATGAGCGAACCGATGCTGAAGGTTGCCGGCCTCAATGCGTTCTATGGCCGCGCGCATATCCTGTTCGACGTCGGTCTCGAAGTTGGCCGCGGCGAAGTCGTCGCGCTGATGGGCCGCAATGGCGCCGGCAAATCGACGACGATGAAAGCGGTGATGGGCTTGCTGCCGAACCGCCGCGGCGACGTGATATTTCGCGGTCGGCACATCGGCGCGCTGCCGCCGCACCGGATCGCGCGCATGGGCGTCGGCTTCGTACCCGAGGATCGGCGCGTGTTCGCGGATCTCACGGTGATGGAGAACCTCGACACCGGCCGCCAGCCACCACGCGAAGGTGCGCCGCAATGGACACCGGAAAAGCTGTTTCGCCTGTTTCCGAATCTCGGCGAAATGCCAACACGTCCGGCAGCGCAGATGAGCGGCGGCGAGCAGCAGATGCTGACCGTGGCGCGCACGCTGATGGGCAATCCGTATCTGCTGCTGCTCGACGAGCCGTCCGAAGGCGTCGCGCCGGTGATCGTCGAGCAGATGGCGAATATGATTCTCGAACTCAAGCGCGCAGGGCTGTCCGTTCTGTTGTCCGAGCAGAATCTGCACTTCGCCGAACTCGTCAGCGACCGCGCATATGTGCTTGAAAAAGGGCAGATCCGCTTCAGCGGCACGATCGGCGAACTCGTGGGCAACGAGACCGTGCGGCGCGCTTATCTGGGGGTGTGAGCCGATCCGAAACGACACGCGTGCATGGCTGCTGGCGGCGCGGCGGCAACGACCCGTGAGGCCAACCCGCTTCGCGCTGTTGCCAAAGATCTTCGGCTCGCGTGTGCGGCGCCGACCCGGTACGATGCCGCGTAACCGCGACGGTGCGGACGGCCCCGCAGGCCGCCGCCTGGCTTCAGCCGCGTGCGCTGTCGCCATGCCCCGGCCCCGTCGCATGCGATTTGAACCGCAGCAATTCTTCTGATAACGGAGCAACACACATGACCACGCGCGCAGGATGGATCCCTCGTCTCATCATGTCGGCGGTGTGCTCGTTGAGCGCCTTCGGCGCGAGCGCACAGCAGACCATCAAGATCGGCGAGATCAATAGCTACAAGGCGCAGCCCGCCTTTCTTGGGCCTTACAAAAACGGCTGGAATCTCGCGCTCGAACAGGTGAACGCGGCGGGCGGTGTGCTTGGCAAGCAGCTCGAAGTCATCTCGCGCGACGACAACGGCAATCCCGGCGATACGGTTCGCGCCGCGCAGGAACTGATCGCGCGGGAGCAGGTGCAATTGCTATTCGGCGGCTTCCTGTCGAACACCGGCCTCGCGCTCGCCGATTTCGCGAAGCAGAAAAAGATCTTCTTCCTCGCCGCCGAGCCGCTCACCGACAAGATCGTCTGGGCCGACGGCAACAAATATACGTACCGTCTGCGTCCTTCGACCTATATGCAGGTCGCCATGCTGGTGCCCGAGGCGGCCAGGCTGAAGAAAAAGCGCTGGGCGATCGTGTATCCGAACTACGAGTACGGGCAATCGGCGGCGGCGACCTTCAAGAAGCTGCTGAGCGCGGCGCAGCCCGATGTGCAGTTCGTCGTCGAACAGGCGACCCCGCTCGGCAACGTCGACGCGGGCGCGGTGAGCCAGGCGATCGCCGACGCGAAGCCAGATGCAATCTTCAACGTGCTGTTCAGCGCGGACCTCGGCAAGTTCGTGCGCGAAGGCAATACGCGCGGGCTGTTCAAGGATCGCGCGGTGGTGTCGTTGCTGACCGGCGAGCCCGACTATCTCGACCCGCTCGGTGCCGAAGCGCCGACCGGCTGGATCGTCACCGGCTACCCGTGGTACTCGATCGATACGCCCGCCAATAAAAAATTCGTCGACGAATACCGCGCGCGGTATCACGACTATCCGCGTGTCGGTTCCGTGGTCGGATATTCGGCGCTGATGTCGATCGCGGACGGCATCAGAAAAGCCGGCTCGACTGACCCGGACAAACTCGCCGCCGCGTTCAAGGGGCTCGACGTGCAGACGCCGTTCGGGCCGATCACCTACCGCCCGCAGGACAACCAGTCGACGATGGGCGCGTATGTCGGCGTGACCGGCGTGAAAGACGGCAAGGGCGTGATGACGTCGTACCGCTATATCGACGGTGCGAGCGTGCAGCCGTCGGATGCCGAAGTGAAGAAGCTGCGGCCGGCCGATTGAACGCGCGGTTCGCGTCGGCTCGTCGTGACCGCTGCGTCACGCTCGTCGACCGGGCCGCCGAATGAGCGCCCGCGGCGGCTTTGCCGCGGGTGAATGGAAGAACCGGAGGGCGCAGCGTTCGCTATGCCCGGTTGGGGGAAACTACTCCTGCGCGTCGTGTTCGGTGACAAAGCGCTTCAGATAAGCGAGCACGGCAGCCTCCATCGCGCGATGATCGGCGGTGCTTTTCGCGCCGGCGTTTTCCTCGTCGCCAAACAGCGTGGACGGCGCGTTATGCACGTCCACCTCCTGTCCTTCGCGAAACACGCGAATTTCATGGACGTTCTCGGCGTACTCGGCGACCCAGTGCACGCCCTCGATATGCGCACCCGCGCGAACGGTAGGTATCTTCATGGATAGCTCCAAGGCTGCCGGGACGGACCCTGCGCCGGCCCTTGCTCACCACCATACGCCGTCCCGCTGACGCAGGCGAGCCCCGCCTGGAAAATTCCCGGGCGAATTGCTCACAGCGGTTTTGTCCGGCCGGCGCTCGATCGAGCGGAGCCGGCGTGAGGCCCGCACTCTCTGTTTCCCCCAAGCGGCACGAACGCAGGCAGGCGCGCGATTCGCGCCTTCCATCTGCCTGGCGATCGCGACCACCGCATTCAGCTGACGCCCCGGCACGGGCGTTGCTGCAAGGTAAGCCCACAGTCGCAAACCGAACCGCAACCGGAGAACGATCATGCCAGAGCGGAAAACCTTGAAACGTGCCGAGGCCGATAAGCGCGCCGGCAAGTCGGCGAGTACTCAAGCGGGAGAGTTCATCAAGGAGCAGGTGGACAAGGTGCGTGCCGGCAAGCACGGTGTCAGGTCGCCGAAGCAGGCGATCGCGATCGGTTTGTCGGAGGCGCGTCGCGCGGGCGTCGATGTGAAGCCGCCGAAGAAGGGCGCGACGAGCGAGACGACCCGCAAGAAAGCGCAGAAGGACAGCGCCGCGGGCAAGCACGACGGTGCGGCGAAGAAGAGCGCGAGCAAGGAGTCGAGCGCGAAGCGCTCACGCGTGTCGGAGAACGTGCTGAAGCGCGAGAGCAAGGCGGGCGCGTCGTCGGCCGCGATGTCCAAGCAGGCGAAGTCGGCGGCGGCCAAGCGGCCCGCGGCCAGCCGCTCGGCCGCGGCGAAGAAGGCGGCGGCGACGAAGGGGGCCGCCGGGCGTTCAGCCGCCGCGAAAAAAGCTGCGCAGACGCGGGCCTCACGCGCGCATCACTGAGGTTGACGCACTCCGGGCGCTGCTTTACGGCGCCCGGTCGCCGGGCAGCGCTGCAGTGAAACAGAATGGGTCAGGCTGGGGCGGTTTTCGTGAGATTGAAAAGGCGTAAAAGGTGAGACGCCCGCGGAGAGTCACGTTGACCGGAACAAGCCCGGCAAGCTCCTCAAAGACGAGCAAGTCCGGCAGCTCCACACCATGTGACGAAGCTTGTGAGGCGAACACGAACGCAGTGCCGATGTTCGGGCGCCGCGCGAAAGGTATCTCGCGACTTGGAGTGAATTTCCTCACCAGGCAGTATTCGAAGCGTAGCGAGGAGGCAAGACAAATGTCGTTTCGCTAAAGAGAACTCGCTGGCGATCGCTTGCATTTGATGAGTAGACAAGCTGCGGCGTCGAGCACGACGGCGACTGCATTGCCCTTAAATTTTTCGGCTGTGAATACAGCGGCGGTGACGGTCGACGGAATCGGGCGGATCCGGGTTTGCGTTTCACAGATACGCTAATTCATCGAGGGGCCTACAGAAGTTCACCGGGGAAACAGTTTGTTCCACTGACCTACTATTTAGCGAGCGACCCACGCGACCGCGACTCTGCCGGCTGTAGTCCGGTGCTGGGCTTGGCGCGGACGAGGCAAGTCGATCCGCAAAAGCCCAACCGTTTCGAACTTCTTTCGTTAGTGGCCGCTATTCGCGTTGCATTGGGGCAGATGACCACAGGTAGCCGATCCATTGCGAGTTGAACTACCCACTGCGCTGGTGCTTCCCGCCACACCGCCGTACCCGGACGTGCCGTTTTCCATTTTGCTGGAGGTCGCATCGAACGGGTGCGAGACAGGGTTTCCGAGGTAGGTCATGCCGGCGGTCGCGGCGCCGTGCGCACTGCCTCCACCACTCCCACCATTGCCGTTTCCACCACCCTGTGCGAACGCGGCGCCCGTCGAACAAATGGCTGCGACGGCCCCGCACGTTAAGGCAAACTTCAACGAGTATTCCATGATACGTCTCCTGCAAGTCCGACACGCTTGCGTCGCGTCGAGGCTAGATGTGCCGCTAATGACAGGCCATTTGCGAAGCGGCGGTGCGCAAATGGCCGTTTGAAACTGGGTACGCTGGGCGCTTGCCCCACCTCGATGCCTTCCGAATTTGAGGACCGCGCTAGGCGAGAGAGTCAGCCTTCGGATTGACGCATGAACTGGCAGGGATCGTCGAATCTGTTCGCCTCCTCTCGTGAGCATAAGCGTGAGAGGCGTATGCCCAGCCTCCCGCTACGAGAACGACGATCGCCAGCAGTGATAGCGTTCGTCGCGACTACCCGTCCGTCAAAAATATCGGCGATATCCTGTGTGCGAAGACGTGGTGTGGGGCGGCAGAAACGCTTGCGCATCAAGCGGGGACACCTCCCGCCGCTCTTCAACCCGATGTTGCGCTGCGGGGCTCACTCCAGCGGCGTCGATCTGCTGCTGTTCGGTCCAAACGTCACCCAGCCTGGACATGACGGCCGGCACTCGACCGTCCGACAGCGGGGAGACCGGAGCTCGCAGCACGAGCGCAACGATTATTCCGGGGATCAGGCCTCGCTTCATCGCGCGTCTCCTGCATGCGGTTTCGAAGACGACGGCCAATCCGTATATCGGACTGACGGGCCGTCGCTGTTGACGCATTTATAGAGTGCGCAAGCCACGGTGGAAATAGCGAGGAATAACCATCTCCGGTGGACATTGCAGGACGGTCCCACCGACAGGATTAGCCATTCGGTTGTGGACTACACTTCCTTAGGCTTTTGCGCAGATAGCTCGATGCTCTGCATATCGCAGTCGCGCATCGCCTGTTTTTGACTTTGTCCGATAAGGAGGCGTCATGACTCTCTTCATGATCGAACGCAATTTCGCGGAACAACTCGATTTCACTGCCGAGGGCGCCGACGAAGTGACCGAAATAAACGATGAAGTCGGCGTCAAATGGCTTGTCTCGTTCCTGACCGCCGACAAACGCAAGACCTATTGCCTGTACGAGGCGAACAACATGGAAGCGATTCGCGAGGCGGCGCGGCGCGCCGATATTCCTGCGGACGAAATCATCGAAGTCACGGAACACAGGCCGGAGTGGCTGCTGTCCGCTCGGTAATCGCGCGGCCTGGCACGACCCGACGTCGCGATGGTCAGAATTGACTATTCCCGCACGCCGTATCGTCGCCTATAAACGTTGCATGGTTCGTCACCCGGGAGAAACGACATGTACTGGCGCGTGTGGATGTGCGTGTCGATCGTGATGTCATTGCTCACCGCATGCGGAGCGTCGAAGCTGGATACGAGCCAGGCACAAATCTTCCAGACTAGCGTGAACGGGGTGTGGCCCCTCGTCGATGGCGTGAACGGTGCGCCCGGCACCTTCGACCAGCTTCCCGCTCGCGCCCAAACCGTTTTGTCGGAAAACGCGCGGACAGTTCCGCTGCAACTGAACGCGCCCCCGCCCCCCTCGATCTCCTGCGCGGAGCTCGGCACGATTGCCGTGCCGGTTGCCATCGCACGGGGAACGCTGACAAGGCCCGTCTTTCGCGTCGCCGCCGACTCCGCCGCTCGGTGCATTCCCGGCGCTACGCTCGTCCTGATTCAGGATGGGCGCCATCTCGCGCCGGTCGAAATGCCCCAGACGTTTAAGTCGCGCTGCTCGCCTTCCTCTCACAACCGCGCCGGAAGCCGCACTGAGCGCACCTGTCAGGTGTCGAGCAACCCGGCGTGGCTGGCGAAGGCAGCCGCTTCAGTCCGATTCGCCGTATAGGTTTTTTCCAGGATATTCCTGATGTGGTTCGCCACCGTGTTGGAGCTGATGTCGAGGACACCAGCGATGTCCCGATTGTTTCGGCCGATTGCGACCAGACGCAATACCTCCACCTCGCGCCTGGTCAGTCCGCACGGGTACGCGGGGCGGTCGCCGAGCGCGTCGAGCGCCCTCAGGAGCGCCTCTGCGCGCGCGATGAGCGTCGACATGCCAAAGGTTCTGGCGTCGGTGAGCGCGGCACCAAGAAGCTCTCGGGCGAGCCGCGTATCCCCGTCGGCGCCGCGCGAATGAAGCATGTGCGCATAGCGGTAACGATCGTGCGCGAGCCATGCCCGCGCGCCGGCACGGGCGTCGATATCGATAGCAGCAACGAAATGACGTTGCGCGATATCCCAGCGCTTTTCGACCGTCGACAACATTCCAAGCAGACGGTCCGCCGCGCCGAGGCACGGGCCGCCGATGTCCAGCAGCAAGACCGTGCCCCCGTATGGCAGCAGCATCCGGTACAGGCGCGCCGCTCGGGGCGCGTCCTCCAGATAGACACAGACTTCCCCGGCGAAACAGACGCGCGTCAGCGCGCCCGCGTTTTCCGGCACGGAAGGCATCTCCTCAACGCGCAGCGCGTCGAATTCCGCACGCGAGGCCTCGCGCATATCGAGTTCGGCATAGATCAACGCGACGCCCGGCCGCCACAGCGATGCTGCCGGACTTTTGCGGACCATGAGCTGGACGGCGGGCAGCACTTCATTGAGGCGGCCCTGTTCCCGGCGGATGCAGAACATCTGCATGCCGTACGCCGTAGATGCCATGTCCGGCGCGACGGGTTCAGCCATCGCCAGCGCCTGCCCCGCCTGCTGCTCGGCGCGCGTGAAAGCCCCTTCATTGATCGAAAGCAGCGTTTCGAAGCACAGCACAACCGCTTGGTGATAGAGCGAATTCACATCACGCGCGACACGGCGGTCGGCGTCGAGCGTCGCATGCAGCGCGGGCATGTCACCGATGCGCATGAGGTCACACAAGCGATAGGCCATCAGGTCGGCCAGCGTCCAGTTGAGATTGTTCGACGAGGCGGCGATCGACCATGCCTCATTCCCCGCGGCCAGACGCTCCTGCAGAAGGCTTGGCCAGTATTCCGCCGAGGTGAGCGACGTCAGCGCGAGATAAAGACCGCGTGGATCGCCAAGCTTGCGCGCGAGCTGCACGCACGTTCGCCATGTATGCTGCGCATCGTCCGCACGATTGCAGTACACGTAAGCGCGGCACAAGCACGCAAGCAATTCGACGCGCATGGCGTCGTCATGCTTGTGCGCATCGAGCGCTTGCAGCACCAACGCGACAGATGTTTCGCCGGAACGCGCGGTGCGCAGATTCGCCTGTTCGAAGCCGATGGCGGCACGCACAAAATGCGCGGTCAGAGCGTGCTGACTAGCGACCTGCGCCCCCTCGAGAAAGGCGGTGCGACTGCGCTCGGCCGCGCCGAGATCAGCCTCGACACGGCCCAGCGTCAGAAGCAGTTCGCAGCGCAGAGAGACGCGCTCTGCAAAGTGCTCGTTTTGCAGGTTAAGGGCAAGCCGGTAAAGTCTCGATGCCTCTTCGTACGCGAAGGATTGCGCGGCTTGCGCGGCGGCCTGACGCGCATAATTCAGCGCCTTAGCGGCGTCGACATGGCGACCTGCCTGCGAGAAGTGGTACGCGAGTTGAGCAAGGCGCGGCGCCCGATTTCCGCGCTCGGCTGCCTCCAGCCACTCGCCGATCGCACCATGCAGCCGCTCGCGGCGCGCGACAAGAAGATCTTCGTAGAGCATGTCGCGTATCAGCACGTGGCTGAAGCGCAGCGCACCCTTCTCCGACGCCGCTTCCAGGAGGCTCGCGCGAGACGCCGCTTCGAGGCTCGACAGCACGGCCTCTTCGTCGTCCGGCGCCAGCCAGATCAACAATTCGATTTCGAAGGTTCGGCCGATGCACGCAGCCATAGCGAGCAGGCCCTTCGCGCGTTCGGGCAGATGCAGCATCCGTCTCGCGATGACATTGCGCACCCCTTCCGGAACGCCCGTGAGCAGGGCCGGATCGTCGCGTGCCCAAATGCCAGTGCGTTCGCTGCGCTCGATGAGAAGCCGCACGGTCTCCTGCAGAAACAACGGGTTGCCGTCGGTGCGTTGGTGCAGCGCGCGGACGAGCGAAGCGTCGGGCACAGCGCCGCTTGCCGCCTGAAAGAATTGCCCCGACTCCTGCAAATCGAGGCCTTTCATATGCATGCGGCGAAAGCCGGGCACACGCACCAGATCGGCAAATGCGTCGGCCAGCGGATGATCTCCGGCTACGTCGGTGTCGCGATACGTCCCGAGCACCATCAGGGGCGCGTCGGCCAGTTGTGAAGCGAAAAACGCGAGGAGCCGGATCGACGTCGGGTCGGCACAATGGAGGTCATCGAATACCAGCAGGACCGGCCGTTCTCGCGCAGCGTCCTGCCAGAACCGGGTGATGGCGTCGAATAGCTCGAAGCGCGCCTGAGCCGTATCGAGCTTCGGGGGCGATGGCTCAGTTGCCGCTGCGTGCGTGAGAACCTCGGGAATGGCCGCTGCGATGACGGATATGTCCGATTTGGTCAAACGGCCCGAGGGTTGCGCAGTTTTGCGTTCGAGAGACGAACGGAAAAGCTGTCGCCAAGGCCAATAGGCTGGCGCCCCTGGTTCTTCGAGGCACCGCCCCCAATGCACGACAAAGTTGGCTCGCGTTGCCGCTGCCACGACTCGCTGTGCAAGCCTCGTTTTTCCGATACCCGCGGATCCGGCGAATAGCACGACACGGCCGTGCCCCTCGGCGGTTTTGCCGAGCGCCGTTTCTACAAGCCTCATTTCGTTGTTGCGGCCGATGAAAAACCCAAGCGTTCCAGTCGTCGTTCTGTCCATATCTCGGCCCCGGACAATCGAGCGGCATTACGCAAGGTTTTTAAAAGAAATGTGTGATGCTGCGGAGGTCTTTTGATCGGTTATAGGCAACGAGTAGGGCTGCTGCAAGCAGGCTTTTTGTAATTTTGTGTTTGGTGAAGGGGGCACATAAAAAAGCAGAGAGAGTTCTAACCGGAAGCAGTATCGGGTAAGAGCAGTGCCTGCCCACACTGTCGGCGCCGAAGGCAGTGCACGCCGGCGCCCTATCGGCGCATTCGCCGGTCGGAAGACGAAGCGGTACTCGACAGAATGCAACGCAGACTGTCCAGACCGCCGCGAAGCGAAACCTTCCCCCCAAGCAAAAGACCGGCGGCACGCCGAAGCGTGCCGCCGGTCTTTCGCATTTCGCCGTCGCTGCAAGCCGCGTTACGAGCTCTTTCCCGCACGCATCCGCTCGCCGCGCTTACTGCACGGTCGCAAGTACGTCGCCGACCGTCTTGAAGAGATGCGCGATCTGCTCCTCATCGATGATGAGCGGTGGCGAAAACGCGAGGATGTCGCCGGTGAAGCGGATCAGCACGCCCGCCTCGAAGCATTTGACGAACGCCTCAAAAGCCCGCGCGCCCGGTGCGCCATCGCGCGATTCGAGTTCGATGCCCGCGACCATGCCGAGGTTGCGCACGTCTTTCACATGCTTTGCACCGCGCAGCGCGTGCGCGGCGGCTTCGAACGTCGGCGCGAGGGCCGACGCGCGCTCGAACAGCCTGTCGCGGCGATACAGGTCGAGCGTCGCCACGGCTGCCGCCGCGGCCGCCGGATGTGCGGAATACGTGTAGCCGTGGAACAGCTCGATCGCGCCCTGCGCGCCGCTGTTGACGACCGTGTCGTGGATCGAGCGACTCGCCGCGACCGCGCCCATCGGAATCGACGCGTTGTTGATCGCTTTCGCGAGCGTGATCAGATCCGGCGTGACGCCGAAGTATTCGCTCGCCGTCGCCTTGCCGACGCGCCCGAAGCCGGTAATGACCTCATCGAAGATCAGCAGGATGCCGTGCTTCGTGCAGATCTCGCGCAGCTTTTGCAGATAGCCTTGCGGCGGAACCAGCACGCCGGTCGAACCGGCTACCGGTTCGACGATCACCGCGGCGATCGTCGACGCGTCGTGCAGCGCGACGATGCGCTCGAGTTCGTCGGCCAGATGCGCGCCCCACGCCGGC
Organism: Paraburkholderia sp.; assembly: GCF_036488505.1. Lineage (GTDB taxonomy): Bacteria > Pseudomonadota > Gammaproteobacteria > Burkholderiales > Burkholderiaceae > Paraburkholderia. The sequence goes on along the minus strand of NZ_DASXHN010000200.1, from coordinate 3,041 downwards.
TGACCCTTCGAGAACGCATTGTGTTCGAGGTCGTGCGTGTGCGGCAGATGATCGACGGCCGGCAGCAGCGCGCCCGAGAAGGTCTTGCGATTCGGCGCGATGCCACCGACCGAAATGCCGCCGAAACCGACACCGTGATAGCCGCGCTCGCGGCCGATCAGCCTGGTGCGCTGCCCTTCGCCGCGCGCGCGATGGTACGCCAGCGCGATTTTCAACGCGGTGTCGACCGATTCGGAGCCCGAGTTCGTGAAGAAGATACGGTCGAGGCCGGCCGGCATCAGTTCGGCGACCTTCGCGGCCGCTTCGAACGCGAGCGGATGGCCCATCTGGAACGTCGGCGCGAAATCGAGCGTCGACAGCTGTTGCGTGATCGCGGCGACGATTTCGTCGCGGCTGTGGCCGGCGTTCACGCACCACAGGCCCGCGCAGCCATCGAGGATCTCGCGGCCGTCGGTGCTGCGGTAGTACATCCCCTTCGCCGATTCGAGCAGGCGCGGCGCGGCCTTGAACTGACGGTTGGCGGTAAAGGGCATCCAGAAGGACGACAGATCGTCGATGACGGGGCGCGAAGTCATGGAATCTCCTCGAAATGGTTGGGGCGGACGCCCCCAAACGAGCAAAGAGGGGCTTCCTGCATAGCCAAAACTGTAGCGCTCGGGGTTTAATGGCGGCATAAACAGTTGCCGAAGTGCGGTGCTAACTGTGTTGGCTGATTGGCGTGGACCGTATCGGTGCGCGGGCGCCGCATCCCGCCATGGACATCAACATCGGCATCGGCATCCGCATCGGTATTGCACGGCCCCGTCCGGCCGCCCGCCACGGCCCCGCTTTTTGTCCCGACTTTTCGCCGCATCATGATCGAACTCGAACTTCAGCGCGACCGGCGCGCTTCGTCGACGCTTGTCGAGCAGGTCGTACAAGGTTTCGCGCGCGCGATCGAAGCGCAATCGCTGCGCGCGGGCACGCTGCTGCCGTCAGTGCGGCAGCTTGCGCAAAGCCACACGCTGAGCACCTTTACGGTGACCGAGGCATACAACCGGCTGGTATCGATGGGGCTCGTGGTCGCGCGGCGCGGCTCCGGCTATCGGGTCGCCGCGCGCGGGTCGGCCCCGCGCGCGGCGCTCGCCGCCTGGCAACCGCCGAGCCTGACCGCCAACTGGCTGCTGTCCGACGTATTCGCCGATCATTCGGTGCCGATCAAGGCGGGCTGCGGCTGGCTGCCGGGCGAGTGGATCAACGAGGCCGGCCTGCAGCACGCGTTGCGCGCGCTAAGCCGGGTGCCGGCCGCGCGTTTCGGCGACTACGGTCATCCGTACGGCTTCGCGCCGCTGCGCGAGCGCATCGCGGAACAGCTCGATCGGCGCGGCCTGCCGGTCGAAGTGACGAACGTGCTGCTGACGCAAGGCGCGACGCAGGGGCTGGACCTGATCGTGCGCACGCTGCTGCGCGCGGGCGACGCGGTGATCGTCGAAGATCCGGGCTACGGCAACCTGCTGCAGATCCTGAAGCTCGCCGGCCTCGTCGTGCATGGCGTGCCGCGCACGCCGGCCGGTGTCGATACGGACGTGCTCGACACGCTGGTCGCGCGGCACAAGCCGAAGGCGATCTTCGTCAACACGACGCTGCAGAATCCGACTGGTGCGACCTTCGGCATGTCGGCGGCGTTCCGCTTGCTGCAGATCGCCGAGCGCGAACGCATCTGGGTGATCGAGGACGACGTCAGCCGCGAACTCGCGCCTGCCAGCGCGCCGCTGTTCGCCGCGATGGAAGGCCTGCGGCGCGTGCTGTACCTGGGCGGTTTTTCGAAGACGGTCACGCCGGCATTACGCTGCGGCTACGTGGTTGCCGAGACGGCGGTGCTGCGCGAGCTGGCGCGCACGAAGATGGCGGTGGGGCTGACGTCGTCGGAGGCGATCGAGCGGATCGTCGACAAGGTGCTGATCGAAGGGCGCTACGCGCGCCATGTGGAGACGGTCAACGAGCGTCTGAAGCTCGCGCACGCGGCCTTGGAGGAACGGCTCGACGGGCTCGGCCTCGAGATGTTTCACCGGCCGCGCGGCGGGCTGTTCGCGATGGCCCGCCTGCCGATCGAAGCCGAGCGTGCCGGCGAAATTACGACGGCCGCGCTCGCGCACGGCATCTGGCTTGCACCGGGCTCCTACTTCCGTCCCGACGATGCACCGAGTGCATGGTTCCGCTTCAACGCGCCGTATTCGACCGACGATGCACTGTGGCGCTTTATCGAACGGGTCGGGCAGGGAAAGCTGTAGACGCCCGGAGCTTTGCTTGCGCGCTTACGCGCCGTGGCCGAGCAGCTTCAGCGCGATCGGATACAGCGAAAACACCAGCAGCAACGCCATCGCGACGTTGAAGATGCGCAGCCGTTTCGGATTCGACAGCACCTGACGCATCGCCGTGCCGAAGCCCGCCCACAGGCAGATACACGGAAAGCCAATCACGTAGAACACCACCGCCATCGCAACCACGTTCATGCCGAAGCTCTCGCTCAGATGAATCGTCGTCGCGGCGGTCAGCACCATCATCCACGCCTTTGGATTGACCCACTGGAAAGCGATTGCCTCGTGAAAGCGCATCGGGCGCCGCTTGCCATTCTTGAGTTGCAGGCCGCCCGACGTGCCGATTTTCCACGCCAGATACAACAGATAAGCGACGCTGACGACTTCGAGCACTGTGTACAGCACCGGAAAATGCACGAACGCTTCGCCGAGCCCGATGCCGACCGATAGCATCAACAGCACCACGCCGGCGCTGATGCCCGACACATGCGGCAGCGTGCGCCGAAAGCCGAAATTGACCCCGGAGGCGAGCAACATCGTGTTGTTCGGACCGGGCGTGATGGACGTGACGAGCGCGAACAGAATGCCGGCAGGCAGCGCGCTGAGACTGACATATGACATGGAAGGCTCCGGTGTCGGCGAAATGTGCGGTGAAAGTCATTCTAGCGACGTGACCCGGTACAGTACCTGTACGGTTGGCAGTATGCTGTCCGGTACGGTCACGGGCGGCGGGTCCGCGCGCAC
>NZ_DASXHN010000197.1:0-4960 GCF_036488505.1 Paraburkholderia sp. | reverse complement strand
GGTCGGCGGGCAGGTTGTTCGTTTCACGCTGCTGCTCGATCAGGTACTTCGACAGAGTGGTACGACGTTGCAAGGACATTGCTGTACTCCAGGAAGGCTAAGAATAGTGGGATTTTAACCGCTCGACGTGTCGGTTCCGTGCTTTTGACCGCGCTCGGCCCCGATCGGCGTCGCGGCTCGCTGCGCCGCGCAAACGCCGATCCGCGCGGCGTGGCGTACCGCATCGATGGCGCGCGTAAAAAAGCCGGCAACAGGTGCCGGCTTGCGAGTCGGGGACAGGGCGAAGCGGTGGCCCCACTCATGCGAACGTCATGCCAACGCCTTTTCGACGATCTCGCGTACGTCGCGCGATTTGACCTGCGCGGCGACCTTCTCGAGCGCCGCGCGCATGTTGTCGCGCAGCGTCGGCGTAAAGCGTCGCCACAGTTCGAGCGACCGCGCGAGGCGGGCGGCGACCTGCGGATTGAGCGCGTCGAGCGCGATCACCTGTTCGGCCCAGAACGCGTAGCCCGAGCCGTCTTCGGCATGGAACTGCGCGGGGTTCGCCGCGCAGAAGCTGAAAATCAGCGAGCGCGCGCGGTTCGGATTCTTCAGGCTGAAGGCCGGATGCGTCATCAGCTGGCGCACCGTGTCGATCACCGGATGCTGCGGGGCGCCGCGCTGCGTGGCCTGCAACGCGAACCACTTGTCGATCACGAGCGGGTCCTTCTCGAAGCGCTGGTAGAAGTCGCCGAGCGCGCGCTGCGCGTCGGCGCTGCCGCCCTGCGGCGCGGCCGCGTTGAGCAGCGCCGATAGTGCCGCCGCGCGGTCGGTCATGTTGTTGGCCGCCTCATATTGCGCGGAAGCGAGGCTGACGGCAGGGGCCGGATCGTCGAGCTCGGTCAAATACGACAGCGCAAGGTTCTTCAACGCGCGATGACCGGCGGCCTCCGGCGCCGCTTCATACGCGCCCGGCGTGCGATGCTGCTGGTACACCTTCAGCCATTCGTCGCGCAACGCATTGGCGAGGCGCTTGCGCACGAACTGCCGCGCCGCGTGGACCGCGGCCGGATTCGATTCGCTCATCTGCTCGGCCAGATACGCTTCGGACGGCAGCATCAGCGCGAGCTCGCGGAACGCCGGCGACAGCGTTTCGTCGGTGAGCACGCGCGCGAATGCCGCGACCACCGAATCGTCGAGCTGCAGCGCAGCGCCCGCGGCCGCGCGGCTGGCGAGCACCAGCAGCTCACGCGTTGCGAGCCGCTGACCGGCTTCCCAGCGGTTGAACGGGTCGCTGTCGTGCGCGAGCAGAAATGCGAGCTGCTCGGCCGAGTAGTCATATTCGACGATCACCGGCGCGGAGAAATTGCGCAGCAGCGACGGCAGCGGCTCCTCGCCGACATGGACGAACGTAAAGGTCTGCTCCGTCTGCGTGAATTCGAGCACGCGGGTGGTCGATGCCGCCGCCTGCGCGTCGCCTTCGAGCTGCAACGGCAGATCGCGGCCGTCCTTGCCGATCAGGCCGATCGCGAACGGGATCAGCAGCGGTCCCTTCTGCGTCTCGCGCGCGGCCGGCGCGGCGTCGCCATAGCCTTGGCGCAGCGTCACGCTGTAGCGTTGTTGCGCGGCGTCGTAGCGGGTGCGCACCGACACGCGCGGCGTGCCGGCCTGGCTGTACCAGCGCTCGAACTGCGCGAGGTCGCGGCCATTCGCATCGGCGAGCGCGTGGCGGAAGTCGTCGCAGGTCACCGCCTGGCCGTCGTGGCGCTTGAAGTACAGGTCCATACCCTTGCGAAAGCCGTCGCGGCCGAACAGCGTCTGATACATCCGCACGACTTCCGCGCCTTTTTCGTAGACCGTCATCGTGTAGAAATTGTTGATCTCGACGTAGCTCTCCGGGCGCACCGGGTGCGCCATCGGACCCGCGTCCTCGGCGAACTGCATCTGGCGCAGCACGCGGACGTCCTCGATGCGCTTGGTGGCTCGCGCGGTCTGGTCGCCGCCGTGGGCTTCGCCGGCCGCCATGTCGGCCGAGAACTCCTGGTCGCGGAACACTGTCAAGCCTTCCTTCAGGCTTAGCTGGAACCAGTCGCGGCAGGTCACGCGGTTGCCGGTCCAGTTATGGAAGTACTCGTGGCCGACCACTGCCTCGATGTTCGAAAAGTCGGTGTCGGTCGCGGTTTCGGCGGTCGCCAGCACGTACTTCGTGTTGAAGATGTTGAGCCCCTTGTTCTCCATCGCGCCCATGTTGAAGTCGCTGACCGCGACGATCATGAAGCGGTCCAGGTCGAGTTCGAGCCCGAAGCGCTGTTCGTCCCAGCGGATCGAGTGGATCAGCGAATCCATCGCATGACGCGTCTTGTCGAGATCGTGCGGCTCGACCCATACCTGCAGCAGTTTTTCCTTGCCGGAGCCGGTCGTCACGCGTTCTTCGAGCGCGACCAGCTTGCCCGCGACCAGCGCGAACAGATAGCTCGGCTTTTTGAACGGATCTTCCCAGCGCGCGAAATGGCGGCCCTCGGGCAGATCACCTTGCTCCAGCAGATTGCCGTTCGACAGCAGCACCGGATAGTCGGCCTTGCTCGCGCGCAACGTCACCGTGAAGCTTGCCATCACGTCGGGGCGGTCCAGGAAGTAGGTGATGCGGCGAAAGCCCTCGGCTTCGCACTGGGTAAAGAAGTTGCCGCTCGATATATACAGGCCCGACAGCGTGGTGTTTTCGGCCGGATTGCAGATGCTGGTGAGCGTGAGTTCGAAGTTGTCGGGCACGTTATCGAGCAGCAGGCCATGCTCGTGCGGATGCGCGTTCGGGAACGGCTTGCCATCGATCTCCGCGCTCACGAATTCGAGCTGTTCGCCCATCAGTTCGAGGTGCGCGGCGCGCGATGCATCGGGGTTGCGGCGCACGCGCATCGTGTTCCTGACAACGGTGCGTTCAGGGACCAGATCGAACTCCAGCGCGACGGTGTCGATCAGAAAGGCGGGCGGCGCATAATCGGCGCGGCGGATCACATTGGGCGTTGCGGTATCGGCCATGGCGTTCTGTGGTGGAGGACTCGAGCGGTCGCGCGCAAATGGCGCGCGAGCCGGGCTTGTCGACCCATTGTACAAAGCCTCGGACAATCGTGCGGAGCGAAACGGGGACGGCAGTTCGGCTCGGCGTGGCAGTGAACGCATGTCCGGCGGCTGGCGCGGGACAACCCGCGGCAGGCCCTTTTACCGGCTGGCACGGCAGCGTAATATCAAACGCCGCGATCGGACGCCGCGATCGGACGCCCGCGATCGGACGCCCGCGCGTGCGCGACGACTGGCCCCGCGAGCGTCCCGCAGCGTATCGAAAGGCGGAATAATCAGAGTCAGTCGACGTTTAACCGAAGCAATCCCCACGCGTCACGAGGCAGACCATGAACATCGATCGATGGACCCGCCGCATCGCGCTGCTGTTCGCCGTGCTGACGGTGCTGCTGTCCGGCTGCACGACCTACGTGACGACCCAGGTGACCGCGTTCTCCGCGTGGAACGGCAGCGACGCGACCCGAACCTATGCGTTCGCGCGGCGCCAGGATCAGCAGAACAATCTCGAACTGAGCGCCTATGAGCGAATCGTCGCGAACGAACTCGCCGTGCATGCGTTCCGCGAAGTCCCTCGCGACGACGCGCGTTATCTGGTTGAACTCGCGTATGGAATCCGTTCGGACATCGTGACCGTCGCCGAGCCGGTCTACTACAACGCATGGCCGGGTCCTTACTGGGGCCGCCCGTTCGATCCGTGGGGGCCGTGGGGGCCGTTCCCGGCCACTTACGTGAATCAGAGCTATCCGGTGTTCACGCATCTGCTCGGGATCCGGATCACCGAGCGCGCGAGCGGCAAGGAGGTCTACAACGTAACGGCGCGCAATTTCGGCGGCGAGTCGTCGCTGGTCAGGGCGATGCCGTATCTCGCGCGCAGCGCGCTGGCCGACTTTCCGCTGGGTAACGGCGCGGTGCATACGGTGAAGATTCCGATCGGCAACGGCGGCACGCCCGCGAACGAAGTGTCGCTGCCAGCGGCGCCCGCCGCCGCCTCGGCGCCGGCAGCGGGGCCGGCTGCGGGGTCCGCGGCGGCACCCGACGGGCAGGCAGGACAATAGCGCAGGTCCGCCATCTGAGCGGCTCTTCAGAACATCGGGTGCGCGTCCGGGTACAGCGCGCTGCGCAATGCGAGAGCGCCGAGCACCACGAACAGGATGGCCGCGACGATATGAACGGCCTTCGTCGGCAGCCGGTCGGCGAAGCGATGACCGAGGTAGATGACCGGCACGTTGGCAAGCATCATTCCGAGCGTCGTACCGGCGACTACCCCGAAAAATTCATGGAAGCGCGCCGCCAGCGCAATGGTCACGATCTGCGTCTTGTCGCCCATCTCGGCAAGGAAAAACGTGACCGCGGTGGTGCCGAATACGCCCATCGAGTGCTTCGTGTTCAGTGTTTGCGCTTCGTCGAGCTTGTCCGGTATCAGAATCCACACGGCCATCAGCGCGAAGGACGCCACCACGGCCCAGTTCATCACGTGCGGATGGATCACGCTGGCCAGCCACGTGCCCAGCGCGCCCGACGCCGAGTGATTGACGAGGGTCGCGACCAGCACGCCGAGCACAATAGGAACGGGCTTTCTGTAGCGTGCTGCGAGTACCAGTGAAAGTAGCTGTGTCTTGTCGCCGATTTCCGCGAGACCGACGATGCTGGCCGAGACGAGGAACGATTCCATTTTGGAGATTGTTGTACCCGGGCCGCACTGATGAACGACGATGACCGACGCCCCCGCGACCCGGTCAGGTAGGAACGTCGTCATCGGTCTTGCCAGGCGGTTGCTGCGCACGCCATGTCGCCTCGCGGCAGACAAGTATGTTGACGTGCGCCCCGGGACGTTGCGTCCCGGGCGGCTACTCCCCGAAGAAGTGGGCCGGATTATACACGGCGTCACCTGGCGCCAGGAGGCGTT
>NZ_DASXHN010000183.1:0-4101 GCF_036488505.1 Paraburkholderia sp. | reverse complement strand
GATCTTCTGCCGCAACGTGATGATCTATTTCGACAAGCCGACCCAGGGGCAGGTACTCGCGCGTTTCGAACCGCTGATGAAATCGGGCGGCCTGCTGTTCGCCGGTCACTCGGAGAACTTCACCTACGTGACGCAGGCATTCCGGCTGCGCGGTCAGACCGTCTACGAACTGACGCGCGACACGGGCTCCGGTAGTGCCGCGGCTGGCGCGGCGCACGGCGCGGCCACGCGCGACACGGCGAGCAGGGTGACAGCATGAGCAGCGCGTTGCCGATCGCTTCCAATCTCTATTACGACAACCACTTCCAGCGCCCCGGCGTGAAGTTGCTGCCCAATGAGTTCTACACGACGGGCGAGGACATGGTGCTCATGACCGTGCTCGGCTCGTGTGTCGCGGCCTGTATCCAGGACCGCACCGCGGGCATCGGCGGGATGAATCACTTCATGCTGCCCGACGACGGCGCGGACGTCGGCCACGCCGCGTCCGATTCGATGCGCTACGGCGCGTACGCGATGGAGGTGCTGATCAACGAGCTGATCAAGGCCGGCGGCCGGCGCGAGCGCTTCGAAGCCAAAGTGTTCGGCGGCGGCGCGGTGCTCGCGGGCATGACGACGATGAACATCGGCGATCGCAACTCGGCGTTCGTGCGCCGCTATCTGGCCACCGAGAAAATCCGCATCGTCGCCGAAGATCTGCAGGGCTCGCATCCGCGCAAGGTCGCGTTCATGCCGCGCACCGGTCAGGTGATGGTGAAGAAATTGCGCTTGCAGCAGGAAGCGGGCGTGGCCGAGCGCGAACAGGCGCTCGTGAGGCAAAGCGCCGAAGCGCGCGCCGAGCGGCTCGCGGCGGCGCGCAAACGGGTCGAACTGTTCGCGAAGCCGGCCGCCGCGCGGCCGGGAATCGAGCTGTTCGGCGCGAGCCCGCGCCCGAATAATTCCAACAACGCCAGAACCACAGAGGAGGCGTGAGCGCTGTGCAGAAGATCAAGGTACTGTGCGTCGACGATTCGGCGCTGATTCGCAGCCTGATGACCGAGATCATCAACGGCCAGCCGGATATGACGGTGGTCGCGACCGCGCCCGACCCGCTCGTCGCGCGCGAGCTCATCAAGCAGCACAACCCGGACGTGCTGACGCTCGACGTCGAAATGCCGCGCATGGACGGGCTCGACTTCCTCGAAAAGCTGATGCGCCTGCGGCCGATGCCGGTCGTCATGGTGTCGTCGCTGACCGAGCGCGGCAACGAGATCACGCTGCGCGCGCTCGAACTCGGCGCGGTCGATTTCGTGACCAAGCCGAAGGTCGGCATTCGCGACGGCATGCTCGACTATTCGGAAAAGCTCGCCGACAAGGTTCGCGCGGCGGCCCGCGCGCGGGTGCGCCATGCGGCACCCGCGCAGCATGCGGCCACGCCCGCCGCGCAGGCGGCGGTGGGCGCCGCGCCGTTGTTCAACAATCCGCTGTTGAGTACCGAGAAGCTGATCATCGTCGGGGCGTCGACGGGCGGCACCGAGGCGATCCGCGAGGTACTCGTGCCGCTGCCGCCCGATGCGCCCGCGGTGCTGATCGCGCAGCACATGCCGCCCGGCTTTACGAAATCTTTCGCGCAACGCCTCAATGGTTTGTGCCGGATTACCGTTAAAGAAGCAGAGCACGGCGAACGCGTGCTGCCGGGTCACGCGTATATCGCGCCCGGCCACGCGCATCTGTTGCTCGCGAGGAGCGGCGCGAACTATATTGCGCACCTGTCCGACGACCCGCCGGTGAACCGGCATCGTCCGTCGGTCGACGTGCTGTTTCGCTCGGCCGCGCAGCATGCGGGTAAGAACGCGGTCGGCGTGATTCTGACCGGCATGGGGCGCGACGGCGCGGCCGGGTTGCTGGAAATGAAAAAGGCCGGCGCCTACACGCTGGCGCAGGACGAAGCGAGCTGCATCGTATTCGGCATGCCGCGCGAGGCCATCGCGCTAGGCGCCGCCGACGAGATCGCCGCGCTGCCGGAAATGAGCCGGCGTGTGATGGCGCGTTTGTCGGCGATGGGCGATCGTGTCCAGCGGGTATGATGCGGGCCGGACAGACTCGAGCGGCGGCTGGCCGCCTATGGATCAAGCAAAGGGAAACAAATGGATAAGGGAATGAAGATTCTGGTGGTGGACGACTTTCCGACGATGCGCCGGATCGTCCGCAACCTGCTGAAGGAGCTGGGCTACTCGAACGTCGACGAAGCCGAAGACGGCCAGGCCGGTCTCGCGCGTCTGCGCAGCGGCAGCTACGACTTCGTGATCTCGGACTGGAACATGCCGAATCTCGACGGTCTGGCGATGCTCAAGCAAATCCGTGCCGACGCGAACCTCACGCATCTACCGGTGCTGATGGTGACGGCCGAGTCGAAGAAGGAAAACATCATCGCGGCGGCGCAGGCCGGCGCGAGCGGTTACGTCGTCAAGCCGTTCACCGCCGCGACGCTCGACGAGAAGCTCAACAAGATCCTCGAGAAGATGGCGAAAGCCGGGAGCTGATGTGACGCCGCCGACCCAAATGCCTGGCGCCGACGCGGCCAGCGAGAGCATCGACTTCGCGTCGGACCGCATTCTCGCCCGCATCGGTCAACTGACGCGCACGCTGCGCGATTCGATGCGCGAGCTCGGGCTCGACAAGCACGTCGAGCGCGCGGCGGAAGCCGTGCCCGATGCGCGCGATCGTCTGAAGTACATCGCCGACATGACCGAGCAGGCCGCCGAACGCGTGCTGTCGGCAATCGACATCGCCAAACCCGTGCAGGAGCAGTTGCAGAAGGACGCGGCCGAGCTCGACGCGCGTTGGGAGCAGTGGTACGCGTCACCGATCGAGCGCGAAGAAGTGCGCGCGCTGATGAACGACACGCGCACCTTCCTGGGTGGCGTGCCCCAGGCGACCAGCGCGACCAACGCGCAACTGATGGAAATCATGCTCGCGCAGGACTTCCAGGATCTGACCGGCCAGGTGATCAAGAAAATCACCGACGTCGTTTATCTGATCGAGCAGCAACTGCTCGGTGTGCTGGTCGAGAACATCGCGCTCGAGCGGCGCGAGCAATTCGCGGCGAACGCGGCCGCGCTCAAGGCCGAGGCGTCGCCGACCGGCAGCCCCGAACATCTGCTCAACGGTCCGCAGATCAATCCGGAAGGCAAGACGGACGTGGTGCAGGATCAATCGCAGGTCGACGACCTGCTCGCCAGCCTCGGCTTCTGACCTGGTCCGGCGTCGATGCCGGGCCGTTTCTTCCTGATCGGCTGTTCGGCGCGGCGGTCTTTTTTACCGCCTGTTGGCCGCCGTCCCTCGGTGCCGTCGTTTTTCCCACGATCGGCGCCAACCGCGCGCTGAAGGTTGAACCGGCACGCGCATTCCGGACAGTTTCCCGGCGGAAATAGACGGTAAGTCGCCCGCGCCGGCCGCCGGCTGTCGGCTGCCACGATCCGCAGGCATACTACCGGGTCAACGCGGTACGGCGCCCGCCATCGCAGCGCCGTGCGGTCGCACGGTGAAGACATCCCACGCTCGCGGCTGCGGCGGTGCCGTATCATCAGCCTACTGGCAGCCGGTTCGCCTGTCCGGCGAACCGCGCTGCGGCTCGGGAGGAGCATCGTCATGTGGAGTTGCGTACGTCGCGCCGGCAGGATCGCGGCGCTGGTCTTGCCATGTTCTCTATGCGGTTTGATAGCCGCGCAGTCCGCCCATGCGGCGCTGGGTAGTACGCCGATGACCCCGCCCGCGGACGCTTCGGTCACTTCCCGCCTGGTGCAACCGGCGGGCGGCGCCGCCCAGAGCGTGATGCGCTCCGCGTCTGGCGCGAACGCGGCGGCGTCTTCCACTGCTTCGTCAGCATCGTCTTACACGGTACGTGAGACCACGCTGGGCAACGGCACGGTGGTCCGCGAATACCTCGGCACCGACGGCGCCGTCTTCGGCATCGCGTGGCATGGCCCGCAGATGCCCGATCTGAGCGATCTGCTCGGCAGTTATTTCCCCCAATATGTTGCCGGCGTGAAGGCGGTGCGCGCGGCGCGTGGCAACACACGCGGCCCAGTCAGCGTCGCTCAGAGCGGCCTCGTGGTGCGCTCG
>NZ_DASXHN010000159.1:0-12322 GCF_036488505.1 Paraburkholderia sp. | reverse complement strand
TCGGCAATTTCGGCGACGGCACGATCAACGCGTTCAATGCATCGAGCGGCCAGTCGATGGGGCCGCTCGATGGACCGAACGGCAGTCCGATCGTCGAACATGGCATGTGGGGCATCGCGTTCGGTAACGACCTCAACAATCAGCCTTCCAATACGCTGTTCCTGACGGCGGGGCCGAATGACGAAGCCAATGGCGTCTACGGAAGAATTGATTTGAACACGACGTCGAGCTCTGGCACGAATGCGGGCTCGGGTGCGAGTGCTGGCACAAGCACGAGCGGAGGAACGAGCATCGGGATGTAGCACTGACCGCGCAATAGACAACGGCCGTTCTCTATGCGGGAGCGACCAGATCTTTTTGCGAGGGGACGCGCCAGAGACCTGGCTACGCTACTGGGCAGGCGCGACGCGACTGGCGGTTCGATCGCTAACGGGTTGATATTCCAGTGTTGGATGTTCTCACGTCGACCCGCCATTCGGCTCGCTGGCTCATGCCGTGGAGCTGGACGGCGTGCGAACGGAGAGCGTTCGCTACGGCCGTTGACCCGGCTGTAATCTACTCGCAACGAACGTCCGCTTTACTTTGCGAAGAGCCGCAGATGCGTCGACGCGCCGGGAGTCCCCTTTCGGTCCAGGTCGTGTAAAAACGTTACGCGGACGCATCGACGATTTCATGCGGTCGACGACAGACGTCGACTGACCTCGTTGAACCGGTCTAACAGCTGTCGATTCCGTTGATCTCTGAGTGAGAGGACGAATCGCCCACGCGCCGTAACACGTGCAAGCGCGGCCGCCCTGCTGTAAATCTAACCTCAGGCCCGTATCATTTGCATCATCTCCCCAGTGCCGAGGATTGCCATTACGCGCCTGAGGTTGAGCCGCTGCTGGGCTGGGCAGAGATACTCGACTGAATACGATTCAGATAGCCGTGAATATAAATCTTCAGAAGCGCAGACAGATGATTCGAAGGTCGTCCGGTCGCTGCGGGAGCGGTTCCGTCAAAGCCGAGACCACGAAGATCAAGCTCATCGACACAGACGTCAACTACGCGCACTGGATTGTCGTCGGAAACATAGTCCTCAAGATACTCGGGAAGCAGAACAGCCTGCTTACGGTCGTGGCCTTCGACGAATCGCTTCATGTGTCCACCCAACGTGAATGCGTTACTTCAGTTCAGCCGGTCGGCGTGCGTTTTCACACAAGCAAAGGTCTCGTCCGCACCCGCTCAATGGCTGGTTTCCGGCGAGCAAATTGCCGGTGGCACTGCCTCAACCCGGCCCAGTAGCTGACTGTCAGAACTAACAGGTATTTCTAATGCAAGCACCTAAACGAATCGAAGAAATCACGATTGAAGATTTACGTCTTTGCCGCTGGTGCTACTTCCAAGACGACGGAGGTGGCTTCGATGCATTTGAATGGGTAATACCTGAATCCCATCCGAAGTGCAACGAAGACGTTGTCGAGTTAGAGCTGGCCACGTTTTGCTTCCGGCGTGGTCAGGAATTCCAGGGTATGTTTGATGGTTCTAAATGCTTCTCTGTCTATCTTGGCGATAAATGGCATTCGCTTTGGCATGGAAGCGTGCCGCCTCGAGCGGCTGAGATAGCAGATTTCAAAACTGCATTGTGTGAGCTTCGCCTTTCACTGCCTGTTGTAGCAACAGCTCAGTGGTCCGGGAAATCTGAATGTTATGGCGGGCTGCGTTACTATGACCACGCTAAAACCGAAGTTGAGGTATAGGCTCGGCCGTTGACGGGCCAAACGGGACGGTAAATCTACTTGGCGGTAGTCTTGTGACGCTTGCGGTGAGGGTAATCCACATTCCATCTTTAAGGAAGCTCATGTCAGCAGAATTTCAAATCACGTCGCCCAAGATCGCTTTGAACGAGAAGGTCTACAAGGCCTTTAAAAGCGTCAGGAGCGTCACCAGCGGCCGCAACCTCGATGTGATTCGGGCGGCACTGCAGCAGCAGGCGGCGAACAACGGGGTGCAGATCGATATCGTTCCCCTGACGGCCGATAAAACCTGCGTGCGCTGGTCGGTTCTCCTGGACGGCATCGAGGTCGGCACCATTACAGAAACCGACATTTCGAAACAAAACAAGCCACTGGTCTGCCCTGCCTGCGGGAAGCCCAATACCGATGAGCATGCAGCGCGCACAAACGCCCACGACGTCGTCTCGGCATCCATCTGGCGCGGCGTGTTCGACGAGATCTTCAATCGATGGCTGAACCACATTGGATATATCGCAGGCCGGAAGATTCCCGCTTTCGAAGAGCAGATCCTTGGCGTCACCGAACTCAAGAACTCACTGCTGGCGGTATCCCAGGGCACCACGCGTTCATCCTACGACGGCGCGGCAACCCAGGGGGACCGGCGCACCTGCAAGTCGTGCGAGCTTTTGCAAGGTGGCCTGAGCCTGATACAGCGGGTCAAAGTAGCACGGGAATTGAGCGGCGGCGCCCAGAAAGACATCAGCCAGCGGCTGATCGGCCTCAATCACGGCGGTGAAGCCGACTACCTTGGCTACAAGAAATCCCTCATCGAGGAAATCACCCGGGTGCGGATCGAGGACGTGGTGCGCGGGATAGCGATAGAACTGAACAACCAGTACAAATACAAGCAGTACAACGCTGAGTGGGCCGAGTGGGAATACAAACCCAAGTTCGAGTTCATGCATAACATCGGTTTCGACGGCAATGCCTATTTCACGTTCCTCGACGACATACGCGAAACCGCGTATCAACATGCCACGCTCGATCTCAGTGGTCCCGAGTTGACCAGAATAAAGAAGGAACTGCGGGTACCTGTGCCTGAGAGCATGTAATCCCCGTAGTCAAGCTGTCTGGCTGATCCGGACTGAGACCCGCACCATTCGCAACGTGCCAGCCACGCGCCAGATGAAGCAGACCTGGTACGAGTCCTACCATGTCTATTTTGACGTCCTCCCCGCCCTAACGGACGGGGATTCCTACGGCGCCGCGTGATGATCCATGCAGCTGCCGATGTCTGCCTTTAATCTCCGTATTGACGATGGTTTGTAGTATCGGGATGAAGGTCCGCAACGGGGCGGGAGTACACACTGCCGACTGGCCGCTTCCGGGAGGCGGAATTCCACTGGCCGCTTTCCGGCAATGAATTTGAAGAGCGGACTGACGCGACCCGACGCATTGCTGTCGCTCACTTGACACAAGTCGAAAGACCGCTTCTGGATGTATCACGGTCGATTGTTCGATGTCACTTCCGATGGCGAAAGCCGGCGACGGCGCGGAGAAGGACAGAGTCGGAGTAGGCCAGCAGCAGTCCAGTACACGCGATCGCAGGTAGCCGCTTTCGAACGTTTTCCTCACCTGTTGGACCGACGGACGCGGCCCGGCAAGCGGGCGGCTGGGTCCGCCGGTATGGGTCGATGCGGTGCCTTGCCGACAACCCGAGGCAGAGGCGCTTGCCGACACGCCTAATCGAGGTCAGGGGTCCACGCGACGATCCCGAGCGCGCTGATTGCGGTAGTCGGACAGCAGCAGCCCGCCCTGTCCGATGTCATCGATCTCGTGTTCGTGGAAAACAACAGTTGTATCTTCATGCGGCTTGCCCATTACGGTAAAGAGCAGGTCGGCGATACCTTTGTACACTGCGGCTTTCTGCTCGCGGGTCGTGCACTCTGCGCCAGGACTGGTGCCTCACGGGTCACCAGAATGTTTACGATCGGCATACGGTTCTCCGGAAAGAAGGGAGGCGCTCGTTGCACGCCTCCTATGCAGGTCAACGACCGGCGATAAGTCCGCCATCGACGTGAAGGATTTCACCGGTCGAGAAGGCGGCGTCCTCGAGGTAGAGCACTGCTCGAACGATATCCTCGATCTCACCAAGCTTATTCATGGGATGGAAGGCGGCCAGCTTCTCCACCATGTCCGGATCGTGCATGGGCGTGCGGATGACGCCTGGAGCCACTGCGTTCACGCGGATGCCGCGCGTGGCGTACTCGATCGCCATGCTCTTGGTGGCGGAGTTCATCCCGCCCTTGGTCAGCATCGCGATGAAAGCGGGAGAACGCGAGCTGGCAAATTCCGCCGTCGAGGCCGTGATCTGGACGACATGTCCGCTGCCCTGCTTCAACATCACTGGAATGACCTGCTGGGTGATAAAGAAAAAACCGTCGAGGTTAGTCCTTAGCTTGAGCCGATAATCTTCTTCTGTGTATTCGGTGAATGCCTTGCCGATAAAGATGCCTGCGTTGTTCACTAGCGTGTCAATGCAGCCAAACCTGTCCAGGGCTGCCGCGACCACACGCTTGCCCGTCTCCGGGTCACCGATGTCACCCGCGACGGTCACAAGGTCCGGATCGTCTGAGGGCTGAATCGAGCGCGACGTGGCGACAACGCCATAGCCACGGGCGCGAAAACCCTTGACGATGCCCTCACCCATTCCCTGCGATGCGCCGGTGACAATGACTACCTTTTTCTGACTCATGACATTTCTCCTGGCCGTTGACTGAACCCTCGATGCCCCCGGGCATCTCGTGGTATGGACAGCAGGTTATCGCTGGACTTCGTGAACGGGGAGTCGCTATCCTTGCGCAATGACTGATAAAAAACGCACAGAACTCGACTGGCAGGACATGCGGATTTTTCTGGCGCTGGGACGTTATGGGAGCCTGTCTGCTACGGCACGCGCACTGCGCGTTAATCATGCGACGGTCGCCCGCCGTGTTCAGTCTCTTGAGGAGAGCGTGGGTCAGAAATTGGTCGAGCGCAGGCCCGAGGGATATGCACTGACACCTGCAGGAAAGAATGCATTGCAGGTTGCAGCAGAAATGGAATCTGCGGCGCAGACAATGAATCATGCCGGGCCGAGCGACGGCGACGGCAACCTTCGAGGTCTGGTGCGTATCAATGCACCGCCCGCGCTGTCTCAGGGCTTCATACTCGCGCGCCTCACCCAGCTCACCGAGTCCTATCCCGGTATCGACATCGATCTTGCGACGAACCTTCGTTCGGTCAGCCTCGACCGTCACAAAGCAGATATCGCGGTGCGTGTCGGCCGGCTCGTCGACGCAGACCTGATCGCCAAGTCACTTGGTAGCATGGCGTTCGGTTTTTATGGCGCAACAGCGCAGTGCGAACGAGTCGAACGCGGAGAGCCGCCCGTCTTTGTTAGTTTCAACGAGGAAAGCGCCGACATGCCGGGCACAAGCTGGCTGGCGCAGCACTTCCCACGCTCTCGCGTTTCCCTTCGCGCCGAGAATCACATTTTGCAAGCTATCGCGGCGCGAGACGGCGCGGGTCTGGCCTTGCTCCCCCATTATCTGGGCCGACGTCTACCTGGACTAAGTCTATGCGCGCTGGGACCATTGCCTCCACCGCGAGATATGTGGCTGCTCATTCGCAGGAAGGACCGGAAGGTCCCGGCGCTACGAGTGGTAATGCAGCACTTGATCGACTCTTTCAAGAAAGACGAAGCGCTTTTCGATGCCTGAGTGTCCGGCGCGTCGGGCCCGCGGATCACTGCAGGCCAAGAGCCACGGAAGCAATAATGCGAATGGCTGAACCGATCCGGCTCTTATTCACTCTTGCTCATTGCAGCGAATGTCTCGTTCGCCAACGACTGCCTGAGGTCGACTGCCGCCGACCCCACTCGGTCAATCGAACCCGTGCCGCCCCAACGGTCGCTTCCAAAGGCGAAGTGGTCGTTGAGCGATATGTTGCGCGTGACAGCGAGCGTCCCTTTACTAGAACTTCGCCCGGCTCAAGCTTGGCCGACACCCGCTGTCGCTGCTGCGCCCGACGCTGCTTGAGCAGCGGTTGATGCCAGCTTCCGCCTTGTCCACCTATCGGAATGGACGGCTTGCGCGGGGCCGCGGACTTGTTCCCTTGCGGCAGAACCCGGGACAGCAAAGGGCGTGATGTTTGTAACGCTTGAAGATGAGACCGGCAACCTCAAGGTGGTTGTGCGGCCCTCGTTGCTCGAAAAGCAACGCCGCAAGGCGTTGGGCGCCGCGTTGCTTGCGGTGTATGGCACGTGGCAGTGCCATAGCGAAGTCCGCCAACTTGTAGCGCAACGCCTCGTCGACATGTCACATCTGTGGCGGACCAACCGCGGTCAGCAGAAACCTTTGTTAAGACAGCGCACCGATCGTTGACAGAGCGTCACGGCCGTCGACTGTAATTGATTAAGACCGCAAGCTCGGGCATGGTGCCTTCGCCCAGACGGCGTCCAGCGCAGCAAGCCGCGGAGGACGCCCGGAACATGTGGTTGCGGGCAAGCTATTCTTTGTGGACGGCGGAGGTACAGCAAATTGAACTTCAAGCCGTGGCTTCAGACGGGCGCGCCACGCAAGCGCGACACTTTCGCGGGTCGCACGCAGACGGCGAGGACGATCATCCCGATGCAGCCAAGCGCGCTCGCCATGACAAAAGCAGACGAATAGCCTGCGCCATACTGAATGAGGAAGCCGGTGATGCTCGGCGACAAGATGCCCGCGAGATTAGCGAGCAAATGCACAAATCCTCCTGTCGCGCCGATACGCTCGCTCGGCACGATGTCCTGAAGGAGCGACCAGCACGCTTGCGGCGTCATGAAGGCGAAGAGACTTGCGATCGCGATGAGCGTCACTGCGGGCACGAGCGAGCTGACCCGCGAAACGAGCAGCACGCAGACGGCCGCGATGCCAAGTCCCAGCATGATGACGGTCTTGCGCGCGAACAGCACGTCGCCGGTTTTCTTGTAGAGACCGTCGGACAACATGCCGCCCAGCACAAAGCCAGCCGTCGCGCCGAGCCACGGCAAAACGCCCACGACGCTCATGTGCTTGATATCGAGGTGCTGATAATCGGTGAAGTAACTCGGCAGCCAGGACAGGAAGAAGTACAGCACGTAGTTGAACGCGAAGAATGCGACCGCCACGCCGAGAACCGGCAGCGACAGTAGATAGCGCATTACGCCCTCTGACTTTACTTCTGCGCCGCCGTCTGCCGCGACGTTCGTGTGACCATCGGCGACAATCTCCGCCACTTCCTGCGGTGAAACCGCCGGGTGATCCTGCGGATGATCTCGGAAGCATCGCCACCATACGCCGATCCACGCGAAGCCGAGAACCGCGATAACCACGAACGAGATCCGCCAGCCGAACTGATACGCGACGAGCCCGACGATGGGTGCCGCGATCGCCGCGCCGAGAGGCTGGCCCGCGTTCGTCAGGCCGACCGCTCTGCCCGCTTCGCTGCGCGGGAACCAGTTTGAGATGGCCTTGTTGGTGGTCGTACCCATCGGACCCTCCGCAACGCCGAACGCGACGCGCGCGACCATTAGCGTCGCGAAGCTGCCGGCGAACGCAGTCGCACCGCAGAACACCGACCAGAAACCGGCCGCGAGGGCGAAGACCTTGCGCGGACCGTACTTGTCCGCCGCCCATCCGCCGATAAAGCAAAACACGCAGTAGCCGATAAAGAAACTGCTGAAAAGGATGCCTAGCTGCGCATCGTTGATGTGAAGCTCCGTCTTGACGATCGGTGCGACGATCGACAGCGCGGCTCTATCGAGATAGTTCAACATCCCGGCGAAAAACAACAGCGCCGCGACTACCCAACGGTAGCGGACTTGCATAGCTCTCCTCCTACTGTTTTTGTGTGACTCAGGAATTCGATACCACCGTGGCGGTATCGACGGCATGTCGATGCAGCACGTCGAGATCCGGCTGGAAGCCGAGCCCCGGGGCGTCCGGAAGATCGAACGTCGGGCCGAAGTCGTGCTGCGGATACAGGCGCGTCGGCCATTGGAGCCACGGCACTTCGAGCGCGACATCGTCGGGCAAGGTCGCCACGATGTGCGCCGTCGCGAGAAGCCCGGCGCCATAGTAGAAGCAATGCGGAACGACGCGCACGTCGTGCTCGGCCGCGAGCCGGATCACGTCGAGCATGCCGCTGATGCCGCCGATTTTCGTCACGCTCGGCTGTGCGATGTCGATCGCCCGCTGCCCGAAGTACTGCCGGAAGCCGGCCACGCCCGACGCGTTCTCGCCCGCGGAAATGCGCACGCCGGCGCGACGCACTTGCGCGAGCGCCGCCGCGTCGTCGGGCGGCCACACCGGTTCTTCGATCCAGCCGAGGCCGACGTCCTTCAGCGCGCTCACTTGTCGCTGCGCTTCTTCCGCCGACCATGGGCAGTTAACGTCCACCATCAGCGCGACGTCGTCAGGAAGCGCGGCGCGCGCGGCCTCGATGGCAGCGCGCTGCGTTTCGTGCAGTTTCATTGCGCGAAAGCCCGCGCGATGCGTTCGCTGCACCTGGAAGGCCACTTCGTCCGGATCGTTGTCGTAGCAGACGAGGCTTGCGTAGACATCGACCGAATCGCGCTTTGCGCCCAGCAAGCGATGCAGCGGACGGTTCGCCGCTTGCGCGCATAGATCCCACAAGGCGATGTCGATGGCGGATAGCGCGTAAAGCATCGGCCCGGTTCGGCCGAACGCATGAAACGCCTGATGCGCCGCTTCCACGCGACCGGTGAAGCGCGCGGGATCCGCGCTGACTTCCGTTCCAATGAAAAAGCGGCCGACCGGCCCGGCCAATGCCGCGAACGTCACAGGATTGCAGAGATGCCCGAAGGCTTCGCCCCACCCGATGGAGCCGTCGTCGGCGACGACCTTGACGAGCAGCGTCTCCATTTTGTGCAGCGTTCGCGAAGCCGCGTTGTACGCGTCGCCGGCGTCGCGTGTGTTTGCGCTCGGTTGCGATGCTTGCGGAGCTTGCCGACGCCCCGCGTCGAATGGCAAGGCAGCCCGGATGACTTCGATACGACGGATTCGCATAGTTCTGAACCGACTGATAGAGACTGCACCCGCAGGCACGTTCATGACGTCTGTCATCATACGATCCTGCCCGTGGTACGTCGTCGGTGTAAACCCCAAACCAGCAACCAAATCCGCGTGACGAAAGCCGAACGCAAGCTCGAATGGTTGTCGGTTGTATGACCTGTAGCGTGAGTGAAGTGCACCCGGCCAGCCGATAAGCGCGCAAGCGGAACCTCGCAACAGATGCGGCTCTGCAGCAGCGCGGTCGCCTTGGACCGGCCACAAAGCGCCGCCGTCGGACAGCCGTCGACCCCGCTGGCGTCGTTCGACGAAGCGTGACATCTTCGGCGGCTTGCAGCGCGTAGCGGCCGTCGCTTTCTTCGAGCTCGTTGCTAATCAGACCAGCACGCCACCGCCGTCCACAATCATGGTCTGTCCCGTAGCATAGCGATTGGTCATCAAATAGACGTACGTCTGCGCGAGGTCGTCTGCCTCGCCGACACGACCGACTGGCAAGGCCGCGCCACTCGCGGAGTAGAGCGCTTCGCGCTCGAAATCCGACAAGTTATCCCACAGCGGCGTGCGCACCAAACCAGGGCTCACAAGGTTGACGCGAATGGGCGCCAACTCCACCGCGAGTGCCCGTGTGAGACCTTCCATCGCGCTGCAGACGCTGGCCAGCGCCGCCCAACCCTTTTGGGGCCGCAAGCTCGCAATACCGCTGGTTAGCACCACGGAGCCACCGGGACGGAGATACGGCGCCGCATGTTTGACGGCGGCAATGGCGCCGAAGACTCGCACTTCGAAAGACTGACGGACCGTAGCGATGTCCATGTTGGCGAGCGCCCCGGTTCGCAACGAATCCCCCGCGCTGTAGACCAGATGGTCGAAAGCGCCGACTTGCCCGAACAGCGCGCGCACGGCGGAATCGTTACTCAGATCGACCGTGTATCCCTTGACCCGATCGCCGAGTCTCGCGACGGCTTCAGCGACTCGCTCACGGCGCGATGAAACAACGCTCACGGAGGCGCCGGCTGCCAGCGCGGCACGGGCCGTGGCAAGACCGATGCCCGAGGTGCCGCCCAGCAGGACGACGTGTTGATGCTGAAGGTTCGTGCTCGCAATAGTCATGGTGAGTCCTCGTTGTGGACTGTGAGTGAAGCCATGACCCGAGTATTATTCTTTAGCCAGACTTGATAAACCCAGTATCTCTTCGAACACTCCTTAATAGAGATTGCGAATGGATCGATTCAGCAGCATGGCGATATTTGCACGCGTGGTCGAACGCGGCAGCTTTACTGCCGCGGCCGAAGGCAGCGGTATGACGCCCACAATGGTTGGCAACCATATTCGTGAGTTGGAGCGACGCCTCAAAGGCCGGCTGCTGAATCGCACCACCCGACGCCAGAGCCTGACCGAACTCGGCAAGCGCTATCACGTGCGATGCCTCGAAATCCTGGCGCTAGTGGACTCCGCCGAACTGGATGCGCGCGAGATGCAGAGCAGCCCGCGTGGTCGAGTGAAGGTGAGTTGCCCGGTTATCTATGGCACACGTGTCCTCGTACCGGCGCTTGCGGGCTACCTCGATCGGTACCCCGAAGTCCAGATTGAGCTGTCCCTTAGCGATCGCTTCGTCGATCTGGCGGAAGAAGGTTTCGACGCGGCCATCCGCGCCGGCGTACTGCCGGACTCGGGCTTGATTGCCCGGCCGTTAGCCCATTCGCCGCGTATCGCCTGCGCATCACCGGCCTATCTGGCGCGCCACGGGCAGCCGCAGGTGCCGGCCGATCTGGTGCGGCACAACTGCCTGGCTTTTCTGGTGGCGAACGGACCCGAACGTGAATGGCATTTCCCACGTCCCGACAGCAATGGCGTGGAGCGCATCGCGGTGCGTGGCTGTCTCGATGTCAATGGTGGCCTCGCGCTTCGCGAAGCCGCGCTCGCCGGACTGGGGGTGATTTTTCAACCTCAGGTAATGCTGCAGGAAGATCTGGATGCGGGTCGGCTCGTTCGTCTTTTTCCCGACTGGCCGACGCAGACCTGGCCGATCCATGTGGTGCATCTGCCCGATGCGCACATGCCACCGAAGCTGGCGAGTTTTATCGCCTTCCTCCAGGAAACGTTGGGGCACGACGGCGAACCGTGGACTGGCAATGTTATGGGAAAGCGGCCTGTAGCTACTCAGCAGCGAGTTCTGTGACGGCCTGGATAGCGGGTCCGGTCAATCACAAGCCCAACACTCTCCGGCTCGCGAAGGTCCGCTGCTTGAGACGGAGCAGCCGCTCGAATGACCGTGTAGCGGCGACGGCGAACGGCGGTAACTGGCCGGCTAGTGCCTGATGACGCCCGATGGGAACGGGCGCACAAGTGCCCTCCGATCGCCTTGCCACGGTGGTAACCGAGGGTTTCACGGGACGAAACTTTCGCTCGTATCCGCCGATAACTCGAGCGGGAACCACTTGGATGGCCGCCGGACAGTCCGCCGGCGCCATCCGGCGCGTCCATACACATGCCACTTCGCACGGCAGCCCCGCGCGGTTTCCATGCGTTTGCACAAGGACTCGGGATGCACAAGCTCAGTTTTGCGCAGAAGCTTTGGCTGCCGTTGATCATCAGCCTCGTCGCGTTGCTCGCAGTATCCGTATCGGCGGCGTGGCAGTCGCGCGAGACGCGCATCGAAGAACGTAAGCACGACCTCACGAACATCGCGCACGTCGGACTCAGCATCGTGACGGAGTATGCGGCGCTGGCGCAAAGCGGCGCGCTGCCGGAGGCGGAGGCCCGCAAGCAAGCACTCGCACGCCTGCGCGGCGTCCGCTACGGCGAAGACGGCTACTTCCTCGTGATCAATTCGAAGCCGCAGATGGTGATGCATCCGATCAAACCGGCACTCGAAGGCAAGGATCTCGCGGGCAGCGCCGATGCCGACGGCCGTCACCATTACGTGACGTTCGCGTCAACCGCACAGGCGCCGGGCGGCGGCTTCGTCGACTACGTTTTCCCGCATTCGGGCGCAGCGTCGACCCAGGCGGTCGGCAAGATCGGCTATGTGGTGCGCTATGCGCCGTGGGACTGGATCATCGCGACCGGCGCCTATGTCGACGACATCGACGCTGCCTTCATGGCGTCGCTGTGGCTGATCGGCGCGATCTTCCTGGCCGTGTCAGCGGTGCTCGTGACGCTCGTCACGGTGACCAACCGCAGCATTGCGCGCACGGTCGGTGGCGATCCGGCCTACGCGGCGAATGTGGCAGACGCGATCGCATCGGGCGACCTGACGGTAGCGATCCGCACGCGCGACGGCGACACGTCGAGCCTGCTGCACGTGATGCAGCGGATGCGCGACGCGCTGACGGGCACCATCTGCCAGATCAAGCATGCGTCCGACAACGTAGCGTGCGGCGCGAACGAGATCGCCAACGGCAATGCCGACCTGTCGGCGCGCACCGAGAGCCAGGCGGCGTCGTTGCAGGAAACGGCGTCGAGCATGGAGCAGATGACGGCGATGGTCCGCCAGACCGCAGACAACGCGCGCAC
>NZ_DASXHN010000134.1:0-19096 GCF_036488505.1 Paraburkholderia sp. | reverse complement strand
GCCCGTATCGACCGCTAAGCATTTGCTCTGGCTTTGGCGCTCGACTGCAACCAGGCCTGTCCAATATCGTCCACCGTTCCTTCGAATGCTTCAAAGAACAAGTCGCCAAGATGCGCGGTATCGTCCGTCGCAACTGTGTTGAACTGGCCGCGGTCGTCCAGTCCCATTGCCGTAAGGTGCTTTCGCCACAGCGGTCCGGAGTTGCTCGCCGCTCTCTCGCTCATCTTTTTTGACAGATAAAAGGAAACACCGGTTTCCCATGGCGGGGGTGCCGACTCATGCACTTTGCACACACCTTCAACCTCGATAGGCTGCGATAGACAGCACGCAACCCGGCAGCAATCGTTCCCAACAGGGATCGCGCAGTAACCGATGTGAGGAGTACCTGCATCCAACGATAGCCAATGGCTGTCTCGTTGAACGTTCGTTTTCGGGAAGAAGGGGATCGCTGCACAAGCGTCGATGGTTATTAGCGGCTCGCTGTGGCAAGCTGAAACCTACCGTTTTCTATAGCGACGTGACGCGCATGTTTGACCATATCGGTATGGTCGCTCGTGGTTTGAAATCCAGTGCCCGGCATATACGCGCATATGCTGGCGCCGTTAGACATTCGTCTCGTTGTGAAGCATCGGCTTGCCGTTGACCCGGCATGGGCTGGGTTTGCCACCGGCACGCCGCAATCCCCCTTTTTCGTGATTGCAGCGAAGCTGCATCAAAGTCATTGATGATGTCCTTCTCCGGCACGTGGCCGGACATGGTGGGCGTGAGGCCCGGCGCGACTTGCGTGCCGCACCATGAGCGTCGAGTGAGGCGGAACAGCCCGCGCGGATCATTCGAGGCGCTTCACCGCGAACAAAAGCGCGTGCTGCTCGTTGACGATATACGATTGATAGCGGGCGGGAAGCAACGCGCTGACGGCCTGCCAAACGGGCAGCGCGTCGTGTCCGATGTCTTCCACCACGACCCAGCCGCCGAGCCTCACCTTTTTCAACCCGAATATCAGCGTCTGAATGTTGGCATGCGGAGAGTGCAGACCGTCGTCGATGATGAGATCGCATTCGCCAACCACTGATCCTGCGAGCTGCTCCAAACTGGCTGGATCAGTCTGGTCGACGAAGAACGTCTGGATACGCTCCTCCTCGAAGAGGACCCGGCGGTCGATGTCCGCTCCATAGATCTGCGCGAAAGGGAGAAAATCCCTGAACGCCCTGAGCGATCCGCCCGCCTCGCCTCTGACCATGTATGAAACGGTGTCGGAATGATGGGTGCCGATGCCAATTTCGATCACCGAGCGCATGGCCTCGCGATCCGCAAGTATCGCACCGTACAGATGGTGGTAGCTGTGATGGCTCGACTTGTCGCTGCCTTGAGCGTCGAGGCGCTCCTTCAGCGCGCTTGCGGCCTGGCGTTGTTCGTCGTTGGCCGGAAAGTCGGCGATTTCAATGACGGGCGCCTGCGGCCTTCCGACGTAGGCCGCCAGGTCGCTCAATAGAGGGAGCGTCTGGTTGATCGCATCGACCGTGAGCTTTGCTCTGGCCTTGTAGCTTCCTTCGCTACATGGAATGAACTGCGGGAAAGTGCGCAGCACGTTCATCACGCTGAAATTGCTGAGCCTGCGCTGGGCGGCCCGGGCGTAATGATCGACTACTGCGAAATGCGAGCTGTGAGATTTGCTGGGGGAGCGGGACTCGGTGGTGGCGACGGTATCACGCATGGTCGATCTCCTTCAGTCGGGTAAATCGTGTCGTGCATGGGTTGCAAGCCGTATGAGGTTCACACAAGGCTCGACCATGAACTACTTCGTTGCCCAGCGCAACCCTTGCATTTTTCGGGCCAGCAAAGCGAGGCCCATCACAGTGTTGAGGTCTGAGTTCTTACTGACCTACCTGTGACGTAGAGCCTGTCGACTGGCAGCATGAGCAGCATGCGCGGATCATTCGTCGGAGACTAACGAGTATCCGCTGCATCGATGCTGACGGTGATCTCGCCCGCTTCGCTGCAGGCATGGACGCGTGCCGACTTTGGGGCAGAGCTTCAGGCGGCCGCAGCTGAGATGGCAGGTAGCGCAGGCTGTCCCTACCCCGTATCTGGGACATGGCGTTTCGCAAACATGCCGATTGGCGCTATGAGCAGGAATGGCGTGTTCGCGTCGCACTGCGAGCCGGTGAAGACCCCGGCCCCGGATAGGTAGGCGTGACTGCAACTTCGTCGTAAATCCGCAGATATCACTACCGGGGCAAATGGAACGACAGAAACGCGGCAATAAGTAGGCCAACGAGAAAACTATAAAGCTGCCATACCCAAGGCACGGCCCCAGTGCGCTCCACTTTCGCTGCCGCTTCTTATCTCGATCGAGCAGCTCAAGCCCAGTCATGCTCTTGTTGCAACCAAGCATTGCCGGATATCGCGTCAGTGACGTTGGACTTGGCACGTTCGATCGTGCCCGACTCAATGACGCTGGCCGGTCGCTCCCAATGAGCGAACTTATCGTTCCACTCTTGACGAGTCCGCGGAGAAGTGAATGCCCCTATAAGGTCAGCAAAGGCTGGCCAATGCATTGTTAGATGGAGAGAATTGACCACTCACGACTGATTGCCCGCCTTGTCAGTGTGACTTGCCTGATACGTCTTTGCAGCTATCCAAACCCTGCTTTTCGTTTAGCTCACCATTACGCGAAATAGCATTCTAAATAGCGAGGCACTGCAGCGGAGAGGGCGGGAAAAGCCCTTGCTGCACCCTGCCTTGCGCACGCACAGCCGGGTGTGTGGCTTTCGTTGCAAACGACAGGTCGGGACAGATTGAGTCGCGTTAGAGGGAAGTACAGCGGACCGAAGCAGATGCCAGTTTCCCGCAGTCTACCCGATAGGTTTTGCTCGCCGGGTAACCGTCACTACTACGGATGCGCCAATAGCTACCCTGTTCGCACAGGAACTCATTTGATAGTCATTTGTAGGCCGAGAAAACAAAAAGCCGTTGAATCTCTTTAGATTCAACGGCTTATCATTCAGTTCTGGCGGAGAGACGGGGATTCGAACCCCGGATAGGTTATTAACCTATACACGCTTTCCAGGCGTGCGACTTAAACCGCTCATCCATCTCTCCGCGGGGAGCCGAATTATAGCAAACTTCCCGCCGTCCGCTATAGCCCGCCGCAAACCTCCTACGGATGCCGGATATAGTCCACCAGCGCGACCGTATAAGCGTCCGGTTTGCGATCGATCAGGCTCACGCAAATCGCCACCAGAAAGCCGGCCGGCACCCCGAACACGCCCGAACTGATCGGCTCGATGCCAAACCAGCGGGCGCCGGTGAAACCGGTCATCTGCGTGAAGAACGGATACGTCGATACGATGTAGTAGATGCACACGACGAGCCCGGCCACCATGCCCGCCACCGCGCCGAGCCGCGTCGTGCGTTTCCAGAACACACCGAGAACGAGTACCGGGAACAGGCTCGACGCCGCCAGTGAAAACGCCGCGCCGACCAGGAACAGGATGTTCCCGGTATTGAGCGACGCGACATACGATGCAAACAGCGCTACCCCGAGCAGCAGAATCTTCGAGATCGTCACGCGCCGCTGGCTCGTCGCGGCCGGGTCGACCATGTGGTAGTACACATCGTGCGACAACGCGTTCGCGATCGTCAGCAACAGGCCATCCGCGGTCGACAACGCCGCCGCGAGTGCGCCCGCCGCGATCAGCCCCGACATCACGTACGGCAGCCCCGCGATCTCCGGCGCCGCGAGCACGACCATATCGGGCTGCATCTGGATCTCGCTCCATCGCACGATGCCGTCGCCGTTCGTATCGGCGAGGCTGATCAGGCTCGGCTCGACCTTGCGCCATTGCATCAGCCATTGCGGCAGATCGGCGAAGTGATGGCCAACGAGGTTCGTCAGCATCTCGTACTTGATCAGTACGGCCAGCACCGGCACGGTCAGATAAAACAGCGCGACGAAAAAGAGCGTCCAGCCGACCGAGCGACGCGCCGACGCGACCGACGTCGTCGTGTTATAGCGCGTCAGAATATGCGGCAGGCTCGCGGTACCGAGCGACAGGCACAGCAGCAGCGACAGAAAATTGCGTTCGTGAGTGTTGCGGTCTTCGTCGGCGAGCGCCGGAAACGGCTCGTGCATCGGCACCGGCGCGGCCGCACGCATCAGCATGTCCTCGCGCCGCTGAGTCCAGACGATCCGCGCGGCGGCGGCGTCGCGCGGAAACTGTTCGAGCGCGCGTTCGCGCTCCTTGATGTCGCGCAACGGGCCATTGTGGCGGCGCAGATCCGCGACCTCTTCGCTCAGCCGCCGCTTCTCGTCGGCGAACGATTGCGGCAGTGTATCGAGCCGCATCTGCATCAGCGCGGCGCGGCGCCGGTAGTCGTCGCGCACGCGCTGCTCGAGCGGCGCGTCGCGCACCGCCTTCTCGAGTCCTTCCATGCGCTCCATCAAGCGTCCGTAGCTCACTTGCGGCACCCAGCCGAGGCCGTCCTTATGCGCGATCATCGACACCGGGATCAGGATCGCCGCGATCAGGATGATGTACTGCGCAACCTGGGTCCATGTGACCGCGCGCATGCCGCCGAGAAACGAACACACCAGAATGCCCGCGAGTCCGCAGAAAATGCCAACCGCGAAATCGACGCCGATGAAGCGCGTCGCGATCAGGCCCACGCCCTGAATCTGCGCGACCAGATAGACGAACGAACAGAGGATCGCGGCCAGCGCCGCCAGGCCGCGCACCGCGTTGCTCGAAAAGCGCGTGCCGAGAAAATCGGGAATCGTATAGCGCGCGAGTTTGCGCACATACGGCGCGAGCAGGAACGCGACGAGGCAATAGCCGCCGGTCCAGCCCATCAGATAGGCGAGACCGTCGTAGCCGCTCACGTAGATCGAACCGGCAAGGCCGATGAAGGACGCGGCCGACAGCCAGTCGGCCGCGGTCGCCATGCCGTTGAACACCGACGGCACGCGCCGCCCCGCTACGTAGTACTCGACCAGATCGGACGTGCGCGACAGCACCCCGATCACCGCATACACCGCGATCGGCACGAACAGGAATACATAGCCGATCCACACGCCGGGGCCGGTGGTACGTTCGATGCGCCACATCACGTAGATGAACAGCAGGAAACCGAGCGCATAAAGCGCGTATGAGCGGATCAGCCGATGCGTGAGTTTCATCGCGCTCAGCGTCCGCGCGCGGCCGGCGCGCTCGCGCTGGCGCCATGGGTGGAACTGTCCGTGCAGCCGGTGGCGGCATCGCTCGTCGTGCTCGCCTTCGAATCCGCTTCGAACGCGCGCTGCAACTGGCGGTCGGCACGCTGCATCAGCACGATGTACACGACGATCAGCGCGAGGTAGATCAGGATCGCCCCCTGCGCGCCGAAGTAGAACGGCAGCCTGAAACCGGCGATGCGCGTCGGTGCGAGCGCCGGCGCCATCAGCGGCACGACGAACGACACGATGAAACCCAGCGTCATCAATGTCGCGATCAGCGCGAGGTTGAAACGCCAGTACTTGCGATGCGCGAGCGCCATCGCCGCCGATACCGGTGGCGGTTCGGGCGCGGGATTCAGCGTAGTGCGGGACGAAAGGTGCGGCGCGGTCATGCGCCTATGTATCAAAAAGGCATCGCGCAGGCAATTGGGATTGTCCGCGCGATGCCTTTTTGTCGGAAGCCGTTTGAGCGGGTTGCCAGAATGGGGCTGCCAGCACTGGCGCTCGGCGCATCCCGCACAGGCGCGTATCGGTCGATACGCGCCTGCACACATCAATGACGGACGTTCACCATCCCCTTGGAGCCTGCTTACAGCGACTCGCCAAGCTGGTCGAGAATCGCCGGATTTTCGAGCGTGGAGACGTCTTGCGTGATCGCCTCGCCCTTCGCGAGCGAGCGCAGCAGACGGCGCATGATCTTGCCCGAGCGCGTCTTCGGCAGATTCTCACCGAAGCGGATGTCCTTCGGCTTCGCGATCGGACCGATCTCCTTGGCAACCCAGTTACGCAGTTCGTTCGCGAGTTTCACGGCTTCCTCGCCCTGCGGACGCGGGCGCTTCAACACGACGAACGCGCACACTGCCTCGCCGGTCGTCGCATCGGGCCGCCCGACCACCGCGGCCTCGGCGACGAGCGGATTCGCGACCAGCGCCGACTCGATCTCCATCGTGCCGAGCCGATGACCGGACACGTTGAGCACGTCGTCGATACGGCCCATGATCGTAAAGTAGCCGGTCTGCTTGTCGCGCACCGCGCCGTCGCCGGCGAGATAGAGCCGGCCGCCGAGTTCGTCGGGGAAGTAGCTCTTCCTGTAGCGGTCCGGGTCGCCCCACACGTTGCGGAGCATCGACGGCCACGGACGCTTGATCACCAGAATACCGCCCTGCCCGTTGGGCACGTCCTGGCCGGTTTCATCGACGACCGCGGCCATGATGCCCGGCAGCGGCAGCGTGCACGAACCCGGCACGAGCGGCGTCGCGCCCGGCAGCGGCGTGATCATGTGGCCGCCGGTTTCGGTTTGCCACCAGGTATCGACGATCGGGCAGCGGCTGCCGCCGACGTTCTCGTAGTACCACACCCACGCTTCCGGATTGATCGGCTCGCCAACCGTGCCGATGATGCGCAGCGACGACAGGTCGTAGCTCTTCGGATGCACTTTCGAGTCGGCCTCGGCGGCCTTGATCAGCGAGCGGATCGCGGTCGGCGCGGTGTAGAACAGCGTGACCTTGTGCTTGTGGATCATCTGCCAGAAGCGGCCGGCGTCCGGATAGGTCGGCACGCCTTCGAACACGACCTGGGTGCCGCCGAGCGTGAGCGGCCCGTACGTGATGTAGCTATGGCCGGTGATCCAGCCGATGTCGGCGGTACACCAGAACACGTCGGTGGGCTTCCAGTCGAAGGTCCATTTGATGGTCTGCGCGGCCCACAGCAGATAGCCGCCGGTACTGTGCTGCACGCCCTTCGGCTTGCCGGTCGAGCCGGACGTATACAGGATGAAGAGTGGATGCTCGGCGTCGACCCATTCGGGCTCGCACTGATCCGACTCCGCCTGCGCGAGCTCGTGCATCCACAGGTCGCGCCCTTCGTTCCACGCGACCTTGCCGCCAGTGCGGCGATACACGATCACGCTTTTGACCTTCTCGCAGCCGCCGAGCGCGAGCGCTTCGTCGGCGATGTTCTTCAGCGGCAGGGCCTTGCCGCCGCGCATCTGTTCGTCCGACGTTATCAGCGCGACCGCGCCGACGTCGACCAGCCGCTCGTTGAGCGACTTCGACGAAAAGCCGCCGAACACGACCGAATGCGTCGCGCCGATACGCGCGCAGGCCTGCATCGCGACGACGCCCTCGATCGACATCGGCATGTAGATGACGACCGGGTCCCCCTTCTTCACACCGCGCTTTTTCAGCGCGTTCGCGAAGCGCGATACACGTTGCAGCAGATCGTGGTACGTGACGTTGGTGACCGTGCCGTCGTCGGCCTCGAACACGATCGCAACGCGCTCGCCGTGACCGGCGTCGACGTGACGGTCGATGCTGTTGTATGACGCGTTCAGCTGGCCGTCCGCGAACCACGTATAGAACGGCGCGTTCGATTCGTCGAGCACCTTGGTGAACGGCTTGTGCCAGCTCAGCGTCTCGCGCGCGAGACGCCCCCAGAAGCCTTCGTAATCGCGCTCCGCTTCGGCGGCAAGCGCCCGGTACGCGTCCATGCCGGAGACCGTGGCGCCCTTCGCCGTTTCGGCTGAGGGCGGAAAAACGCGGCTTTCCTGAAGAACCGATTCAATCGCAGACATCGACAACCCCTTGGTGAAGATGAAACGTAAAACCTGTGTCGGCGCGCGTGACGCGCAGCTTGTGCTGTTAGAGCCGCGCTAGCGCGGCGCTGTCTCCCACCTCGGCATGCCGCGGCCCCTATCGGTGCGGCGATGCAACATCCGTTCGTGCAAGCCAGACGGGCGTCCTGGCCCAGTATTCACGCTAACCATAAGCGTTTCAACTTACCGGCCACTTACGCTGATCACCCCGATCGCCAAGCGAAAACCCTTAGCCGCGCACGAGCGGCGCGCCGCGCGCGGTGCCTCGCGCGACTTTGCGCTGCGTTGCGCGCTTTTTCAATGCTAACTGAACTAGCCGTCCGGATTCCAGCTTGAATCGCTACGCCCTGTTTCTCATCACTTCCATCGCGCGGCAGCACATTCGACCGACGCTGTACAATGGCGCGCCCGACGCGAGCTTTGCGGCCTTCACTGAGTTCGCACCGCACCGTCGGCGCCTGGCTTGCGTGCCGGCCGCACATTCGAGCGCGTTGCTCGAACCGTCGCCCGATCCGCCCGCCTGAACCATCTGCGCAGCCGGCATGCCGGCCGGCGCAGTTGTCCACCGCCGTCATCCGCGCTTGTTCTGATCGTTGCCTATGTCCGCTTCGCGACCCGCCCCCGCCCGTCCGCGCCGCCCGATGCGCGCGCTGCCCCATCTGATTTTCATGAGCCGCTGGCTGCAGGTGCCGCTCTATCTCGGCCTGATCGTCGCGCAGGCTGTCTACGTTGTGCTGTTCATCAAGGAAGTCTGGCATCTGGTCACCGCCGCGATGACGCTCGACGAGACCAGCATCATGCTCGTCGTGCTGGGCCTGATCGACGTGGTGATGATCTCGAACCTGCTGATCATGGTGATCATCGGCGGATATGAAACGTTCGTGTCGCGCCTGGGCCTCGACGGTCACCCGGACGAACCGGAATGGCTCGATCACGTGAACGCCGGCGTGCTGAAAGTCAAACTCTCGATGGCGCTGATCAGCATCTCGTCGATCCATCTGCTGAAGACGTTTATCAGCCCCGACCAGAACTCGACCCACACGATCATGTGGCAGGTGATCATCCATGTCGCGTTCCTCGTCTCGGCACTCGTGATGGCGCTGGTCGACCGCCTGACCACGCACACGCATCCCCGACATTTCGAAGAGCCCACCGCATTACACGCGGTGGGCGGTCTCAAAGGTTCCACTCCCATGAAGGCGCAAGACTGACCGCGTTGCACTGCGATCCGCACACAAGCGCCCCTCCCCACTGAGCTAGCCATGACCGTCATCAAACAGGAAGACCTGATTCAGAGCATCGCTGATTCGCTGCAATACATCAGCTACTACCATCCGCTCGATTACATCCAGGCGCTCGGCCGCGCTTACGAGCTCGAGCAGAGCCCGGCCGCGAAGGACGCGATCGCGCAGATCCTGACCAACAGCCGCATGTGCGCCGAAGGCAAGCGCCCGATCTGCCAGGATACCGGCATCGTCACGGTGTTCGTGAAGGTCGGTATGGACGTGCGTTGGGACGGCGCGACGATGGGCGTGACCGAGATGATCAACGAGGGCGTGCGCCGCGGTTATCTGAACCCGGACAACGTGCTGCGCGCATCGATCGTCAGCCCGCCCGAAGGCGCGCGCAAGAACACGAAGGACAACACGCCGGCCGTGATCCACTACGAGATCGTGCCGGGCGACAAGGTCGACGTGCAGGTTGCGGCGAAGGGCGGCGGCTCGGAAAACAAGTCGAAGTTCGCGATGCTGAACCCGTCCGATTCGATCGTCGACTGGATCCTGAAAACCGTACCGACGATGGGCGCCGGCTGGTGCCCGCCTGGGATGCTCGGCATAGGCATCGGCGGCACCGCCGAGAAAGCGATGGTGATGGCCAAGGAATCGCTGATGGATCCGATCGACATTCAGGACGTGATCGCTCGCGGCCCGAAGGACTGGATCGACGAACTGCGCGTCGAGCTCTATGAGAAGGTCAACGCGCTCGGTATCGGCGCGCAGGGTCTCGGCGGTCTGGCCACCGTGCTCGATGTGAAGATCATGGCCGCGCCGACGCACGCCGCGTCCAAGCCGATCGCGATCATCCCGAACTGCGCGGCGACTCGCCACGCGCACTTCACGCTCGACGGCTCGGGCGTCGCGAAGCTCGACGCGCCTTCGCTCGATGCATGGCCGAAGGTGCAGTGGGAACCGAACACGGAAACCAGCAAACGCGTCGACCTCAACACGCTGACGCCGGCGGAAGTGGCTAGCTGGAAGCCGGGCCAGACGCTGCTGCTATCGGGCAAGATGTTGACGGGCCGCGATGCCGCGCACAAGCGCATCGCCGATATGCTCGCGAAGGGCGAGAAGCTGCCGGTCGACTTCACGAACCGCGTGATCTACTACGTCGGCCCAGTCGACCCGGTACGCGACGAAGCGGTCGGCCCGGCAGGCCCGACCACCGCGACGCGGATGGACAAGTTCACCGAGACGATGCTCGCGCAAACCGGTCTCATTTCGATGATCGGCAAGGCCGAGCGTGGCCCGGTTGCAATCGAGGCGATCAAAAAGCACAAGGCGGCGTATCTGATGGCCGTGGGCGGCGCCGCGTATCTGGTGTCGAAGGCGATTCGCAGCGCGAAGGTGCTGGCGTTCGAAGACCTCGGCATGGAAGCGATCTATGAGTTCGATGTGCAGGACATGCCGGTGACGGTCGCGGTCGATTCGAACGGCACCTCGGTGCACCAGACCGGCCCGAAGGAATGGCGGGCGAAGATCGGCAAGATTCCCGTCGCCACCGTTTGATACGCCGCTAGCGTCGGCAAAAGCCTGTCAGCAAGTGAGAAGCCGGGGCTGCGGTCCCGGCTTTTTTATTGCCGTGCGCCATGCAGGAGCCGTTCGGCGCGCGAAGCTCAACGCAATGCGGCCCGGCGATGCCAAAAGTTGTGCCGGTTTTCTTGGCTTTTTCAGGTATGGCGTTTATTGTTGTTGGAAATTCAAGGTCCGAGAAAAGGAAATAGCATGCAAGGCGATAAGAAGGTCATCGAATATCTGAACGCGCAGCTCAAGAACGAGCTGACCGCGATCAACCAGTACTTCCTGCATGCGCGGATGTACCGCCATTGGGGCCTCGAAAAACTCGGCAAGCATGAATACGATGAGTCGATCGGCGAAATGAAGCACGCCGACATGCTGATCGAGCGCATCTTCATGCTCGACGGTCTGCCGAATCTGCAGGATCTGCACAAGCTGCTGATCGGCGAGGAAACCAAAGAGATCCTCGAATGCGATCTGAAGCTCGAACAGATTTCGCAAAACACCTGCAAGGAAGCGATTGCCTATTGCGAATCGGTTCGCGATTTCATCTCGCGTCAAATCTTTACGACGATTCTCGACGACACCGAAGAACATATCGACTGGCTCGAAACCCAGCTCGATCTGATCGACAAGGTGGGTATTCAGAACTATCAGCAAAGCGCGATGGGCTCGGTCGAATCGTGATCGGGCTACACGTCAGATTGGCGTGCGGCGGCGCAATCGCCCGGCGCGCGAGCAACGCGCAACCGCACTGACGCATCGGCCGATGAGTTCGCGCTGAAGCGCGCCGCACGGCGATATACTTGCGCACGGTTTAGCGCACTGTCTGACGCATTAACTGGTTTTGTTGTCTTGTCGAACGTCGAATCACGTACGTCTTCCACGCCTATGCCCGCAACCTCGCCGTCCCCGACTATCCGGCCTTTCACTGGTGGCGCCGCGGCGCAGGCGCCGATCGGCATTTTCGATTCGGGGCTCGGCGGTCTGTCCGTGCTGCGGGCGGTGCGCGCGCAACTGCCTGACGAAGCGATGCTGTATGTCGCCGACTCGCTGTACGCGCCGTACGGCGAACGCGACGACGACTTCATCGCCGACCGCACGCTTGCGATCGGCGAATGGCTGGTGCAACGCGGCGCGAAGGCGTTGGTGGTTGCGTGCAACACGGCTACCGCGCAATCGATCGCGCTGGTGCGCGAAAAGCTGCGGATTCCGCTGATCGGCGTCGAACCCGGTATCAAGCCCGCGGCGCTGCAATCGACAAGCCGCGTCGCCGGCGTGCTCGCGACGCAAGCCACACTGCGCAGCGTCCGCTTTCAGGGATTGCTCGAACGTTACGCCGCCGACTGCGGCTTTCTGTGCCAGCCGGGCCATGGGCTCGTACAGGCCGTCGAGCGCTGCGACGTCGGCTCGCCCGAGCTGCGCGCGCTGCTGCGCGGCTATCTCGAACCGATGCTCGACGCGGGCGCCGACACGCTCGTGCTCGGCTGCACCCACTACCCGTTTCTCGATGCGGCGATCCGCGATATCGTGGGCGATCGGCTTGCGCTGATCGACACCAGCGTCGCGATCGCTCGCCAACTCGAGCGCGTGCTGGAGCAACACGGCGCGCGCGCCGCCCCACCTGCGGCCGGCACTCCGCTGCCACGCTTCTATTCCACCGATGATGGCGTTCATCTACAACGGCTCGCTGCGACGCTGGTGCACATCGACGCCGCCGTCGAACAGGTGTTGATCCCGTCGCCGCGCACCGCCGAGCGGGATTCGCGCGCGGCGTAGAGTCGGAGGTCGCGCGGAAGCTTCCGTCGGGCTTTCGCGAACGCTTGCGCCTCGCTCTGAGACGCCTTTCGCCGCGGCTTCCGGCTGCTCGCCCGCACCGGGCTCGCGCTTTTGCCGCGCTCCCGACAGCACACGTGCGGTCCTCTCGTCCTGAGCCAACCCTTCTAAGAGGCCGGTTTTGTTACAAAAAATCGCTCAGGGTGCTTGCCAAACGGCCTAAACATAATGATAATAATTCGCATTAACGTTAGCCCTGACGCCTGCCATGATTGTCTGTGTCTGCAAATCCGTTTCCGACCGCACAATCCGCTCCTCGATCGCGGACGGTATCGATTCATTCGACGAGTTGCAGTTCGAACTCGGGGTCGCCTCGTGCTGCGGCAAATGCGAGGAGTCGGTGCGCGACGTGATGCTGCAAAGCGGTGTGTGCGCGAGCCGCTGCGGCGCGGTCGAGCACCAACCTGTGCAGACCGTCGCGCAGGTGGTGCAGGTCACGTTCTACGAGCGCAAGGCAGCCTGACCCAGCTTTCGGGACACGCTGCGAGCCGTTGCGAGGTTGTTCCAACGTTCATACCCGGGTCCGCATCAAATGTGACTTCCCGTGTGCGACCGAAAATGTAACTTCTGATGTGAGAGCGGACGTGCCGCTTTTCTGCCACATATTTGCCTTACCTTCGCGCTAGGTTATCCCACTGCCGTCAGCAAGCCAGTATTCGTACCAGCCAGCCGCGCCGCTCAGCCGTTTTAAGGAGTTCGAGATGGAATTGCTGACTGGTTTCGTGACTACCCTGTTCATTTCGCTGCTGATTTTCCGAACATGACGATGTCCTGTCTGACGTGCCGCGCGAGCGGCGCGCTGCCACGCTAACATGCAGGCTCCTCACCCCGTCCCCGCCGGCGCTCCGCTGGCTTCACGTCCCCGTACGAATCCCCGCGCGCTGACCGCTACCGCCGTGGTGGCGGCGATTCACGTCGCGTTGCTGGCCTTCATCATCACGCTGCGTCACGACCCGGTGCAGCCGGTGCTCGAATCGCACGTGATGACCGCCGAGCTCCTGCCGCCCGCGCCGGTGGCCGCGCCCGCGCTGCAATCGATCGCACCGCCGCCCCCGCGGCCGGCGCCGCTGGTTCATACCAAGCCGAAGCTGCAGCCGAAGCCCGCCCCAACGCCCAAGTCCACGCCCGTTCCGTTGCCGCAAGCGGCCGCGCCCTCGCCGACACCGATCCCGGCGCTCGATCCGACACCGCCCGCGCCCGCCGCGCCGGCGGCTCCGCCGGCCGCGGCGGCACCCGCGATCGGCAAGGAAACGATGGACATCGCCGCGCCGAAGAACGTCACGCATCTCGACTGCAACATCGCCAAGCCTGATTACCCGGCGCTGTCGCGGCGGCGCGGCGAAACCGGCACCGCGTACGTGAAGTTCGTGGTCGGACTGAGCGGCAGGCTCGAGAACATCGAACTCAAGAAGACAAGCGGCTTCACCCGTCTCGACGACGCCGCGCTCGCCGCCGTGCATGCGAGCACGTGCAAGCCTTACATGGAGAACGGCCAACCAGTTCGCGCCGCATATACCCAGCCTTACAACTTCAATCTGGACGATTGAAGCGGATTTCAAAAAAAGGAATTGCAATGCAAAACTACGGATTGGCGCACGTGTGGGCGCAAGGGGATTTCGTGACGCGCGGTATCGCGCTCACGCTGCTGATCATGTCGGTGCTGTCGTGGAGCGTGATTGTCATCAAAGGCTGGAACGTGATGCGTCTGAAGCGTCTCACGAAGGACGCCGAACAGTCGTTCTGGCACTCCGACGATCTCGCCGACGGGGTGCAGAAACTCGGCGGCGGTTCATCCTCGCCGCAGGACAATCCGTTCCTCGCGCTCGCGCTGTCGGGCCAGGAAGCGGCCGACCATCATCACCAGACGCAGCCGCATCTGCACGACCGCATGGATGTGTCGGACTGGGTTACGCGCTGCCTGAAGGACACGATGGACGAAAGCGTCGCGCGCATGCAGAGCGGGCTCGCGATTCTTGCGTCGATCGGCAGCACCGCACCGTTCGTGGGTCTGTTCGGTACCGTGTGGGGCATCTATCACGCGCTGCTCGCGATCGGCGCAAGCGGTCAGTCGTCGATCGATCAGGTTGCCGGCCCGGTCGGCGAAGCGCTGATCATGACGGCGTTCGGTCTGTTCGTCGCGATTCCGGCGGTGCTCGGCTATAACGCGCTGACGCGCGCGAACAAGGCGCTCGTCGCGAAGCTGAGCCGCTTCGCGCACGGCCTGCACGCGTTCTTCGTGACGGGTGCGCGCCTGTCATCGTCCAGACGCGACGGTCTGCGTCTCGCGACCCGCGCCAACGCCAATTGATCGACGAGGCATTCCGATGGCAATGAGCCCCTTCGCCGGCGACGATGACGACGGCCTGATGAACGAGATCAACATGACGCCGCTCGTCGACGTGATGCTGGTTCTGCTGATCGTCTTCATGGTAACGATCCCGGTGATCCGTCATGCGGTGAAGATCGATCTGCCGCACGCGAGCAGTCAGAAAGAGGACACGAAGCCCGCGCAGGTGACCGTGTCGATCGATGCTGACGGCGACGTGCTGTGGGACAACAGCAAGGTCGACGACGCGGCACTGGCGCAGAAGATCGCGCAGGCCGCGCAGGCGAGCCCCCAGCCGGAACTGCATCTCGATGCGGACCGCAAGGTGCCTTACGAGAAGGTCGCGCAGGTGATGTCGGCCGCGCAGGCCGGTGGCCTAACGAAGATCGGTTTCGTCACCCAGCCCAAAGCGAAGTAATTGGCGGGCCAAAAAGTAAAGGCCTTCATCGTCAGATGAAGGCCTTTTTTGTGCGCGCTCGGCGCATTCGGGCGGCGGGATCATTTGCCATCGGCCGAAGACTGATAGCTCGTATCACCGCATGCGACGGCCGTGGTCGACACGGACAGCGCGGTCAGCCCTATCAGGCCCGCTATGATAGCGGCCATGAGTTTTCGCATAAGAGACTCCTTAGCGAAAGGGATTTCAATATAGGCCCGCGCGCGCATGCATTCAAGCAAACCGCCATTGAAAGTAATGATGACAGGCGACGCTTAAATGCTAAAAACGATTTGCGGCGCGCGTCATGACGCGGCGGCGGCAACGTCCGCGAGCGAGCGCTGCTTCGCCGGCTGTTCGTCGCGCACCGGACACTCGCCCGTGATGTGCTTGCCGTCGTCTGGATCGAGCATCTCGACCAGATAATCGACGAACGCGCGTACCGCCGGCACCATCCCCTGCCGCGACACGAACACCGCGTATAGCTGCGGCGTCGGGAAGGTCCAGCCCGGCATGACCGGCGACAACTGCCCTGATCTCAATGCGGCGCCATACATCATCTCCGGCAACGCGGCGATACCGACGCCGGCGAGTGCCGCCTCGCGAATCGTCATCAGATCAGCGCTCACGAGGCGCGGTTCGTGTTCGTGCGCGTGGCGCGCACCGTCCGGCGAGATCAGGTTGTACACATGGCGGCCGTCGCCCGTCGGCACATCGAGCGTTTCGAAGCGGTTCAGATCGGCCGGCCTGAGCGGCGGTGCATTCTGCTGCAACAGGCTCGGTGCGCCGACCAGCATCTGCTGCGTACGCCACAGAGGCCGCACGACGATGTTGGCGTTTTCCGGCGGATCGGACCGCACGCGCAACGCGACGTCGATCGAATCCTCGAACAGATCGACCACGCGGTTCGTCACGCGCATCACGACGCGCACCTCCGGATAGCGGTGCATGAATTCCGGCAGGATGATCGACAGGATCGTCTGCGAGACCGTGACCGGCACGCTTACACGTACCGTCCCGCGCGGCGATGAGCGTAACTGCTGCACAACATTGACCGCCGCCTGCGCCTCGCTCAGCATCGCCTGACAGTGCTGATAGAACAATTGGCCCGCTTCGGTCAGCGCAAGCTTGCGCGTGGAGCGCTGCAACAGGCGCACACCGAGCGATGCTTCGAGTTCGGTCAGCCGGCGCGACAGCCGCGACTTCGAGATGCCCAGCACCCG
The DNA here is from genome assembly GCF_036488505.1 of Paraburkholderia sp. GTDB lineage: Bacteria > Pseudomonadota > Gammaproteobacteria > Burkholderiales > Burkholderiaceae > Paraburkholderia. Next base: position 2,672 of record NZ_DASXHN010000134.1, on the reverse strand, counting down.
TTCCGCCGCGGAAAAGCCCCCGTGCTCCACGACCTGCGAGAAATACATCAGATCATTGAGGTTATGCGAATCGATCTTCATCTCATCGTTCCATTATCAGAACAATCCATTGCCAAACGCCGGCTGGAATGTCGAAAAACGGTCCCTATAATAGCCCCACGTTTCAAAAATAATGCTATTCCCCATTTTTCGAGGTGATATTGATGAGCACGTCACGCACGATCGAACGCACCTTTCCCGCGATTCGCACGACGGAAGGCGGCGGCTTTATCGTCCACCGTCCGTTTCCGACGCGTCTGTTGATGGATTTCGATCCGTTCCTGCTGCTCGACGAAATGGGACCGGTCGACTATGCGCCTGGCGAGGCCAAGGGCGCGCCCGATCATCCGCATCGCGGGTTCGAAACGGTCACCTATGCGCTTGAAGGCCAGTTCGGTCACAAAGATTCGGCGGGCCATTCCGGCACGCTGCGCGCGGGCGACGTGCAGTGGATGACCGCCGGCGCAGGCGTCGTGCATAGCGAGATGCCGGATCCGGAATTCACGCGCACGGGCGGCCGCGTGCATGGTCTGCAACTGTGGGTGAACCTGCCGCGCCGTGACAAGATGATTGCGCCGCGCTACCAGGAAATCCCGTCTGCGCGTATTCCGGTCGCGACGTCCGAAGACGGCAAGGTGAGCGTAAAAGTGATCGCTGGCGAGGCGCTCGGCGTGAAAGCCGCGATCGAAACGCGCACGCCGATCCTGTATCAGCATTTCTCGCTGCAGCCGGGCGCGACGATCCGCCAACCGGTGCCGGCCGACTATCGCGTATTCGCTTATGCGCTATCCGGCACGGGCCTGTACGGTGAAGGCGATGCGCGTCAGGAAATCAATGCACGGACGATGGTCGTCTTTAACGACGACGGTGATGCCGTCACGCTCTGCGCTGGCAAGGAGCCGCTCGAGGTGCTGCTGCTCGGCGGCGTACCGCTGAAAGAGCCAGTGGTGCGCTACGGTCCGTTCGTGATGAACACCGAGGACGAAATCCGCCAGGCAGTGGTCGACTATCAGGCGGGGCGGATGGGTGCGATTACGCACTGAGGTCGGGGACGCCTGCAGCTGCGCCCGTCGCTCGCCAGGCACCCGTAAGCAGTCGCTCGCGCACCGCAGACCTTTACGGACGCCCGATCGCTCGTCCTGGGGCGCGAGCACAGTCAAATTCGTTCACAATAACGGCTCCTGTTGCGCGGCGCGAACTCGATCCCGACGAGCCGCGGCGCGCGACGCTTTTTAGGTCCCCCGCACAGGAACGCGCATGGCAGAGTCCACCGTCACCGCCCACACCGGCTCGACGAACTTCGAGGTCATCTTTGACGACGGCAAGCACACGTGGGTCGCCGACGAACCGGAATCGCTCGGCGGCGGCGACCGCGGCCCGACACCGGTATCGCTGCTACTGTCGAGCCTCGGCGCCTGCACGTCGATTACGCTGAAGATGTACGCGCAGCGCAAAGGCTGGTCGCTCCAGAACGTCCGCGTCACACTATCGATGGAAACCCGCGACGCGGGCTCGGTCATCGACCGCCAGATCCTCCTCGAAGGCGAGCTGTCCGACGAGCAGCGGGAACGGCTCTTGCAAATCGCCAATGCGTGTCCGGTGCACAAGATCCTCACCCATACGATCTCGATCCGCTCCGCGCTCGCCGTCGCTTGACGAAGCGCGGCCGCCGGTGCGCTAACGGTGCCGCGTACCGCAACACGCGGGATTGCAACTTTTTACAGGACGCAGTCGTCTTGAATTTCGAACATCTCATCCAGATCAACGATCCGCTGAATCCCCTGGTCGAATCGATGACCCGCGATCAGCTATGGGAAGGGCTCGTGCTGCGCGCCGAGCAGCCGCAGTTGTTCGTGATCGGCCTCGATAGCTGCACGATTCTGTCGCGCGAGGGCAATGTGCTCGAGCGCGAACTCCACTATGGCCAGGCGACCGTGCGCGACCGTGTCACGTTGCAGGAAAGCCAGAGCGTGCGTTACGACATTCAGCAAACCGCGGACTACGTCGGCGGCTCGCTAACGATGACGATCGAGCAGCCAGATGAGCTGCAGCTGTTCCTGCGCTTCGAGTACGCGACCACGCTGCCGGTGTCGACGACTGATCAGGACGCCGTGCAGACGCAGGAGATCGTCAAATCCGCGTATCGCGAGAACGACATCGACACCGTTCGGCTGATCCGCCAGTTCGTGGCGACCCGGCAGGACCTTGGGCCGTTGCACTGAAATACCGCGCGGGCACCTGCCCAAGCCTTTGCCGTGCCCAAGACGAGCCGTGCCGTCGCTTACGTGTCGCTCACTCGTTCACCTATCAGAAGTCTAATCCGATGAATTCCTCGCACTTGTAAATAGGAATGGTTATCATTTAAAATCGTTTCATTGAATCGACGAACAAGTTAAAACCAATGGCCGATCTCACCCGCCCGTCCACGCTCAGCCTGCGCCGCCCGACGGCGGCCGCCCTGACCAGCCGTTCGAAACCATCGACGGCGTCGGCACCCGCCGTGAAACCCGCCACCGAGCGCGCGAAAGGCACGGGCGAGACAGCGGAGCGGATGTTGCGCAGCGAAGCGCTGCTGCAAGGCCATAGTCACATCAGCATCGTGCACAACGGTGAAACGTATCAGTTACGCGCCA
>NZ_DASXHN010000103.1:0-3567 GCF_036488505.1 Paraburkholderia sp. | reverse complement strand
ATGCGCGGCCCGCCCTGTGCGCACATCTCTGCCTGCCTGGGCGCCGGTAGCTGCGTTTACATCCGATGACCGAATTTCATCAACGGGCGATTACCTGAGGGTTTCAGTCACGAGCGGGTTCGGTTTCAATTGAAATGATTCGATCGCGCTAGCGCGCAATACACACGACGATCGGTTTGTGGTGGCGATGGGAGAGGCCGGGACCGGCCGAACTGAGGTGTGGCCTGCAACGCACACGCGTCGAACAGGGGCGCGCGGCTTCTGTTTCAGTTGTAACGGTCGGCGACTGCGGTGAAACAGTCGTGTGACGGCCGGCGGCTTTAATGGCGACATGTGGTGTTGCGACGGGCTTGCCCGGATTCCCGGCAATGCGTTGAAAAAGCGGTATTTGGACTATGGAAACGAAAACAGATATTCTGATCATCGAAGACGATCCGTTCATGCGCGAGCTGATTGCCCTGTCGCTGCGGGACGCCGGATATCGCGTCGTCGAATGCAGCGGACAGCGCGCGCAACGTCTTCACGAAAAGGTCTCTGCGAAGGTCGTCATCGTGGATCTGAACGAGCCGAGACCCGCTTCGATAAAGACTATAGACGCATTGCGCACGCGCTTTCCAGCGGCGTCGATCATCGCGATTTCGGGTTACTTCGCGGCTGGGCCCGCGATGGCCGACGCAGTCGTTCAGCAGCTCAGCGTGGACCGGGCGCTAGCGAAGCCGTTTGGTACCAACGAGCTCGTCGCTTCAGTCAAGGCGCTGCTTGAACCCCTTTCGAATGACTGAACCCTCAGTGAAGCGACGCGACATGATCGATACGGACAGAGCGAGACGCAGTTTCGCGTGGCCCGATAGATACGGGCTCATCGCACTAGGCGGGTGTCTGCTGATCGTCTTGCTGTGGATCGGCGCGGCGACCGACATCATGCGGTCCCGCCGGCTGACGCTCGCATACAACGACCGCGAGCTGTCGAGTCTCGCGAGCGCGCTCGCCGAACAGACCGCGCGTTCGCTGCAGGGCGTCGAATTCATTCTGGGCCGTACGGCCGTATGGACGCTCGACGCGCGACGCACGCAGACATCGCCTGACGACGTCCGCACATTTCTGCGCCAGGAGATCGACGGCGTGCCGCAAATACGCCAACTCGAGATATTCGATGCGGCCGGGGACCGGGTGGCGACGACGCTGGCAGCCGCGAAACCAATCAATATCACGGGGCGCCCATATTTTCAGCAATTGCAGCGCGCGAGCGGCGATGCATTGGTGGTCAGCGAGCCCGTCGTGAGCCTGATCGACGGCAGACCGACCTTCGCGGTCGCGCGGCGGCTCGAAGACGCGCAGGGGCAGTTTAGAGGCGTCGTCCTTGCGCTGATCGAGTACGCGTATTTCCGTAACTTCTACCAACAGATCGACCTTGGCGCGGGCACTGCGATCCGTCTGCTGCGCACGGACGGCACGCCGGTCGTCGTATTCGGGAACCGTCCGGCCGACCAGCCGCTGGAACCCCTGCGCTCGGCACTGAGGGCGGTGCCCGGTTTTCCACTGAGGGTCGAGGTCACGCGCGACGAAGCGGTTGCGCTCGCGACATGGCGCACGTCGACGATCGACGAGCTGATCGGAGCCGCGGCTCTTTCGTTATTCGTCGCAGTGCTCGCGTACGCGCTCGTCGGGCAGGTACGGCGCCTCGGGCAGGTCAATCGCCGGCTGCAGTCGAGCCAGCAACACTGGCGCGCCGTATTCGAGAATGCGCCGGCCGGCATCATGCTCCTGCGTCCGCACGAGTACTACCTGGCGGCCAATCCCGCGTTCCAGCAGATGGTTGGCTACTCGATGACCGAGCTCGCGCAACTGAGGGCCATCGACATCACGCATCCAGGCGACATTGAACTGACGCAACGGCACATCGACCAATTGATGGGCGGCGAACACGACAGCGTGCGTTTCGAGAAGCGCTATCTGCATCGCGACGGCCATGTGGTCTGGACCGACATGAACATCGCCCGCGTCACCGTGTCGACGGAGTCGTCCGATCGGGCATCGCCGCAACTCGAGGACGTGCTCGTCGCCACCGTCGAAGACGTGACCCAACACCGCGAGGACGAAGAGGCGCGCCAACAGCTCGAAAGCCAGCTCAGGCAATCGCAGAAACTTGAAGCGCTCGGCACATTTGCTGGCGGCATCGCCCACGACTTCAACAACATCCTCGGCGCGATACTCGGCTACGGCGAGCGCGCATTGCATGCGGTCGCGCAGGGCACGCCAGAGCGGCGTTATATCGAGCAGGTGATGAATGCGGGCGATCGCGCGCGATCGCTCGTCGAGCGCATTCTGACGTTCAGCCGCAGCGGGATAACGACCCGATTGCCCGTTCACCTCCAGCCGGTCGTAACAGAGACGATCGAGCTGTTGAAGGTCCGGCTGCCCGAAGCAATCCAGCTCGAGGTTCAACTGGATGCGCGGGATGCGTTCGTAGCCGGCGATCCGGCGCATATGCATCAGGTCGTGATGAACTTGTGCAGCAATGCGATTCATGCGATGCCGGATGGTGGCACCCTTCGAGTCGAATTGGCGCTGCAGCGGCTCGAGGTGCCGCGATCGCTATCGCACGGCGCAGTCGATTCGGGCGAGTTCGTCCGGCTCACGGTGCACGACACCGGCGTCGGCATTCCTCCCGATCTGCTCGAACGGATCTTCAATCCGTTCTTCACGACGCGCAAAGCCGGCGAGGGAACGGGACTGGGTCTCGCGCTCGTCGAGGGCATCGTTCGAGAATATAGCGGCGGGGTCGACGTGCGAAGTGCCGTCGGCGAGGGTACACGCTTCGACGTATATCTGCCGGTGATCGACGCGGTGGCCGTGTCCGTTGATCAGCGCGCACCGGTGCTCCCGCATGGTGACGGCCAGACGGTGCTGCTGGTCGATGACGAAGAGGCGCTCGTGGCACTTGGCGAAGAAGTTCTTGCTGAGCTCGGATACGAACCGGTCGGTTTCGCGTCGAGCGAAGCGGCATGGCAAGCGTTCGATGCGAATCCCAAGCGTTTTGATGCGGTCGTCACCGACCAGACGATGCCGAACATGACGGGCCTCGAACTGGCATCACGGATCCGCGCGGTTCGTCCCGACATCCCGGTCATTCTTTCCAGCGGATATAGCAGCGCAACGCTGGAACGCGACGCGAAAGCAATCGGCATCTCCGATGTGTTGCGCAAGCCGCTTCGGCAAGCCGATATTGCGCTTGCGTTGAGCCGCGCGCTTTCACGACAGGTAAACGAAACGGCCAGATGATTGACGAGCTAAAAGCCAGGTTTCAGCGTTCAAGCACACGAACTAGCGAACGCGCTGATATCGGTGCTTAGTCGACTGACGTGCATCATCTCTGCGCTCTCGGTGAAAAAGTCGTGACGCGGGCGCTACGCACCCAGGCGCTCCGATGCTGGAGCGCCTTGCCGCTTAAGTTAGCTATCCTCGCGTACTGCGTGTTCGGCCGCACGGCGTCAGAGGGTAGCCACGCTTCCTCACGGAAACGCGGCCCCCGAAGAACCGTGCATGCGAGCTTTCCCCGCACACGGC
>NZ_DASXHN010000099.1:0-20399 GCF_036488505.1 Paraburkholderia sp. | reverse complement strand
CGAGCGTGACGGGCGCGGCAACGTTGCCGACTGCGGCGACCGCGCTCCAGTAGTTCTGGAACAGCCCCACTTTCGACGCGTCCAGGTTGCCGCCCGCAATGATCTGCGCCTGCGGGCTGATGGACGCAATCAGGTTCGCGACCGCCTCGCCCGTATAGCTCGTGTACTGGTAGCCGCTATTCCACTGGCCGGTATGCGGCGGCACCGTGTACACACCGCCAATCATGGTCAGGAAAGCCGGGTTATCCGGAGTGGTCCAGCCCACATCCTGACCCGAGCACGCGGCCATGTTGACTGCAGTACACCCGGACAGGCTGATGCCAAGTTGCGTCAGCACGTCCGGATCGACCGGGTGGTTCAGGCCGGTCGTCGTCATCGTCGTCCGCGTATTCGTGACCTGATCCGCGTCGAGCGTCATGTCGCCCGCCGACTGGATCAGCGCCGACTGGTTGCGGACAAGACTCGCGTTCGTATTGTTGCCGTTCGCATCGTTGCCGCCCGCCAGCACGACCTTGCCGAGACCATAAATCGCGGTCGTCGCCTGCGTATCGGTCATCGTCGTGTCGTCGCGGTTCTCGATATCGGGCGCGAGGATTTCCAGCAGGCCGTTACTGTCGGTCGCGCCGATCAGCGCAGTCGAGCCGACGTTCGTGACGGATTGCGTTGCATTGAGCGAGACGCTACCGCCGACAATTGCGCCGGTATTCTCCAGCGTGTTCGAGTGCGTCGTCAGCGTACCGCCCGCCATCATCGCGCCACTGTTGGCGATATCGCTCGCGTTGATGTCGAGATCGTCGGTCGCCTCAAGCGCGCCGCCATTCGCGAACGTGCCGGGTAGCGTAAACGAGAGGTCGTGACCGGCGTTGAACGCAAAACCAGAGGTCGGCGCAAAGTCGCCCTGAATGTTGATCGCAACGTCATTCGCCGCGCTATAGGCCCCGCCGCCGGTCAGCGTCGCCGCGTCGACGGTCAGGTTATGGGTCGCGCCGATCTGACCGTTGGTGTTCGTGATCGCGCCGGTCGTCGTGAGGGCAACGTCACCAGTCGAGCCGGCGAAACTGCCAATCAAGCCGCCGCTGTTGTCGACGGTATCCGCCTGGACGTCGACGCTTGCGCCGCTGACCTGGCCGCCCTGCGTGTTCGAGAGCGCGGACGTATCGACGGCGACGTTGCCGTTGCCCCTCATGACGCCACCGCTGTTGATGATCTGGCTACCGCCCTGGACAGTTGTATTGCCTGTCCCGAGGTTGCTGACGAGGCCGTTTGTGTTGTCGACGGAGGCGGCCTCAACGCCGAGCGTACTCGCATCGCCCGCTGCGCCCGTACCGGACTGGATCTGGCCGTTCGTATTCGTCAGCGCGCCGCCGCTTGCGAGCGACAGGGACGACAGCGACCGTATCGCCCCTTGCGAATTGTTGATATCGCCCGCGACGTTTGCCGCGATATTGCCCTGCGCAGCGAGTACACCGGTCGCGTTGTTCAGGCTCCCAGCCTGCGCCGCGATCTGGCCGGCAGTGATGATCTTCCCGCCCGCGTTCGAGATCGATCCCGCGCCGCTACCCGCATCAAGCGTCAGCGTACCGGTTCCCGCATGCGTAATCGTACCGCCGTCGTTGTCGAGGTTGGCCGGGGCGAGCGTGAGGTCCGTACTGTTCGTCTGGAGCGTGCCGCCCGCCGAATTGTCGAGCGTGCCCGATACCGCGACATTCATCGGCCCGCTACCCGTCTGCGTAATCGTTCCCGCGTGATTGACGAGGTTTGCCGCGTTGAGCGATACCTGCGCGGCCTGCGTCGTTCCCGAGCTGTTGTCAAGCGTGGTCGCGCTCTCCGTAACTGTCTGGCCGGCCGTAATCGACCCGCCGCTGTTGGTCAGATGCGAACCGGCATTAACCGTCGTATTGCCCGATGCGCCGAGCGAGCCGCCGCTGTTGTCGACCGATTGTCCGGTCACCTGGAGGTTCGTCTGCGCCGACACCACGCCATGGTTGGCAATGCTCCCGCCTTGCAGTGTAACGGCGCCATTGCCGCCGATGACGCCGCCTTGTGCACCCGTTGCGGTGGTGCCCGCCGCGTTCAGAAGCTGGCCCGTCGTCGTGACGGAAAGGCCGTCGCCGTTCAGCGACGTAATGCGGCCTGCGGTATTGTCGAGCGACGCACCGGCTACCGACAGACTGGCGGCGCTCTGCATCGTCCCCTGGTTGTTCACGATCGCGCCGCCGCTGACCTGCATCGCGTCCTGCGAGACAATCGAACCGCCCTGGTTTGCAAGCTGGCCGGACGCCTGCGCGACGAGCGGGCCTTGCGCCGAAATATCGCCGCCCTGGTTTGACAGGTTGCCCGCGCTGAGCATGACGCCGCTACCCGTCAGCGAGCCGCCGTCGTTATCAAGCGTGCCCGCTGCACTGGCCACGACCGAGCCGCCTGCGCTCGTCGTCGCGCGCGTGAGGTTCAAATCGCCAGCGTTTGCCGCCAGCGATACGTTGCCGTTTGCCGCCGTCTCGCTACCCGCAAGATTGACGCCGCTACCCGAGAGGGACGCATTGCCGCCCGCAACGTTCTCGCCGGCCGCGTTGAGCTGCCCGGTCGTCGAAACATTGAGGTCGCCGGAATTGCCCACCGAGCCATCGTTGTTGACGCCTGCGCCGAGGGTACCGGTTGAATCGACGGACCCGGCATTGACCGTGGCATTTCGTTGCGCCGCAAGCGTGCCGCTGTTCGTCAGCGCGCCCGCCGAGCCGATGGTCGTATTCTGCTGCGCGTAGACGGTACCGCTATTTTCGACGCTTGCCGCGTTGATACCCAGGTTACCGGTCGCGGTCATCGTGCCCGACTGGACGAGCTGGCCCGACCCCGTCAGCGTCAGGTCGCCCGCCTGCGCGGCAATCGTCCCCGCATTCGCGACGCCGACGCCGTATTCGTTGCTCGTCAGAACTATGCGGTTCGCGTACATACCGCCTAGCTGTGAAACGTCGATAGAGACGGCGGGCGCCGGTCCGCTGCCGGCGATGGGCGTCGGAGCGAGGCTCGCATAGTCGATATTGTTCGACCCGGTCGTCACGTTCAGCGTATTGGCGTAGATCGCCGCATTCGCCTGCACGGCACGCGCCAGTAAGTCCACCTCATCGATATTCGAACCGTTCAGGCCCGCGCCCTGCACGGTAATCGTGCCACCAGTCACGTTGAAACCGGTCAGGTTGCCGCTACCATCGATCAGCGGATTGCCGGTCGTTAAAATTCCTTTTGACGTATTGATGAAGCCACCACCGTCCACTACCAGGCCAGAACTATTTGCTATCACGACCGCCGCTGTTCTCTGGCCCGCGACCTCAACGTAACCACGCAACAAAGACGGATTGTTGCTGTTGACCTGGTTGACGATAATCTTTGCAGCGTCGTTCGCTCCGAAATTCGGATTACCGGATATCTGTCCCGCGAGTTGGCTGTTCGTATTAACGGGCGAATTGTTGAGAATCGCGCCGACGGACGATACGTCAAACTGTGAATAGGTGTTAAGCGATACGCCGGCGCCAGACGGCTTCTGAACGTTCACTTGAGGCAAGCCATTCGCCGTGCTGATGACATTCGGCGCGTGCGCGCCCGACGGTACGATCTGCGCTTCGGAGACCAAAGGCGTAACGCCAAACAGCGCGAGCGCGGCAAAGGCCACATCGCGCATCGCGAATAATGAAATGTGTCGTGCCGGCCGGTGGCCGGTCGTATCACCCGGACCTGCCTTGCCCACTGCCGTCGTGGTTTCTGCGACCGCGACGAGCATGCCCCGGCATCGACTGAAAACCAGCCTGAAAATCCTGTTATTCACTTTATCTAACGACCCATTGAAATCGCTGACAACGTAACCCAAGCGCGGTAGAGCGTTCGTGAACAATTGTCAGAGTCGGGATGACGCTGGAGCCGCCCTGGAAAACAGGCGGGTGACTGCATTTATTGGGTTGCCTCGTGACAGACCGCTGTCGCGGGGTGCATCGCTGCCATATTCAGGCCACGGTTTCGTCAGGCTTCGCAACCTTATATATAAACGAGCCGCGATAGGACGGGTCTGAAATATGATTCCCGTCTAGTGAACGTCCGGCCCGATCAGAACAACGATGCCGCCGTCCTTGCGCTGCTATACACCGATAACCTATTGGTTCGTAACGATATGCGCCGTTATAGACCAGCTATGCGATGCATGCACATCCCCGCACAGGGGCAACGCTAATAAACCAATAAGAAAACAAGCAAGGCCAATCGCACGCCGCGAATGTTCACGATGGCCCGAACTTCGATGCCCGCCGCCAAAAAACAACGCCGGCAGCGACGAGAAGTACCGCGGCACCGTCGACGATCGCGAGAACGGGCAATGGATCGGTCCATTTGTCCATATTCGTCGTGCGCGAATAATAGGGTTCTCCGCTGCCGTATGCTTCGTTCAGGTTAATGACGTTGAACGCCGCAACCGCGACGACGAACGCGAGCAGAACGACGCCAGCGAGGAAGCGACCGATTCTGATTTTCGACATGTCAGTACCTGACCGTTAGCGGAATAAAGCAATCCGGCGACGGTGCGGCCGCCTCCTTCAGGTCCCTCACGAAAGCCTCCATTTCGCCATGCAGATTGATGCACCCGGCACTGCCCGCATGCGTGCCGCCATGAATAAAGAAGCCGCCTCGCCCATATGTCTGCGTTTCTGGAAAGACATGAATCGTGATCCGATGATCACCCCATGCGGCACGCGGGGCGACGTTGTACCAGTGGTTTTCCCACATCTGCGACGGATCGATCCAATATGGGCCGGCAGGATCGGACCTATACCGCCTTCGCGCTGCCGAACCGGTGAATAGTCGAATCCGCCGCTGCGACGCACTTTGCCGGATTCAGCAGCATAAAGACGGAAAATCGGCCCCTTCATCCAAAGACACCGGCCGTCGAAGTCCAGCGATATCTGGGATCTTGCGCAGGCTGGAAGGGTCGGGATACCGCGTTCAGCGGCATATCGATCGGACATGCAAACCTCGTATCGGAAAGGGAAACAACGCGTGCTGCTGCGCACGCTCGCGCAAGGTAAGGAGTCGGCGAGTCTGTCGACACATCACCGCGCCACAACCACTTCCGCGAAACTACCGGGCGGCAACAGAATATGAAATGGGCGACGGATGATTTACGGCGCGCAATGAAACAATCCGCCTGCGCACAAGCCTGCACCCCGCTCATGGTGAACCCCCGTTGTCGACACCCCCTCGCATGTCTATGCTTGTGCGAACCCCCGCGCCGCCCCAGGCGCAAACATCCCAGGCGCACAATTTGCACGGCTCGTTGAGCTGAAGGCCCCCATTCACGTCGCACGAGGATCGCCGCCGATGACCCGCTATCGCGATTTCCACCGCCGTTCGATCGACAATCCCGAAGCCTTCTGGCGTGAAGAAGCGCGGCGGATTCACTGGCACACCCCGTTCGGCACCGTGCTCGACCGTTCGAATCCGCCCTTTGCGCGCTGGTTCGTCGGCGGCCGCACGAACCTCTGTCACAACGCGGTCGATCGCCACCTCGCCGCGCGCGCGCAGCAGAACGCGCTGATCTACGTATCGACCGAGACCGGTATCGAGCGCCGTTACACGTATGCGGAGCTGCACGCCGAGGTCAACCGGATGGCCGCGGTGATGCGCTCGCTCGGCGTGAAGCGCGGCGATGTCGTGCTGCTCTACCTGCCGATGATCCCCGAGGCGATGTTCGCGATGCTAGCGTGCGCGCGACTGGGCGCGATTCATTCGGTCGTGTTCGGCGGTTTCGCTGCGCCCAATCTCGCGGCCCGCATCGATGACGCGAAGCCGGTGCTGATCGTGACCGCCGACGCCGGCGCGCGCGCCGGCAAGGTGATCGACTACACGCCGCTGGTCGACGAAGCGCTCGCGCGCGCCGCGCACAAGACCCCGCATGTGCTGCTGATCGATCGGCAACTCGCGCCCGCGCGCCTCACCGCGCCGTACCTCGTCGCATACGAGCCGCTGCGCGAGCAGTTCTTCGATGTGCACGTACCGTGCGAATGGCTGGAATCGAATGAGCCGTCGTACGTGCTGTACACGTCGGGCACGACCGGCAAGCCGAAAGGCGTGCAGCGCGACGTCGGCGGCTACGCGGTCGCGCTCGCGGCATCGATGGAATATATCTTCGAGGGCAAGGCCGGCGACACGATGTTCACGGCCTCGGACGTGGGCTGGGTCGTCGGCCACAGCTATATCGTGTACGCGCCGCTGATCGCCGGGCTGACCACCGTGATGTACGAAGGCACGCCGATTCGTCCTGACGGCGGCATCTGGTGGCGGCTCGTCGAGCAATACCGGATCAACCTGATGTTCACCGCGCCGACCGCGCTGCGCGTGCTGAAGAAGCAGGACCCGTCGCTGCTGAAGGCAGCCGATCTGTCGAGCCTGCGCACGCTCTTTCTGGCCGGCGAACCGCTGGACGAGCCGACCGCCGCGTGGATCGCCGGCGCGCTGAACCGGCCGGTGGTCGACAACTACTGGCAGACCGAAACCGGCTGGCCGATGCTCGCGATTGCCCGCGGCATCGAGGCACTGCCGACCAAGCTCGGCTCGCCGGGGCTGCCGTCGGTCGGCTACAGCCTCACGCTGCGCAATGAACTGACCGGCGAGCCGTGCGCAGTCGGCGAAAAAGGCGTGCTGACGCTCGACTATCCGCTGCCGCCGGGTTGCATGTCGACCGTGTGGGGCGACGACAAGCGCTTCGTCAGCACCTACTGGTGGAGCGTGCCGAACCAGCATGTCTATTCGACCTTCGACTGGGGCGTGCAGGATGAGGACGGCTACGTGACGATCCTCGGCCGCACCGACGATGTGATCAACATCGCCGGCCATCGCCTGGGCACGCGCGAGATCGAAGAGGCGTTGTCGAGCCACGCGAGCGTCGCGGAAGTGGCGGTGGTCGGCGTGACCGATCCGGTCAAGGGTCAGGTGGCGATGGCATTCGTCGTGCTGCGCGGCGCCCAGGCCGATGCGGACCCTAGCGAGCGTGCGCGCCTGGCGGCGGAACTGGCGGCGACGGTCGACCGTCAGTTAGGGTCGATCGCGCGGCCCGCGCGGGTGATAGTGGTGTCGATGCTGCCGAAGACCCGCTCCGGCAAGCTGCTGCGCCGCGCGATCGCGGCGCTCGCCGAGGGCCGCGATCCGGGCGATCTGCCGACGATCGAGGACGCGGCGGCGTTGCAGCAGGTGCGCGACGCGCTGGCCGGCGGCGCCAACGCATAAGCGCAATCAGCCCGCCGCGGCTGGCCCCGCAAGAAACCGCGCCAGAATCGCGTTCGAATAGGTGCCCGCAATCTCCGTGAGGAACGACACGAACGACGCGGGCGCGTGATCGTCGGCCGTATCCGAGATCGTGCGCACGACCGCGCACGGCACGCCGTACTCGTAACAGACCTGCGCGATCGCCGCGCCTTCCATTTCGACCGCGAGCGCATCGGGCAGCGCAGTGCGCAACGCGTTGACGCCCGTCGCGCTCGCGACGAACTGATCGCCGCTGACGATCAACCCGCGATGCACGCGCGGCTCATGCGTGCCAAAGCGTGCCGCGCAGGCCGCGCCCTCCTCCGCGACGAAACGCTCGCACGCAGCGGCGAGCCGGTTGGCGAGCGCGGTGTCGGCGGCAAAATGCGACATGCCGAGCAACGGCACCTCGAAGCGCGGAAACAGCGGCGACGCATCGAGATCGTGTTGCAGCAGCGTGCTCGCGACGACGACGTCGCCAACCCGCACGTCACTGCCGACGCCACCGGCAACGCCGGTGAACACCACTGCCTCGACATCGAACGCATGGATCAGCGCGCTGACCGTCGCGGCCGCCGCGACTTTGCCGACGCGCGCGAGCGTAACGACGCACGGCGTGCCGTGCACGGTACCGACGTGATAGTCGCGCTGACCGTGCGTGACGGTGCGCACGCCGGAGGCCGCGCGCATCGCTTCGATCAGGTCGCCGAGTTCCTGCGGCAACGCGGCCAGAATGCCGAGCGGACGCGGCGCGCCACTGGTGAGGTTCAGCGACGCGCTCATTCGACCGCCTGCAGTTTCGCGACCGCCAGCGCAAGCCATTTCTCGCCGTGCCGCTTGAAGCGGACCTGCGCCTTCGCGTCGGTGCCGTTGCCTTCGAGCGCGGTGATCGTGCCCTCGCCGAACTTCGTATGAAACACCTGCTGGCCGACCCGGAAGCCCGTGTCGGCCGCGCGCTGTTCGTTCGCGAAGGCGGGCGCCGGCGCGGAGCCGACCGACGCCGCCACGCCACCGCCATAGCCCGGCCGCGCGAACCAGTCGCGTCCATAACCGGCGTTGTCCGAGCGGCCGCCCCAGCGCGAGCCCGCCTCGACCTTCGGCGTCAGCCACTTGAGCGTTTCCTGCGGCAGTTCGTCGAAAAAACGCGAGCGGATGTTGTAGCGGGTCTGACCGTGCAGCATCCGGCTCTGCGCAAACGACAGGTACAGCCGCTCTTTCGCGCGCGTGATCGCCACATACATCAATCGCCGTTCTTCCTCGAGGCCGTCCGACTCCATCGCACTGTTCTCGTGCGGGAACAACCCCTCTTCGAGACCGGTGATGAACACCGCGGTAAATTCGAGCCCCTTCGCCGCGTGCACGGTCATCAGTTGCACCGCTTCCTGGCCGGCCTGCGCCTGGTTGTCGCCGGCTTCGAGCGATGCGTGCGACAGGAAGCCGGCGAGCGGCGTCATCGTGTCGGGGTTTTGCGCCGGATCGGCGAGACCCGGCGCGTCGAGCACGACGGTGTTCGGATCGTCGGTCGCGACAGCCAGTTCGGGTGCAGCGCTCGCGCCGGGGCGCAGCGGGATCGAGCGCGCGGGCGTATCGAACCCGTAGCCTTCTTCGCTGACGAACGCGGCGGCCGCATTGACGAGCTCCTGCAAGTTCTCGAGCCGGTCCTGGCCTTCGCGCTCGTTCTGATAGAACTCGGCGAGACCGCTCGCCCGAGTCACGTACTCGACGGTCTCCGGCAGGCTCATCTGCTGCGTTTCGGCGCGCATCTTGCCGATCAGGTTTGCGAACGCCGCGAGGCTCGACCCCGCCTTGCCGGCGACATACGGCACCGCCGCGGCCATCGAGCAGTTATAGAGACGCGCCGCGTCGGCCAACTGTTCGAGCGAACGCGCGCCGATGCCGCGGGTCGGGAAATTGACCACGCGGGCGAACGCGGTGTCGTCGTTCGGGTTGTCGATCAGGCGCAGATATGCGAGCGCGTGCTTGATCTCCTGGCGCTCGAAAAAGCGCAGACCGCCATACACGCGATACGCGATGCCCGCGTTCACCAGCGTGTGCTCGATCGTGCGCGACTGCGCGTTGCTGCGATAGAGCACCGCGATCTCGCTGCGCGACAGCCCCGTGTTGATCAGCGCGCGGATCTCTTCGACGATCCAGCCGGCCTCCTGCGAATCGGTCGCCGACTCGTACACGCGCACAGGTTCGCCGTGGCCGGCGTCGGTGCGCAGATTCTTGCCGAGGCGGCGCGAATTGTTCGCGATCAGCTGGTTCGCGGCATCGAGAATATGGCCATGCGAGCGGTAGTTCTGCTCGAGCTTGATCAGATGACGCACGTTGAACTCGTGCTCGAAGTCGCGCATGTTGCCGACGTTCGCGCCACGGAATGCGTAGATCGACTGGTCGTCGTCGCCGACCGCGAAGATCGCGTTGTGCTCGCCCGCGAGCAGCTTGAGCCACGCGTATTGCAGCTTGTTGGTGTCCTGGAACTCGTCGACGAGGATGTGCTTGAAGCGCGCCTGGTAGTGCGCGCGCAACGGAGCGTTGTGCGCGAGCAGTTCGTGGCAGCGCAGCAGCAGTTCCGGAAAATCGACCACGCCTTCACGCTGGCATTGCTGGTCGTAGGCTTCGTAGAGCTCGACGAACTTGCGGTTGAAGTTGTCGGTCGCATCGACGTCTTTCGGACGCAAGCCCTGCTCTTTCGCGTTGTTGATGAAGTACTGGAGATTTTTCGCCGGGTACTTTTCATCGTCGATGTTCAGGCCTTTCATCAGGCGCTTGATCGCCGACAGTTGATCGGCGGTATCGAGAATCTGGAACGTGGCGGGCAGACCGGCGTCCCGGTGATGCGCGCGCAGCATCCGGTTGCACAAGCCGTGGAAGGTGCCGATCCACATGCCCCGGGTGTCGATCGGCAGCAGCGCCGACAGACGCGCCATCATTTCGCGGGCGGCTTTGTTGGTGAAGGTGACCGCGAGGACGGTCGCGGGGGATGCGAGACCGTGCTGGATGAGCCACGCGATGCGGGTGATCAGAACGCGGGTTTTGCCGCTGCCGGCACCCGCGAGGATCAGCGCGGGCTCATTGGGGAGCGTGACGGCGGCGTGTTGTTCGGGGTTCAGATTGGCGAGGAGGTCAGGCATTTTCTCGTGGGGACGGCAGGTCAGACGGCATTATATGCCCCGGCGGCGGCTGGGCTTTTTCGGTTTTTCCGGGCGGCTGAATGCGGGCGGATGCGCTTGGGCGTGCCGTGGTGGTTGCGGTGCAGCCTTCGGGCCTGCCGGCTCACCAGCCCGCCGTCACCCCGATAAAGCACTTAGAAACATCGCAAGGCCGAGGCGCTGAAAATGCGCCGCAAAAGCCCACTGCGAGCGCCGGCTGGCAAAAACTCGCTGCGCCCCGGCCGCCCCTTATAATCATTCATTCTCCGCCTCCAAAAGCCTGCTTTTAATCACAAATGAGCGACACCCAGAGCTCCACCCCGTCGACGCTCGCCAAGAGCTTCGAACCGCACACCATCGAAGCCCACTGGGGCCCGGAATGGGAAAAGCGCGCGTACGCCGCGCCGTCCTTCGACCCCAACCGCAAGGATTTCTCGATCCAGTTGCCGCCGCCGAACGTCACGGGCACGCTGCACATGGGCCACGCGTTCAATCAGACCATCATGGATGGCCTCACCCGCTACCACCGCATGCTCGGTGACAACACGCTGTGGGTGCCGGGCACCGACCACGCGGGTATCGCCACGCAGATCGTCGTCGAACGGCAACTGGACGCGCAAGGTGTGTCGCGCCATGACCTCGGCCGTGAGAAGTTCGTCGAGCGCGTGTGGGAGTGGAAGCAGCAGTCGGGTTCGACCATCACCAATCAGGTGCGCCGCCTCGGCGCGTCGATCGACTGGTCGCGCGAATACTTCACGATGGACGACAAGATGTCGGCCGCAGTGCGCGACGTATTCGTCCGCCTTTATGAACAGGGCCTGATCTATCGCGGCAAGCGCCTCGTCAACTGGGACCCGGTGCTGCTCACCGCGGTGTCCGATCTGGAAGTGGTCAGCGAGGAAGAAAACGGCCACCTGTGGCACATCCAGTACCCGCTCACCGACGGCTCCGGCCATCTGACCGTCGCCACCACCCGGCCGGAAACCATGCTCGGCGACACCGCCGTGATGGTGCATCCGGAAGACGAGCGCTACGCGCACCTGATCGGCAAGACCGTCACGTTGCCGCTATCGAACCGCGAAGTGCCGATCATCGCCGACGACTACGTCGACCGCGAATTCGGCACCGGCGTCGTCAAGGTCACGCCCGCGCACGATTTCAACGACTACCAGGTCGGCCTGCGTCACAAGCTGCCGCAAATCGAAATCCTCACGCTCGACGCGAAGATCAACGACAACGCGCCGGAAAAATACCGCGGCCTCGACCGTTTCGAAGCCCGCAAACAGGTGGTCGCCGATCTCGAAGCGCTCGGCGCACTCGAATCGGTGAAGCCGCACAAGCTGATGGTGCCGCGCGGTGACCGCACCGGCGTCGTGATCGAGCCGATGCTGACCGACCAGTGGTTCGTCGCGATGAGCAAGCCGGCTCCTGAAGGCACGTTCAACCCGGGCAAGTCGATCGCGCAAACCGCGCTCGACGTGGTCCGCAACGGCCAGATCAGGTTCGTGCCGGAGAACTGGACCACCACCTACTATCAGTGGCTCGAAAACATCCAGGACTGGTGCATCTCGCGTCAGCTGTGGTGGGGTCATCAGATTCCGGCCTGGTACGGCGAAAACGGCGAGGTGTTCGTCGCGAAAACCGAGGAAGGCGCGCGCGCGCAGGCCGCCGCGGCCGGCTACACCGGCGTGCTCGAGCGCGACGAAGATGTGCTCGACACGTGGTTCTCGTCCGCTCTGGTGCCGTTTTCGTCGCTCGGTTGGCCGAACGAAACGGAAGAACTGAAGCATTTCATGCCGTCGTCGGTGCTCGTCACCGGCTTCGACATCATCTTCTTCTGGGTCGCGCGCATGGTCATGATGACCACGCACTTCACCGGCAAGGTGCCGTTCGACACCGTTTATGTGCACGGTCTGGTGCGCGACGCCGAAGGTCAGAAGATGTCGAAGAGCAAGGGCAACACGCTCGACCCGATCGATATCGTCGACGGCATCGGTCTCGACGCGCTGGTTGCCAAACGCACCACCGGCCTGATGAATCCGAAGCAGGCCGCGTCGATCGAAAAGAAGACCCGCAAGGAATTTCCCGACGGCATCCCGGCGTTCGGCACCGACGCGCTGCGCTTCACGATGGCGTCGATGGCTACGCTCGGGCGCAACGTGAACTTCGACCTCGCCCGCTGCGAGGGCTATCGCAACTTCTGCAACAAGCTGTGGAACGCCACCCGTTTCGTGCTGATGAACTGCGAAGGCGAAGACTGCGGCTTCGGCAAGGCGGGCAATTGCGGCACCTGCGGGCCGGACGGCCATCTGCATTTCTCGCCGGCGGACCGCTGGATCGTGTCGCAACTGCAGCGCGTCGAAGACGAAGTCGCGAAAGGCTTTGCCGACTATCGCTTCGACAATGTGGCCAACGCCCTATACAGATTTGTCTGGGACGAATACTGTGACTGGTACGTCGAACTGGCGAAAGTGCAGATCCAGAGCGGTCAGCCGAACCAGCAGCGCGCCACGCGGCGCACGCTGCTGCGCGTGCTCGAGACCGTGCTGCGCCTCGCGCATCCGGTGATTCCGTTCATCACCGAAGCACTGTGGCAGAAGGTGGCGCCGCTCGCCGGACGTTATCCCGAGGGCAAGGCCGAAGGCGAAGCGTCCATCATGGTGCAGCCGTACCCGACCGCGGAACCGTCGAAGATCGATGAAGACGCGGAGCGCTGGGCGGCCGACCTGAAGGCAGTCATCGACGCATGCCGCAATCTGCGCGGCGAAATGAATCTGTCGCCGGCGCTCAAGGTACCGCTGCTCGCGACCGGCAACGCGGAGCGCCTTCGCACTTTCGCGCCTTATGCGCAGGCGCTGGCGCGTTTGTCCGACGTGCAGATCATCGCCGACGAAGCAACGCTCGACGCGCAGGCGGATGGCGCGCCAATTGCTATCGTAGGAAGCGACAAGCTCGTGCTGAAGGTCGAGATCGACGTCACGGTCGAACGCGAGCGCCTGTCGAAGGAAATCGCGCGACTGACCGGCGAAATCGCCAAATGCAACGGCAAGCTGAAAAATGAAAGCTTCGTTGCCAAGGCGCCGCCGGCCGTCGTTGAACAGGAACAAAGGCGGCTTGCCGAATTCGAAGCCACCGTCGGCAAGCTGAAAGCGCAACTGGCGCGCTTGCCGGTCTGATCGATGCGCGCTGCCCGTCGCCGTTAGAGGGGCAGCGCCCTAAACCAGAGGACTCAGGGTATTCACATGCTTAAAGTTACGAAGGCGGTATTTCCGGTAGCAGGTCTTGGCACCCGATTCCTCCCCGCCACCAAGGCGAGCCCGAAAGAGATGCTGCCGATCGTCGACAAGCCGCTGATTCAGTACGCGGTCGAAGAGGCGATGGCGGCCGGCATCACCGAAATGATCTTCGTGACCGGGCGGAGCAAGCGCGCGATCGAGGACCATTTCGACAAGTCCTATGAGATCGAGGCCGAGCTCGAGGCGCGCGGCAAGGCGAAGCTGCTCGAACTCGTGCGCAGCATCAAGCCAAGCCACGTCGACTGCTTTTACGTCCGCCAGGCTGAGGCACTCGGCCTCGGCCATGCGGTGCTATGCGCGGAAAAACTGGTCGGCGACAACCCGTTCGCAGTGATTCTCGCGGACGACCTGCTGTATGGCACCCCGCCCGTGATGACGCAGATGATCGAGGTGTTCGATCACTATCACAGCTCGGTGATTGGCGTCGAAGAAATCCCGCCGCAGGAAACGAAGTCGTACGGGATCGTCGACGGCAAGGAGTGGGAAGACTCGATCATCAAGATGTCCGGTATCGTCGAAAAGCCGGAGCCGAGCGTCGCGCCGTCGAACCTTGGCGTGGTGGGCCGCTATGTGCTGAAGCCGCGCATTTTCGACCACCTTCGCTCGATCAAGCCGGGCGCGGGCGGCGAGTTGCAGCTGACGGACGCGATTCAGTCGCTGCTCGCCGACGAACAGGTGCTCGCGTACAAGTATCACGGCACGCGTTTCGACTGCGGCAGCAAGCTCGGTTATCTGAAAGCGACGGTCGAGTTCGCGCTGCGCCACCCGGAAGTGGCCGCCGATTTCGACGAGTATCTGCGCACCCGTTCGCCGGTTCTCGAAGGCTGACGATTTGGCGTGGTGGCTTGCCGGCCGCCCGCCTGGAAAACACGAATACTGCCGGCTGAAACGAAGAAGGCGCTGCGCCCAGCATGTGGGTTCAGCGCCTTCTTTTTTACATTCGTATGTAGTTTTTGCGCGTACCCGCTGCATGGCCGGCCACCGATACCGCAATTGCGACCGGTTCCGCTTACGTGCCGCTCAGCGGCGCCGCATCAAAAACGTGAAGACCTTGTCTTGCGCGGAGCTTTCGACGATCTCGTTGCCCGTCTGTTTCGCGAACGCGGCGAAATCCCGCTGCGAGCCCGGATCGGTGGCGAGCACCTTGAGAATCTGGCCGCTTTCCATATCGGCGAGCGCCTTTTTGGCGCGCAGGATGGGCAGCGGGCACATGAGCCCGCGCGCATCGACTTCCTTGTGAATCTGAATTTGCATCGACGATGACCTTCGGGACGAGGCGTCGCGCACGACGCCGGACAGAGGGTCAAATTCTACAGCAGGCCCGGCGTGCTCGCCGGGCGTGGCGCCCGGTTGCACCCGGGCACGCACCGCTACAGCGTCACGGCCTGCCCGCTGTGCAACGACTGGCGCAACGCGACGCCGATGCGAGTCGCTTCGAGCGCATCGGCGAGGCTCGCGCCTTCCTGCGGCGCGCCGCCCTGCACCGCCGCGACGAACGCACGCGCCTCGTGCAAAAACGCATCCGCGAAACGGTCGAAGAAGTCCGGCGTGCATTCGTTGCGAATACCGGTCGCGTCATAGATCTCGACACGATTCGCGCGCGGATTGCGGCCGATCGTGAGCGCGCCGGCCGTGCCGATCACCTCGCTATGCGTATCGTTGCCGTGCGCCTGGGTACGCGACGCATAGAACATCGCGAGCTTGCCGCCCTCGAACTCGCAGATCGCGACACCGTTGTCGACGTCGCCGAATTCGCGCAAGCCGTCATGGAGCGCGACGGCGCCGGCCGCGAACACGCGTGTCGCGCGCGGCTTGCCGAGCAGCCAGCGGGCGACATCGATATCGTGCACCGTGCAGTCGAGAAAGATGCCGCCTGAACTCGCCGCGAAGCGCACGAAGAAACCGTCGTCGTCGTTCTGATCGGTGGTCTGCGAGCGCACCATGAACGGCCGGCCGATCTGGCCCGCGCTGAGCTTGTCGAATGCGTCGCGATAGCTCGGATCGAAGCGGCGCATGAAGCCGATCGTCGCCTGCAGTTGCGGATAGCGCGCGGCCTCGGCCAGCACCCGCTCGCATTCGGCGACCTCGAGCGACAACGGCTTTTCGCAAAACACATGCTTGCCGGCCTGCAATGCATCGACGATCTGCTGCGCGTGGAGCGACGACGGCGTAACGAGCCACACCGCATCGACGTCCGGATCGGCGAGCAGGTCCGCATAGTCGCCATAAAGACGAGGCTCGGGCAACGCATCGCGCGCCCATGCAAGCTCGTCGGCGAGCGGACTGCAGGCGGCCACGAGCGCCGCACCCGGCACGCGATAGGCAAGGTTGTCCGCATGCCGCTTGCCGAGCCGCCCGAGGCCGACTACGCCGATTCGCAAGCGCTGCGTGGCGGGCTTCATCGCGACGCCTCGCCGAGCTTGAGTGCGCGCCCCTCGCGCCACGAGCGCGTGGCGGCTTCGGCCAGTTCGAGCGCCTTCAGACCATCGGCGACCGTGGTGCGCACTGCCGTGCCATGCGTGAGCGCGTCGAAGAAATGCGCGATCTCCAGCGCGTACGCCGCGCGATACCGTTCGAGGAAAAACGCCTCCGGCACATCGGTCGACACGTCGGTCTTCGAATAGGCGGTGACCTCGGTCGGCCGCACGTTGCCCGCTTGCAGCATGCCGGTGCTGCCGAGCACTTCGAAGCGCTGGTCGTAGCCGTACGCGGCGCGCCGCGCGGTGTTGATCTGGCACAGCCGCCCGCGCTTCGTGCGGATCGTCACCGCGGTGCAATCGATGTCGCCCGCTGCCGCGATCGCCGGGTCGCTCAGGCAACTGCCGGTGGCGTGCAGCGTGTCGGCTTCGTCGTCGAGAATCCAGCGGAAGATATCGAAATCGTGAATCAGCATGTCCTTGAAGATGCCACCCGAATGCCGGATGTAGTCGACCGGCGGCGCACCCGGATCGCGGCTCGTCACCACCAGCATTTCGGGCGTGCCGATCTCGCCCGCGTCGATGCGCGCTTTGAGCGCCGAGAAAGTCGGATCGAAGCGGCGCTGAAAGCCGATCATGCAGACGACACCCGCGCGCTCGACAGCCTCGGCGCACAGACGCGCCCGCTCCAGGGTGAGATCGACCGGCTTTTCGCAGAACACATGCTTCTTCTGCTCGGCCGATTTCACGATCAGTTCCGCATGCGTGTCGGTGCTCGAACAGATCACCGTCGCGCCGATCGACGCGTCGCCGATCGCACCGTCGATGTCCGCGACCTTCGCGCCATGCTGCACGGCGAGCTCGGCGGCGGCCTCGCGATTCACGTCGACCACGTACTTGAGCCGCACGCCCGGCTGTCGCGCCAGATTCGCCGCATGGATTTTGCCGATGCGCCCGGCGCCGAATACCGCGACGTCGATCGTGTTTACCGCGTCAGTCATCGTAGCCTCCTGTGTCGTTGGATTCCTCAACATTCAGTTCGAGCTTGTACGCGAGCGCGATAAACAGCGCCTGGCACAGGCAGATCGTGCTGGTCAGCGAGCGGAACGCGAATGCGCTGCCCTCTTTCACGTACAGTTGCGCGCTCGCATAGCGCGCGAGCGGCGATAGCTGGCTGTCGGTGATCACCAGCGTCTTCGCCTGATGATGATGCGCGACGCGCAGACAGTACTGCGTCTCTTTGCCGTACGGCGCGAAGCTGATCGCGATCACCACGTCGCCCTTCCGCACGCTGCGAATCTGTTCGCGATACATGCCGCCGAAACCGGATACCAGATGCACGCGCTTGTGCGTGTGCTGCAATGCATAGACGATGTAGCTCGCGACCGGAAACGAACGCCGCACGCCGACCACATAGATGTTGTCCGCCTGTTGCAGCATCTTCACCGCGGCATCGAACTGGCGGTCGTCGAGGCCCGCTTCGAGCTCTTCGAGCCCGCCGCGCGACGCCGCGATGAACTCTCGCGCGACCGCGCCGCCTGACAGCGTGCCGGGCTTCTCGTCGATCAGCTTGCGAATGCGCTGCTGATAGCTCGTCGACGACACCCCCTGGCCCGTGTACGCCTGACGAAATACCGCCTGCAGATCGGAAAAGCCGGAAAAGCCGAAGCGCTGCGCAAAGCGCACCACAGCGGACGGATGCACACCGCAGCTCGCGGCGATATCGCTGGTGCGGTCCATCATCACGCTCGAGCGATGCTGCTCGATATAGGTCGCGACGTTCTTCAACTGACGCGGCAGCGACTCATAGTTATCCGCGATGCGCTGCATCAATTCGTCGACGCCCGGCAATGCTTCTTCGGTGCTTGGTTCAGCCATCACGACCCCTTGGATGCTCCTGCAATGCGGCAGACGCGCTCGCGGCTCGCCGCAACGCGCTTCCGACGCTGCGGATTATAGGCAGCCGTCATCCTGAATGGAATGTATTTTCCATTTTTATTTCTCAATGAAATTTTCTTTGCAAGCCTGCGGAAGTTGACCTAATCTTGGTCGTGAGCGATGGTGCCGCGGCGGATTCGCATCGCGCGGAATGCGCGCGCCAGACGCTCCCCTCAATAACGAACGACAGACCGAGAAAGGTGGAGACAATGAGACTTTGCACAGGCAAGGCGACGCTCAGGATTCTGGTGACGGCGTTGACGTTCGCGACGGGATTCGGCGCGGCTTGCGCGGCCCGCGCGGCCGACGCCCATTTCGTGCTGATCAGCCACGCACCGGATTCCGATTCGTGGTGGAACACGATCAAGAACGCGATCAAGCAGGCCGACGAGGACTTCAACGTCGAGACCGACTACCGCAATCCGCCGAACGGCGACATCGCCGACATGGCGCGTCTGGTCGAGCAGGCAGCCGCGCGCAATTACGACGGCGTGATCGTCTCGATCGCCGATTTCGACGTGCTGAAAAGCTCGCTCGCGAAGGTCACCGAGAAACACATCCCGCTCGTCACGATCAATTCGGGTACCGAAGAACAAAGTGCGAAGCTCGGCGCGATCATGCACGTCGGTCAGCCCGAATACGCGGCGGGCAAGGCGGCGGGCGAAAAGGCGAAAGCGGCTGGCATCAAGTCGTTCCTGTGCGTGAATCACTATGCGACCAATCCCGCTTCGTTCGAGCGTTGCCGCGGTTTCGCCGATGCGATCGGCGTCGATTTCAAGACCTCGACGCTCGATGTGGGGCAGGACCCGACCGGCGTGCAATCGAAGGTCAGTGCGTTCTTGCGCAATCATCCGAAGACCCAGGCGGTGCTCGCGCTCGGGCCGCTGTCGGCCGATCCGACGTTGAAGGCGCTCCAACAGATGGGCCTCGCGGGCAAGGTCTGGTTCGCGACCTTCGACTTCGATACCGACATCGCGAAGGGCATCCAGGACGGCACGATCCAGTTCGCGATCGACCAGCAACCGTACCTGCAGGGCTATATCCCGGTCGCCGTGCTGGCGATCGTGAAGAAGAACCACACGACCGATCCGGCGAAGATCCGCGAGATCCTGCAGGCCAATCCGAAGTTCAAGGAACGGCTCGCGACCTATGGGCTCGCACCGTCTTACGGACCGCGCAACATCGGCTCGGGCCCGGGCTTCATCACCAAAGCCAATGTCGACAAGGTGCTCAAGTACGCGGGTCAGTACCGGTAGACAGGCGAGACGGCGCCGCGTGACGGCGTTATCGCAGTAGCAGGCGTGACGACAGGCCCGGACCGGCGACGCGGCTGGTTCGCGGGTCGCCAGCACCGCGGCCGTTCGCCGCGCGCTTGACGGGCCGCCGCGCATGCCGCGTTGACAGGCGCCTCGCGTCGCCCATTGGCACGCTACGTTTTACGTGCCGCCTTCAGGTGCCTGGTTCACGTGCCTGGTTCACGTGCCTGGTTCACGTGCCTGGTTTATGTGCCACCTTTACGGGCCACGTTCACGTGCCACCGTTACCCGCATCAAACGCCGCAAGCCGCGGCGTCGAGCCGCCGCCCGCCGGCGTATCAAGGAGAGCTTCGATGGGTGTCGCCGATCTGTTCCACCCGCATCACCGCAAGCCACGCCAGCCTGATCAGCAGGAACCGTCACAGCCCGCCGCGGCGGCGTCGGCAGCGGACGAGCGCGTGCGCCGCGAATCGTGGTTCCGGCATCTGCTGGGACGCCCGGAATTCGCGGCACTCGCCGGCACGGTGATGGTGTTCATCGTGTTCGGCCTCGCGGCCGGCAACTCGGGGATGTTCGCTCTCGACGGCATCATGAACTGGTCGCAGGTCGCGGCCTATCTCGGCCTGATCTCGGTCGGCGCGTGCCTGCTGATGATCGCCGGCGAGTTCGATCTGTCGATCGGCTCGATGATCGGCTTTGCCGGCATGATGGTCGCGCTGCCGAGCATGTATTTCCACTGGCCGGTCTGGCTGGCGATCGTATTCGCGTTCGCCGGCTCGATGCTGCTCGGCGCACTCAACGGCTATCTCGTGATGCGCACGCGGCTGCCGTCGTTCATCGTCACGCTCGCGTTCCTGTTTATCCTGCGCGGTCTCACGCTGGCGTTGTCGGTGAAGTTCGCCGACCGCACGATCATCTCAGGCGTCGGCGACATCGCGCGCCAGGACTGGTTCGCGCACACGTTTTTCCAGGGCGTCGCGTTCAAGGGCCTGTTCGTCTGGCTTGGCCATATCGGCGTCGTCAAAATGCTCGACAACGGCATGCCGCTCGTGCCGG
>NZ_DASXHN010000081.1:0-3159 GCF_036488505.1 Paraburkholderia sp. | reverse complement strand
TTCTGGACCGAGGATGAAATCAACGAGCGTCTCGAGCGTGTGATGCGGGAAGCATTTGCCGCTGTATGGCAGGTGTCGAGCGAGCAGAAGGTGTCGGTGCGGACCGCGGCGTTTATCGTCGCGTGCAAGCGGATTCTGCAGGCGCGCGAAATGCGCGGCCTCTACCCCTGATTCCGGCTCATCCGCTGGCGGCCGATGCGGTTTTGACACGGCCTGGCGTGCTCTGAAACGGCGGTTGCGCGGCCCCGGGCATTGGCCCGGGCAGCGCGGCCGCCGGTTTTCTTTTTTGCGTGAATGCCGCCCGCCTTTGCATGTCCGCGCAAGGCTCGTGCGCGGTGCGGGCAAGCTTCGCGGCGTGCGCGCAACAACATGGTTAATAGCGATACTTTCAGAAAAATTACTTTGCTAAACTGGCGCCGGTTCTTGCCAAGGAGATCAAGATGAAGGTTAAAAAGGCTGCGCTGCTGCTCGCTACTCTCGGACTATTTACGGTCGGCGCGCATGCGCAAGACTCGGGCACGCTGAAAAAGATCAAGGACACCGGCGTGATTTCGCTGGGTCACCGCGAATCGTCGATTCCGTTCTCGTATTACGACGACAAGCAGAACGTGATCGGCTACTCGCAGGAATTCGCAATGAAGGTCGTCGAGGCCGTCAAGCAGAAGCTGAACATGCCGAACCTGAAGGTGAAGCTGGTTCCGGTCACGTCGCAAAACCGCATTCCGCTCGTACAGAACGGTACGGTCGACATCGAATGCGGGTCCACCACCAATAACCTCGAACGTCAGCAGCAGGCCGCGTTCACGAACACGATCTTCGTGATCGGCACGCGCCTGATGACCAAGAAGGATTCGGGCATCAAGGACTTCGCCGACCTGAAGGGCAAGACGGTCGTCACGACCGCCGGCACGACCTCCGAGCGCCTGCTTCGCAAGATGAACCAGGACAAGAACATGGGCATGAACATCATCAGCGCGAAGGACCACGGCGAGTCGTTCCTGACGCTGTCGACGGGTCGCGCCGCCGCGTTCATGATGGACGACGCGCTGCTCGCCGGCGAGCGCGCGAAGTCGAACAACCCGAACGACTTCGTGATCGTCGGCACGCCGCAATCGCGCGAGGCGTACGGCTGTATGCTGCGCAAGAACGATCCGGAGTTCAAGAAGGTCGCCGACGACGCGATCGCGAAGACGCAAACCTCCGGCGAAGGCGACACGATCTACAAGCGCTGGTTCGAATCGCCGATTCCGCCGAAGGGCCTGAACCTGAACTTCCCGATGAGCGAGGACATGAAGACCCTGTTCAAGAACCCGAATGACAAGGCAATCGACTAAACCTGTTAGCGGCCTTTCGACACTTTCGAAACGCTGAACGAAACGGAAGGGGCCCCGCGCTTCTTCCGTTTCTTTTTGCTGGAGTCTTGGTCATGTCATATCACTGGAACTGGGGCATTCTACTGAGTCCCGTCTCCACGGGCGAGCCGACCACCTATCTCGGCTGGCTGCTGTCGGGGCTATGGGTGACGGTCACCGTGTCGCTGTCGGCATGGGTGATCGCGCTGATCGTCGGCTCGTTTTTCGGCGTGCTGCGCACGGTGCCGAACAAATGGGCGTCGGGCATCGGCACCGTCTACGTCGCGATCTTCCGCAATATTCCGCTGATCGTGCAGTTCTTCATCTGGTATCTGGTGATACCGGAGTTGCTGCCGGTGTCGATCGGCACGTGGTTCAAGCAATTGCCGCCGGGCGCGCAGTTCTTCTCGTCGTCGATCATCTGTCTCGGGCTCTTCACCGCCGCGCGCGTGTGCGAGCAGGTGCGCTCGGGTATCAACGCGCTGCCGCGCGGACAGCGCGCCGCGGGTCTCGCGGTCGGCTTCACGCAATGGCAGACGTACCGCTACGTGCTGCTGCCGGTCGCCTACCGGATCATCGTCCCGCCGCTTACCTCCGAGTTTCTGAATATCTTCAAGAACTCCGCTGTCGCGTCGACGATCGGCCTGCTCGACCTGTCCGCTCAGGCGCGCCAGCTGGTCGACTACACGTCGCAGACGTATGAGTCGTTCATCGCGGTCACGATTGCGTACATGCTGATCAACCTGGTCGTGATGCAACTGATGCGCTGGGTCGAAGCGAGATCCCGGCTACCCGGCTATATCGGAGGCAAGTAATGCATCATTTCGACTGGAGCGGTATTCCGGGCGCGCTGCCGACGCTGTGGACCGGCGCCATCATCACGGTCGAGATCACGCTGATCGCGATCGTGTTCGGCATTGTCTGGGGCACCGTGCTCGCGTTGTTCCGGCTGTCGTCGATCAAGCCCCTCGAGTGGTTCGCGAAGCTCTACGTGACGGTCTTCCGTTCGATCCCGCTCGTGATGGTGCTGCTGTGGTTCTTCCTGATCGTGCCGCAAGTGCTGCAAAGCGTGCTCGGTCTGTCGGCGGATATCGATATCCGGCTTGCGTCGGCAATGGTCGCTTTCTCGCTATTCGAGGCGGCGTACTATTCCGAGATCATCCGCGCGGGCATCCAGGCGGTGCCGCGCGGCCAGATCAATGCGGCGTTCGCGCTCGGCATGACCTATGCGCAGGCGATGCGCCTGATCGTGCTGCCGCAGGCGTTCCGCGCGATGGTCCCGCTGCTGCTCACGCAGGGCATCGTGCTGTTTCAGGACACCTCGCTCGTGTACGTGATCAGCCTTGCCGACTTCTTCCGCACCGCCACGAATATCGGCGACCGTGACGGCACGAATGTCGAGATGGTACTGTTCGCGGGCGCGTGTTATTTCGTGATCTGTGTGATCGCGTCGAGCCTTGTCAAAGGTCTTCAGAAAAAGGTCGCAAGATGATCTCTATCAAGAACGTTTCGAAGTGGTACGGCCAGTTCCAGGTGCTGACCGACTGCACGACGGAAGTAAAAAAAGGCGAAGTGGTCGTGGTGTGCGGGCCGTCGGGTTCGGGCAAGTCCACGCTGATCAAGACCGTCAACGGCCTCGAGCCCTTCCAGAAGGGAACGATCGCTGTGGACGGCATCGCGGTGAACGATCCGAAGACGAACCTCTCCAAGCTGCGGTCGCGCATCGGGATGGTGTTCCAGAACTTCGAGCTCTTCCCGCACATGTCCGTGCAGCAGAACCTCACGCTCGCGCAGGTGAAGGTGCTGG
>NZ_DASXHN010000075.1:0-3193 GCF_036488505.1 Paraburkholderia sp. | reverse complement strand
CATCATCAGAACGCCAGGGATGAGTAAGCCCAGCGCCGCAATCAGCACGCGGCGTCCCGTACGGTCGCTGATCCTCGAGATCGGCAACGCGAGCAGCACCGCAGCGAGATAAGGCAACGAGCTGGCGACGGCCTGCGAAGTCCCGGTAAAGCCGACCGATCGCACGGCAAGCGGGATCCACAAAGTTACGCCCCAGAACAGCATGCCTTGTGTGATGTAGCTCACTAGCAATAAGAAGAACGGATAGCCGCCCAACGCATCTAGTGAGAGTCGCGTCGGCACGACCTCGGCCGCCGGACGCTCCCGGTACGGCGCTTCGGACTCGGGCCGGAGCTTGGCCATGAACAGCGGGACTACACCGAACAGACCAACGCAGCCCATCACGATGAACATGACGCGCCAGCCGAAGGCTGTATAAAGGGGTGTCAGAATCATGAACCCAAGGGCCATCGCGATAAATTGACCGTAGTACTGGACAATCGCATTAGCCTTGGTTCGCTCATTCGGCGCAAACCACGCTTTCGCGAACCGCGACTGCTGCGGCCAGTAAACGCCCTCGGCCAGCCCCAGGATGAACCGGCAGACTAACAGGACGACAAGTGAGTCGGTAAAGCCGACGAATACGGTGGCGAGCGACCAGATCGCAAAACTCCAGATCACCACACGCTTGGGATCGCGCTTGCGGGTCAGAATCCCGCCGACGACGTTCGCAACGGCATAGCCGATCAGAAAGATCGTCAGCGCCCAACTGGCCGTTACCGCAAAACGGTCCCCCGCGAAACCCATGTCCTGCGCCACGGACGGTAGCGCTACTGAAAGCGTCGTGCGATCGAGATACGCAACGAATAGCCCGACCATCAGCGATCCACCGATTCCCCACCACTTTGATTGCGACATGGCTGTCTCCTTGTTTTATGCGTTCGTCTTTCTCGTTCGCGATGAATTCTAGTTACGCGCGACGGGTAGGCGTGCACCGCGCCCTCAAGTCATGAGCATGCAAGCGGTACACGCTCAATGTGTGTCAGCGGGCGGCGAAGTGGGCCAACGCGGCCCTGTCGACTTCGATGCCCAGCCCTGGCCCCTCTGGCACGCGCACCATCCCGCCGACGTGTTCGATCGGCTCGGCCAGCAACGCCTGCCGGATCGGGTGTTCGGTACGGTCGAATTCCAGCATGGGCTCGGCCACGGAGAGCGAAGGCGGCGTATGGGCCGGCAATACCGCAAGTAGTTGCAGCGATGCGGCGATGGCGATGCCTGTTCCCCAAACATGCGGGTTGTAGCGAGTACCGAAGGCCACCGCCATGTCCGAGATTTTCTTGCACTCGGACAACCCCCCGGCCGCGCAGGTATCGGGCTGGATGATGTCCATGGCGCGCGAGACAAGCACGTCCCGGAAGCCGAAGCGGGTGAATTCGCACTCGCCGCCCGCAACCGGAATAGAAAGCGCCGCTTTCACCTCGCGGTAGCCAGCAAGATCTTCCGGCGGCACCGGCTCCTCGAACCATCGGATGTCCTGGTCCTCGATCATCCTGCCCAGGCGAATCGCCGCTGTCGCATCGTAGGCGTGATTCGCGTCGACCATGAGCGCGATATCCGGGCCGATGGCTGCCCTCACCGCGCGCGTTACCGCCACGTCCTGCTCGACGCCGAAGCCCACCTTGAGCTTGACCGCCTTGAATCCTTCTGCAACATAGCCTGCCGCTTCTTCGGCCAGATACTGCAAGGGATCGCCCGATTCACGCCGGTACAGACCCGTCGCATAGGCCTGCACCTCCGTGCGAAGCGCGCCGCCCATCAACTGATAGGCAGGCATGCCGAAGCGCTTACCCTTGATGTCCCAGAGCGCGATGTCGATACCGCTCAGCCCCTCGATTACGACGCCCTTCTGGCCGTGATCGCGCAGGCGGGCATAGACTTCTTGCCACAAAAAGTCGGTTCGTAGGGGGTCCATGCCGATCAGCCAAGGCGTTACGGTCTTGACGACGGCGGACGTGATCCATGCGGGGCCATAGCATTCGCCCCAACCGATCAGCCCTTCATCAGTCTCGATCTCCACAATCATCGCCATGCGCGTGCTATACCAGGCGCGGGAGTAGGCAAAGGGCTGCGAGAGCGAGGCTTCCAGCACGTGCGTGCGGACGTTAGTGATTTTCATAGGCAGTTCCGGAGGATGGCTTCGGACTCAATGCGCCGCGAGTCCCCAAGTGGTGAGCCCACAGGTCGGACATTCGGCGTCGATATTTTGCGTATATAATATGACTTTTAATCTACCATAAAGTATGACTTTTCTGCAACGTCCTCACCTGAAGCGCAATCTGCGCGATCAACTGGTCCACGATCTGGGCCGCGGCATCGTGTGCGGCGACCTGAAGCCCGGGGACGTCCTTCCTACGGAGGGCGAGCTGCTGGCGCATTACCAGGTCAGCCGAACCGTGCTGCGAGAAGCGCTGCAAGTTCTGTCCGCGAAGGGGCTAGTCGATCCGCGGCAGCGACGCGGGACCACGGTCCTGCCCCGCTCGGAATGGAGTCAGCTCGACCACAGCCTGCTGGAATGGCACGGCCAGTCCGACGTAGCCGACGGGGCGCTGCAGCAGTTGATGGAGGTGCGGCGGATTGTCGAGCCGGCAGCGGCAGCGTTAGCGGCGCAGCGCGCCGGGCCAGCGGAGCGTGAGCGAATCAGTGCGGCTTATGCGGGGATGGAATCGTCACAGGGTGACGTCGAGGCGTTCGCCGCTGAGGACCTCGAGTTTCATACGGCTATTCTCGAGGCGAGCGGGAACCAGTTTTTGCTGCCTATCGTGCAAGCGATTCGGACGACACTTGCTGCCTCGATCAGAATCACCAATCAAAAGCCCGAAGAAAACCGGCGGGTTTCCTTGCCGCTGCATGGCGCCATTCTCGCAGCCATTCTCGCTGGTGATGCGTCAGGCGCGTCCCGCGCAATGCAACTCCATCTCGATGACACGGAGCGCAGACGCGCTCGCGCAGCAGGAGTGCGCGCCTCGTCCTGACGGAGCGTTGACGCACACGTAGAACATGCGACAGACGCGACCCGTTTGCAACAGCGATATCGACGCTCGCGGCGACAGACTCGCCGCGAGCGAACAGACGCCCCCGCGTATGCTTCGACCGACAGATCTGCGCGAACGACCGTTCCTGGGGGGCTTGTTTGTCAAGCCGTTTGGTCACGTAA
>NZ_DASXHN010000056.1:0-10848 GCF_036488505.1 Paraburkholderia sp. | reverse complement strand
CGGCAACGCTGTGTGCGGCGCGAGCAGAGCGGGCAGCATACTGCTGTGCGCGCCGATATGCATGACTACCAGCACGGCGGCGTCAAGGTCTGACGGCAGCGCACCGGCGACCGCGCGCAGCGCCGCGAGGCCTCCTTGTGATGCGCCGATAACGACGATGCGGCCGGGCTCGGCGTTCGTTTCAGACATTGGCTTTACCTAATTGCATCACTTCGAACACCCGGCCGACGCTTCGCGGCTCGAATCGTCGCGCGACCGACATGTCCATGTTGCGCAAGCCGCGTGCCTTTTCTGATGGCGTTGACGCGCCGGCCAGCGATCCCCGCGGCCGGCTAAGCGTCTTCAGCCGGCACGGCTTTCGGTCAGGCGCGGGATATCCGCGCGGAATAACTCTTGCGCCGGCTGATGCACCCCCGCTGCGGTCATATAGGTGGAAATATGAGTTCTGCGCAAATCGCAACCTTGGCAGCATCGCTCCGGCATATCGTCGCCGACCCGTCCGATACGGTCCGTACGGCGGACGTTTTGCGGCAGGGGCAACTGTTCGCCGACATGATCGAACGGACCCAAGGCGATGTCGCGTTGCAGCAGGTACTGGATGACGCCACCCAGACGGCGGCGCAGGGTTGTTTCGCTGCGATGGCGAAAGTGCTCGAACTGGACCGCTCGAACAATACGTTGGTGATCAAGAGCCAATATGGGCTTTCCCACGCTGCGCTGGGTCAACCCGCCGGGAAGGCGGAGCCGGGAAACCCGCCGGGTGAAGCGCTGAAAAGCGTTGCGCCGGTCGTCGATCCCGACGTCCGGCGCCGTCCGCCCGACTCGCTTCCCAAGGTCCTCGCCGAAAACGGCGTGGTCACGTCGGTCAACCTGCCGCTTGTCAACTACGAGGGCGCGTACGGCGTGCTGGAAGTGGATTTCCGCGAGCCGACTGAAATCGGCCCATTGCAGCTGACGTTTCTTGCTTCGATAGCTGGCGTATTGGCCGAAAACATCGAGAAGACCCATGCGCGAGCGGCGCTAGCCGCGGAGCGTGACGCGAAGGCGGTGCTGCTTCGCGAGCAGCAGCATCGCATCCGCAACAACTTCCAGCTCATTATTGCGATGGTTCAGCGCAACGTGCTCAGGGCGCGTGACGATGACACGCGCAGGAGCTTCCGCGACATCGAGCGGCGTGTATTCGCGATGGCGTCGCTTTATGACCACCTGCTCGGTCTCAACGAACAGGAAGAGCACGCGGATCTCGGACGGTATCTGAGCACGATGGCGGCGAATTTCGACGATCTTTACGACCTGGTCGGCAATGGCATTTCGCTGACGATAAAGCTGCAGTTCGGGATCATCGTCGGGCTCGACACCTGCACGACCGTCGGAACCATCGTCAACGAGCTGGTTGCGAATTCGGTCGAGCATGCGTTTGACGGAACGGCGGGACACATTACCGTGTCGCTGAGCCGCAGTGACGACAAAGGCTGCCTCGTTTGCGTAACGGATGATGGCCGCGGCCTGTCGGGTCCCGCTGTCGACGAAAATACCGGACTGCGCACGGTTCGCAACATGCTGACCGGCATCGGCGGCCGCCTCGACCTCGAAACGGGGCCCGGCAAAGGGATGCGCTGGTCTTTGAGGCTGGGCGCCTCCGAGGTGCGATGACGCGCGTCAAGTTCGCGCCGGCGCGCTCCGCGAACCGCTCGCCGCAATTCGCATCGCGTTGGCCGCCGGCGCGCTTCTCATGCTCGCCGTGCGCCGCCTTGACGCGTCGGAGCGCCGCCGCGAGATCCGCTCGTGAGGTGACGTCCGGCTCAGTTTTCGTTGCCCCACAAATCGTCGATCGCGCGAATCGCGAGCAAGTATCCGTTTGCGCCTGCCCCGCAGATCACCGCGGTCGCCGCCACCGAGATCGTCGAGTGACGATATTCGTCCGAACGCTTGTGGATGTTGGTGATGTGCAATTCCACCACCGGCCGGCGGATGAGCTTGACCGCGTCGAGCACCGAAATGCGGCCGAACGAAAACCCGGCCGGGTTGATGATCAGCGCGGCGTCCTGCAGGAACGCTTGCTGAATCCAGTCGATCAGCTCGCTTTCGCTATTGGTCTGGCGGAACAGGCAGTCGAACTTGAACGCGTCGGCGAGCGTCAGGCAGTGCTGTTCGATTTCCTTGAGCGTGGTGCTACCGTAAATCGTGAAAATAACCGCAAATGTCGCTCAAACACGGCCTGAGAATTCTCGATTTCCTGGCGTCGCAAGGGGAAGGCGCAGGCCTCCTGGCGATTGCCGACGCGTTGTCGCTGCCGCGCAGCACGTGCCACCGGGTGCTCAACGAACTCGTTGAAGGCGGGTACGTCAGGCAACTGGTCGATCACAGCCGTTACATCCTGACCATGCGCATGTCGTCGAACGGGCTCGAATTCCTGAGCCTGACGGGCATCGCGGATATCGCGCAGCCAATCATCGAACGCGTCGCCGCGCAGACCGGCGAACTGGCGCGGCTGTCTCTGGTGGACGGCGACGCAATCATTTGGGTGGGGAAGGCGGACGGACAGCGCGTTGGCTTTCGCTACGATCCCGACATGGGTCAGGCCGCGCGGCTTTCATGTACGTCCACCGGGCACGCGTGGCTCATGACGATGAGCGACGAACAGGCGATGGCACTCGTGTTGAAGCAGGGCTTCGGGCAGCCGAATGAGTTCGGACCCAATGCGCCGACGACGCTCAAAGCGCTGCTCGGTTTTCTGCACGCTGCGCGCGTGCGTGGTTACGCGATGATCGACGAGGTGTTCGCGCCGCGCATGTCAGCGGTGGCCACGCCGGTGATCAGTGGCTCGCGCTGCGTCGGCGTAATCAGTTTGGCCGGTCCCCGGGTGCGGCTTACCGCCGAGAAGATTCACGCGCACGCCGTGCTGCTGCGCGAGGCGGCGAACGAGCTTGCCCAGTTGAGCAATATGGCGGGATTCCCGGGCCGGCCGCCACTCGGCAAGGGATGACGACCGCACTGACGCGCTGCGGCCGGCCAGGTTGCTTTCAGAGCGCACCTCTTATTGCATTGGCGGCACCGTGCCCAGCTTCTCGGCCAGCATCCGTTCATACACACCGAAGTGCAGGTCGACTTCCTCCTGGGTCACGGGCTCGACCAGCACGTTGACCTGTTCCGGTAATAGGCCCATCACCGTCGCGATCGCGCTCTCGAGTTGCGGTGCGCAAATGCGGTCCTCGGCCAACGTCGTCCCGACCGTGATGTCGTACGCCTTC
The DNA here is from genome assembly GCF_036488505.1 of Paraburkholderia sp. Taxonomy (GTDB): domain Bacteria; phylum Pseudomonadota; class Gammaproteobacteria; order Burkholderiales; family Burkholderiaceae; genus Paraburkholderia. Next base: position 7,597 of record NZ_DASXHN010000056.1, on the reverse strand, counting down.
TCATGACGGAAGACGATTTCGACGATGCGCGCGCGGGCACTCATGTTGTTGTCGATGGCAAGGCGCGCGACCTGCGCGACCTGGTGCATCAGTTCGGTCGGAAAGCCTTTGGTCGAGCGCAGCTTGATGCGGTGCTTGCCGAGCGTCGTCCAGTCGGTGTCGAATTCCATACTTGCCTCCAGGAAAAAACATGCGGCGACGGTATGGGCGGCAGTGCGGATTTCAAGGCCGAAAAATCCGCGCGGCGCCTCTTGAAATTGTTTGCCGATGTCCTATTTTATTGATCGCTCAGGCAGTAGTTCGTGAACGTTCAGTTCATGGGCGCTGCGTGTTTCAACCTTGATTGTCCGCGGCACGGGGCAGCCGGACTGAAGCGCGTATGCCGGTTCGCTCCCTCGCCGCCAGAGGAGAAAGCGATCATGAGTGACTTTTACTTCGGCACTGAACTTTTCAGCGAGCTCGACCGTCTGCAACGGCAGATGTCCAGCCTGTTCGGCGGATTCCCTGCAAGCCTGCGTTCCAGCCGGTTCGGCACCTTCCCTCAAATCAACATCGGTACGACCGACGACTCGGTCGAGATCGTCGCGTTTGCCCCCGGCCTCGACGCGGCGAAGCTCGACATTTCGATCGACAAAGGCCTGTTGACGATCAGCGGCGAGCGTGCGGCGAGCCAGGCGCAACTGCCCGAAGACACGCGCAGTTATGCGCAGGAGCGCTTTAGCGGCGCGTTCCGCCGCGTCGTGGAGCTGCCGCAGCATGCCGATCCGGACAACGTGAAGGCGCGCTACGTCGATGGCTGCCTGTTGATTTCCGTCGGCAAGCTCGAAGCATCCAAGCCCCGTGCGATTACCGTTCAATGAAGAGGTGACATCATGAATGACAACACCCAGCTTGCTCAACGCGACAACGGCGCGGTAGCGCGCACGGATGCGGACGACGCACGCCGTCGCGTGACGCTCACGCCGGCTGTCGACGTCTGCGAAGACGCCCACACGGTGACGTTGCTCGCCGATCTGCCGGGCGTTCCGAAGGACAAACTGAGCATCGAGGTCCACGACGGTAGCCTCACCATCGATGCCGAATCCGTCGTGCCGGTGCCGCCCAATCTCTCGTTGTCCCATGTCGAAATGCGCGTCCCGCACTTCTCGCGCCGGTTCTCGATCAGCGACGATCTGGACACTTCGAAGATCGAAGCGTCTTTGAAAGATGGCGTCCTGAAACTGGTCATCCCCCGGCGTGATGAAGCCAAACCGCGCCGCATCGAGGTGCGCGTCGACTGACGATGGGCGACGGCGGTGCACAGCGGTAGCGCCGTGCGGCGATGTGTTTGCCGCGCGGCGCTACGCTGCTCGAATCAGCGCGATGATTTCCTCGGGACGCGCGGGTTTTACGATGTGACAGTCAAACCCCGCGCGTTGCGTGCGTTCCCTGTCTTCGGGCTGCCCGTATCCGGTAAGCGCCGCGATCAACACTGCCGAGCCGGTGTGTTCTTGCCGCAGACACTCGGCGACCTCGTACCCGCTGATGTCCGGCAATCCGAGGTCAAGCAGCACGATCTGGGGATCGAAGTCCCGCGCAATCTCCAGTGCCTGCCGCCCACTCGTCGCGACCCGTACATTGTGATCATCGAGGAGCATGGCCAGCGACGTGGCCGCATCGGCGTTGTCATCCACGATCAGCACGCGGCGAGATTCGTTGGCGGCCGACGGGTCCGATGCCATTTCCGCGACGGCTGGTCCCGGCGGGCTGCACAACGGGAGCCGAACGGTGAAGCAGCTGCCGCACCCACGGCCGCCGCTCGACGCGGCGATCGTTCCATGATGCATCTCGACGAGCGAGCGGGCGACAGTCAGTCCTATGCCGAGCCCCGCTTTGCCTGCTGATGCCGGCGCGCGTTCCTGCTCGAACATTTCGAACAGCGAGGGGATCAGGTCGGGGTCCATTCCAAAGCCGTTGTCTTCAACAGAGATACATGCGTGGTGATCTGTCCGGTCTACCTTGATCCGGATATGCCCGCCATTGCCCGTATATTTGACAGCGTTGTCGAGCAGGTTCGAGATGATCTGCGTGATTCGTGTCAGGTCGCCATCGACATAAAGCGGCATCGGCGATGTCTCCACTTCCTGAATCCGGTGCCCGCGCTGCGCGGCCGCCGACGCATTCATTTCGATCGACTGGTCGACGGCGGTCTTCAGGTTGAACGGTTGTTTGCGCAGCGTGATTTTTCCTGCTGCGATTCGCGAAAGATCGAGCAGGTCGTCGATCAGGTGTGCCAGATGAGTTGCGTGGCGATCGATGAGCCGATGTGCCCATAAGGCTTTCTCGGCGGAGATCCCCGGTCGTTGCAGAAGCGACGCAGCATTGATGACGGGCGCGAGCGGATTGCGCAACTCGTGCGCGAGCGTAGCAAGGAACACGTCTTTGCGGCGGTCGGCCAGTTTCAGTGCTTCTTCTGCCGCCACACGCGCCGTCACGTCTGCCAGTGTCCCGACCAGCAGACATCCAGCTCCGGAAACGTCCGGCACGAACCGTCCGGATCCTTCGATCGTGCGTTGCGCACCCGAGCGCACCGTGCGGATCCTGAAAATCTCGTGAATGTCGGCCGATGCGGTGGTTGCCGCATGCACCGCGTCATGGATCCTGGGCGCGTCGTCGGGATGAACGAGCGTTTCAATGAATTGCTGCAGGCTCATCGGTCCGCGGTCTTCGGGTTGTTCTGTAATTTCGTACATGCGGGCGTTTTCCCACACGGCCCTGCCGGTCCGCGGATCCCACTCGAAGATGCCGAGGCCGGCGGCTTCCGCGGCAATCCTCAGACGTTCATCGCTCTTTCGCTGCGCGGCCAGCGCCTGCTCCCGTTCGGCGAGCGCGTCGCTGACATGACGCTCCTGTTCACAACGGAACTGACGGATCGCATTGCGGATGGCGGCGCTGAAGAACCGGTCGATCGCTTCATGGACCTCGCGCTGCACCGCATGAGACGCGGCTTCCGCACAATACTCGCGAACCGCCGCATTGACGCACCGCTGCAGCAGGTCCAGCTCCATGTACAGTTCCTCGAGCGCGAAACCCTGCTGCCAGCGTTCTCTGGCATGAGAGCGCGCGTCCTTCGCAGCATGGATAGCCGCGCCCGGTGCGGCCGCGTTCGCCAGCACCGCGCACAATTCATCGAAAAGCAACGGTAGCTCGTCGATCAGGCCGACTACCGCTTCATTGCATGTCGGCCGGATCTGCATCTGCTGCCGCACCGCGCGAAGCCATCGGCGCGTCAGCAGTCCACGGTGCTTCCGAAGATAGGCAGCTACGCCACAATCATTGTTCTGCACATTGTTCACCGCATGCCGGCCAGGAGTACTTCACAAGACTAGGATGGAAAACGCAGTAATGCAGGTGCCGCTGAATTTTCACGCGGAAGGTGCCGCTACCGCGATCAACAGCGTGCGTCAGAAGACGACGACCCGCCGATGCGTGCTGGCGAGTTCGCCAGTCTGTTAAAACCACGGCGCCGCCCTGTACGAAACCTTATTGATACGTACGCATTGGCGCAATTGTATTGGCAATTAAAAGCGCTCAGACTGGGCAAGTAAGCCACCGGATTACTTCGCCATGCTGACTCAAGCGCAGTCCATCCCAACCATTATCGTTAGCGGAACGCCGGTCGACGTTGACCGCTATCTCGTCTCAACCCTTTGGGCTGCCGCCGGTCCGCATCCGTCGGTGATCGACGTATTCTGTTGGCGCCGCAAACTGCACGAGCGGGGCGATGATTTCGCGCCTCACGAAGCCGCTTGCTACTACTGGCTGTGCGAACACAAAGCCGGCTTTCAACCCTGGGCCTATCCGCTCTAATACCGATTCTCCCGGCTTCAGCGATTAACGCTTTCGCCGCCTGGGCGAATGGCGCTCACGACAACGGGTTACGCGCGGCAGCGGCTATTCTCGCCGGCGCTGCCGACACAACGTGCCCCCGCGTGCGGGCATCCGCTGCTGAATCAGATTTCGACTCGTCGCTGCGCCGTCACCACGTCCTCCGGATAAAACAGATCGAGGCTCCACTCAGCGTGATACCCGCGTGCCAGAGGCTCGACGCACTCACCACACCGACTGGCTCGTAATCGCAAACTGCTTGAACTGCGCATCGCCTCGCAGCGGGGCGCCGCGTGCGGTTTTTTCGATGTGATCGACAAGCGGCAACCCGACACCTTCGAGCCAGTCGGACAGGCCAAGATCGACCGGTGTATCGATGCGGATGAACATACCGGCGTTCGAACCCAGCCAGTGGCTGATCAGCGCCTTCGCGCGGCATGCGTCCGGCGAGTCGGGCGCGATCACCGGGCCGATCACGTGGCCGTCGCCAAAGCGGCGAAACAGTGCGAAGCCGATCAGTTCGCCGTCCCGGTCGAGCGCGATGCCGCTCGCTTGATCGAGCACGTGGGGCAGCAGCGCCGAACGGTCGAGGCCGCTTGCGCGCGTTGCCAATTCGATCAGGTACGGCCGGTCGCTCGCGCCGATCGGGCGTAGCCGCTCGCCCGCCGGCAGCGACACGAGCGGCGGCTGAAACGCCGCGCCCTGGTGCTGGTGGATTCTGCCGATGCGCGTAAAGCCGAGCCGCTCGGCGAGCGGCCAGCCGGCGTCGCTCGCGTGCAGCAGCAGCGTGCGCGATCCAAGCGTGTTCGTCGAGTGTTCGATCAGCGCCCGGCCGATCCCGCGGCGCTGATGACTCGGCTTGACGATCAGCATGCCGAGCGTCGCCGCGTTTCGGCCGAACAACCAGCAAAAAGCCGTGCCGACCAGCGAGCCGCTTTCATCGACGGCCACGATGCCTTCGCCGATGCGTGCGGCGAAACGCCAGTCTTCCAGGCGGTGCCGCCAGCGCACCGCCGTCGACAACGCATGCGCGGCGGGCAGATCGTCGGCGGTGAAGGCGCGATAGGTGATGACGCTCGTCGGGTTTGAGTCGGACACGCCGGGCTCCAGGGTCTGTATACGCGTAGCGAGACTATCGCATTGCCCGCCGAGGCTGGCTAGGACGATCTTCCTGTTCCAGCCGCGCGCGCGGTGCGTCGTCTTGATGCAATGCAAAACGCCGGGTTATGCGGTCAACAACGCGTCGAATCTGCTGATCCGGCAATTTTGTCGGCGAAATATGCGGTGACCGTGGACCTACGATGTTTCTATCGAGATCAAGTCGAGGGAAACCAGTCATGGACCAGTTCGATCCCGCCACGGTGGCTATAAAGAAAGGCGGCCATTTCATTGGCGGCGAGTGGGTCGTGGACGCGGCGGCGCGCATCGATGTCGCGCGGCCGTCGGACGGCGTCGTGTATACGTCGGTGCCGCTCGGCGATGCGCACACGGTGGACCAGGCCGTCGATCAGGCGACGCAAGCGCTGCGCCAAAGCGGCTGGGCGCGCATGGCGCCGCGCCAGCGCGCCCGCATCCTGCGACGCTTCGCCGACCACATCGCCGCCGACGTCGCTACCCTCGCGCCGCTCGAAGCGCTCGGCTCGACGCGCCCCGTGCGCGACGTGTGCGCATGGGATGTGCCGTTCACGGCGGAAGGCATCCGCTTTTATGCCGAATTCGCGGACAAGATCGGCGGTGATGTCGTGGCCACGGATCACGACCACCTGGGCATGACGATCGCCGAACCTTATGGCGTGGTCGGCGCGATCGTGCCGTGGAATTTCCCGCTCGTGATGGCGTCGTGGAAAATCGGCCCTGCGCTGGCGGCGGGCAACGCGGTGGTGCTGAAGCCTTCGGAGATGACGCCCTGTTCAGTGTTGCGGCTTGCCGAACTCGCGATCGAGGCGGGCATTCCGGCCGGCATTTTCAACGTCGTGCAAGGCGACGGCGCGACCACGGGCGATGCGCTGGTGCGCCATCCGGGCGTCGCCAAGGTCACCTTCACCGGCTCGACGCGTGCCGGCGCCGCGATCATGGCGGCGTGCGCCGGGAGCGGCACGAAACCGGTCACGCTGGAGCTGGGCGGCAAGAGCCCGCAACTCGTATTCGCGGACGCGCCGAGGCTCGACGAAGTCGCGCGCCGCATCGCTGGCGCGATCGCCGGCAATGCAGGGCAAGTGTGCGTGGCCGGTTCGCGGCTGCTGGTCGAACGCACGATCGCGGAAGAACTGCTTGAGCGCATCGAGCATGCATTCGCGGCGCTGCGCGCGGGCGCCACCTGGGCCTCCGGCACGACGCTGCCGCCGATCATCTCCGACGCGCAGGCCGCGCGCATCGAAGCGATCGTCGCGCGCAGCGTGGCCGAAGGCGCGGTGATTCGCTGCGGCGGCCGTCGCGCGGATGCACCGGTGCCGGGCGCCTTCTATCTGCCGACCATCCTGAGCGACGTGAGCCGCGACACCGAAGCGGTGCGTGCCGAAGTGTTCGGGCCGGTGCTTACGGTGCAGACCTTCGACACCGAGGAAGAAGCGCTCGCACTCGCCGCCCATCCCGAATACGGACTCGCCGCGGGCGTGCATACCGCGGACATCGGCCGCGCGCTGCGGCTCGTGCGTGCGCTCGAGGCGGGCACGGTCTGGGTCAACCGCTACGGACGCAGCGACGACTTCATGATCCCCACGGGCGGCTACAAGCGCTCCGGTATCGGCAAGGATCTCGGGCGCCAGGGCTATGAAGCGCACCTGCGTTTCAAGAGCGTGCTGATCGATACGCGGAGCTGATGCGATGCGGGCAAACCCGATGGCCAGCGACGCTCGAAACGCACGCTCATGCGGCTATGGAGCCCTCGCCGGCGCGACCGCAGAATCTGCTGCGACGATGCATGCAAACGCTCTGTTTATACCGTCCGCCCCCATCGATTCGACGCCAACCCCGAATTTTGCGCTGTTTAAATTCTTCACAGGACGCACTTTTTCCTGTTTTCGCCACTGAACCCGGAGCGGGTTCATCACACGAAAGGATTGCCATCATCATGATCGATTTCGAGCCGAAGTACATCACGTTCGACTGCTACGGCACGCTGACGAAGTTCCGCATGGCCGACATGGCGCGCGAGATATACGGCGACCGCCTCAGCGGCGCGGACCTCGAAAAATTCGTCGCGTTTTTCGCCGGCTATCGCCGCGACGAGGTGCTCGGCGCGTGGAAACCGTACCGCGACGTGGTCGTCAATTCGGTGCGCCGTGCGTGCCGCCGCATGAACGTCGAATTCAACGAAACGGAAGCCGAAAAGTTCTACGTCGCCGTGCCCACCTGGGGCCCGCACCCGGACGTGCCGGAAGGCCTCTCGCGTCTCGCGAAGAAGTACAAGCTGGTGATCCTGTCGAACGCTTCGGACGATCAGATCCAGAGCAACGTCGACAAGCTCGGCGCGCCGTTCCATCGCGTGTTCACCGCGCAGCAGGCGCAGTCGTACAAGCCCCGCATGCAGGGCTTCGAATACATGTTCGACCAGTTGAACTGCAATCCCGGCGACGTGCTGCATGTGTCGTCGAGCTTGCGCTATGACCTGATGACCGCGCACGACATGGGCGTCAAACACAAGGCGCTCGTCAAGCGCGGTCATGAACCATCCACGCCGTACTACGAGTACACCGAAGTCGACGACATCCCGCATCTCGCCACGCTGCTC
>NZ_DASXHN010000048.1:0-7756 GCF_036488505.1 Paraburkholderia sp. | reverse complement strand
ACCCGTCATCCGCCGTTGCGGCTCGCCTTCTATGGCGACGATTTCACCGGCTCCACCGACGCGCTCGAAGTACTCGCCTTCGCGGGACTGCGCTGCGCGTTATTCCTGAACCCGCCGACGCGCGACCAGCTCGCGGCGCTCGGCGGATTCGACGCGATCGGCGTGGCAGGCGACAGCCGCGCGATGACGCCCACCGAAATGGACTCGGCGCTGACGCCGGTGTTCGCGGCGCTGCGTGCGCTCGATGCGCCCATCATTCACTACAAGGTCTGCTCGACGTTCGACAGCGCACCGCATATCGGCAGCATTGGACGTGTGATGGAAATTGCGCGCAAAAGCTTCGGCCCGCACGCCATTCCGATCGTCGCGGGCACGCCCGCGCTGAAGCGCTATTGCACGTTCGGCAACCTGTTCGCGCGCTCGGGCACGGACGGCAAGGTCTATCGCCTCGATCGTCATCCGATCGTGAGCACACATCCGGTCACGCCGATGGACGAAGGCGATCTTCTGCGCCACATCGCGCGCCAGACGGACTTGCCGCTGACGGGTTTTTTCCTGCCGAATTTCGACGATGGCCGCGAGACGCTCGATCGCGAGTGGCAGGCCGCGCTCGACGCCGCGCCTGCCGGCCTGCTGCTCGATACCGCGACGCCCGCGCATCTGACCGAGGTAGGGCGGCTACTCGAAGGCTATGCGAAGGCCCACAGTCCGGTGTTCGCGGTCGGCTCGTCCGGGCTGGAATACGCGATGTCGCAATGGTGGGCCGAGCAACGCACGCTGCCCGCGATCACGCGTTCGTTCGATCGCATCGAGCCGGCCGCGCCGATTCTCGCCATGTCGGGCAGCGCATCACCGTTGTCGGCGGCGCAGATCGACGCGGCGATCGCGGCGGGTTTCGCGGATATCGCGATCGACGCCCGCGCGCTGATCGACGACGGTGAAGGCGCACGCGCATTCGACGACATTGTGAATCGCGCGCTCGGCGCGTTGCGCGACGGCCGCAGCGTCATCGCGCATACGGCGCGCGGACCGCGCGATCCGCGCATCGGCGAGATGCTCGACGCACTCGTCGCGAAAGGCATGACCCGCGACGACGCGCGTCATCGAGGCGGCCGCACGCTCGGGCAGCGGCTCGGTGCGATCGCCGATGCGGTACTGAAGGCCGAGCCGTTGCGCCGTCTGATCCTGTCGGGCGGCGATACGTCGAGCCAGGTCACGAAGGTGCTCGGGCCGGATGCGCTCGAAATCGATACGCGCCTGACACCGGGTGCGCCGCTATGTCGTGTGATCTCCGAAAAGCCGCATCTGCGTGAGCTTCAGGTTGCATTGAAGGGTGGGCAAATGGGCGATGCGGAATTCTTCGTCCGTGCGCGGGACGGGCATGTGGCGTGACGCGCTGACTGATGCAGACGTTTAAGGGCGGCGATGTCGGGAGACCTCGCCGCCGCAGAATCTACCGCTTACTTTGAACTCGAAGCGTCGAACGTTTAAGCTCAGGACTTCAAAAATCCGACCGAAATCCACGGCACCGCGGCAATCACGATGATGCCGACGAACAACGCGACCATATAGCCGATGATCGGCCGGATGCCTTCGTCGGGATGGATCTTGCTGACCGCGCACGCGCCGTAATAGCCGACGCCGAACGGCGGCGAGAACAAGCCCAGACCCATCGACAGAATCACGACCATCGCGTACTGCACTTCGTGGATACCCACGTCGCGCGCGATCGGGAACAACAGCGGCCCGAACAGCACGATAGCCGGAATGCCTTCCAGCACACTGCCCAGCAGCACGAACATCACCACCGACACGGCCATGAAGCTCACCGCGCCACCCGGCAGGTGCTCCATGAACGACGCCAGGTTATGCGAAAAACCCGACTGCGTGAGCGCCCATGCCATCGACGTCGCCGTGCCGATGATGATCAGGATCGCGCCCGACAGTGCCGCCGTTTCGACCAGCATCGGCGAAATCCGCTTCCAGTCGAACTGGCGATAGATCAGCAAGCCCGCGATCAGCGAATAGACGATACCGACCGTCGACACTTCCGTCGCCGTCGCCACGCCCTCGACCACCGCGAAGCGGATCACCACCGGCAGCGCCAGCGCGGGAATCGCGATCACCAGCCGTCTGGCGATTTCCGAACCCGGTGCACGTTTGGACGACACCGGGTCGGTGCGCCGCGCGCGCCACCACACCAGCACGCACAGCGCGAGCGCGAGCACGAAACCCGGCAACAGACCGCCCGTGAAGAGCGCCGAGATCGACACGCCGGTCACCGAGCCGATCGTGATCAGCACGATGGACGGCGGCACGGTTTCCGTCTGCGCGCCCGTCGCCGACAGCAGCGCGACGAGTTCGCCCGGCTTCTCGCCGCGCTTTTTCATTTCGGGAAACAGGATCGGCGCAACGGCGGCCATGTCGGCGGCCTTGGAGCCCGAAATGCCCGAGATAAGGTACATCGCGCCGAGCAGCACGTACGACAGACCGCCGCGCACGTGGCCGAGCAGCGACGCGAGAAAGTTGATCATCGCGCGCGCCATGCCGGTCATTTCGATCAGCAGGCCGAGGAAGATGAACATCGGCACGGCGAGCAGCAAAAGCTGCGACATGCCTTCGTCCATCCGGCTCACGACGATTTCCAGCGGCATCGCCGTGGACAGCGACAGATACGAAAACACCGCCAGCCCGAACGAGAACGCGATCGGCATGCCGGACAGCACGGTGAATCCAACCACGCCGACGAAGAAGATAAGCAGGTTGATGTTGCCGAGCGATTGCAGCACCGGACCCACCGTGTGCAGACCGGTGACGACCGCCGCTACCACCACGAGGCCGATGCTCGCCTGCTTCCAGCCGAGCGCCAGCAGCTTGACGACCGACATCAGCAGCATGACGGACACGCCGTAGACGATCGCCGCGACGCGCAGCGCGTCGTTGATTTCCAGCGCCGGCGTGACGATCCCCCATTGCTGGTTGAAGTACGCATAAGCCGGCGCCACGATCAGCCCGAGGAACAGCAGGCTCGCGACCAGCGAGACGGTGTCCCAGATCGCCCCCCACTCGTTGCCCGCACGATTGACGATCGCCGTCATCCGCATGTGCGTGCCGCGATGCAGCGCCGTCGCGGAGCCCGTCATCGCGAGCCACAGGAACAGAATGCCCGCCAGTTCATCGCCCCACACCAGCGGGCGGTGATACGCGTAGCGGGCCACGACGCCGCTGAAGAGCAGGATGATCTCGGCCAGCACGAGCAGGGCCGCGGGCACGGACACGATCAGCCCGAGCACGCGGTCGGCGAGCGCAAGGCCCGGCAGCATCGAAGAGGCGGCCGGCGCAGCGTTGCCGTCGCCCGCCCCTTGCGAGAAATCCTCCGCGCTCTGCGTTCTCATGCTAGTTTCCCGGTGACCTTCTCGAGCAACGCCCATTCCTCGTCACCGAAGAATTTCTTTTGCTCTGCGTAGAAGCCGCCTTTCTGCAGCACTTCGCGGAAGCTGCTCATGTCGGGCGCGTTGAACTGCAGTCCCTTGCTTTCCAGCGTCTGTTGCAGCGACGCGTTGAGCTTCGCCACGTCCTGGCGTTGCAGCATCGCGTAGGCGTTGAGGTGCTTCGAGGTGATGTCGCGTATGTTCGCCGGCAGTTTTTCCCACGCCGCGCGATTACCCAGGAACCAGAAGCCGTCCCACATGTGGCTGGTCATCGAGCAGTACTTCTGCACCTCGTAGAGTTTCGCCGTGTCGACCACCGCGAGCGCGTTTTCCTGACCTTCGACGACCTTGGTCTGCAGCGACGAATACACTTCGTTGAAGCTGATCGAAGCCGGCGCGGCCGACAGTGCACGGAACAGCGAGATCCACAGGCGGCCCGGCGGGACGCGCAGCTTCATGCCCTGCAGGTCGCCCGGCGTCGTGATCGCCTTCGTGCTGGTCGTGATCTGGCGAAAGCCGTTGTCCCACACCTTGTCCTGCACCACGAGACCGCCCTTGGTGATGAGGCCGCGCAGATGCGCGCCCAGTTCACCGTCGAGTGCGCCGAACACCTGGCCGTAGTCCTTGAACGCGAAGCCCACGCCAGTGATCGCCGTCTTCGGAACCAGCGACGAAAGCGCATTCGCGCCCGATAACGTGAAGAACTCCAGCGCCCCCGCGCGCAGTTGAGCGAACATGTCGGGATCGCCGCCGAGCTGGTTATTCGCGAACACGCGAATTTCCATGCGGCCGTCGGTCTCCTTATTGATGGCATCGGCGGCTTGCTGAATGCGCACGTTCAGCGGATGGGACGCCGGCAGGTCGGTGCCGACCTTGTAGCTGAATTCCGCCGCCTGCGCGCGTCTGATCCACGGCGCGCCGATCATGCTCGAAGCGGCTGCCGCCACCGTCCCTGCACCCGTCACGAGAAAGCTTCGACGATCGATTTTCATGCTTTGTCTCCTGGTTGTTTAATTTGCCATGCATCGTTGCGGCGAAGGCCGCGCGGAAAGAGGGCGTCTTCTGACGGCCGCCGGAACGAGCCGGCGAACGGGCTACGGTGCTGCAGCGAGAAACTGGCCCGCTCCTCAGTCGATGCTGATGACCGGCTTCACTTCCTCGAAGTTCTTCATGCGCTGCATCGCGATGTTGACCTGATCGAGCGTGTAGCGGCCGGTGATCATCTCGTGGAACGGAAAGTCCTGCTGGTGCTTTTCGAGAAACTGAAGCGCGAGCGAGTAGCTGCGCGCATCGCCCGAGAACGAGCCGAACACCTGCAGGTTCTTCTTGACGATCATCGAAGGCGCGATCGTCGTTGAGGCTTCGCCCAGTTGGCCGACTACCAGATAGCGGCCGCCCTTGCGCGCAAGCGCGAGACCTTCCGCGAAAGCCGCCGGCACGCCGGTGAATTCCATCACGATGTCCGCGCCACGGCCTTCGGTCTGTGCGAGCACCGCGTCCAGACGCTCTTGCGCGGTCGTGCCGTCCACCGGAATGCAGACGTCCGCGCCGAAACGCTCGGCCATCTTCAGACGCGCCGACGGCGAGCCGATCACGATGATCTTCTTCGCCCCGCGCACGCGCGCGTTCGCGGTCGCGAGCAGGCCGAGCGGGCCCGCACCCTGAATCACCACCGTTTCGGTCGGCTCGATTTCGCCGATCTGCGAGAACGCGTTCATCACCGAGCGCAGTGCGCAACTGGAGAGGCTCGCCAGTTCGTTCGGCACCGAATCCGGCACGCGCAGACGGCCTGCCTGCGGCAGGATGTAGCCGTATTGCGAGAAACCGCCGAGCAGATACGGCGCCTCCTCGATGTTCTCGTACATATACGCACGGCGGTTCGTGCAGAGCGTCGGCTTGCGCGCAGTCGTGCAGAAGAAGCAGCCGCCGCACGACGTGTGCGTGTAGACCACGCGGTCGCCCACCTTCAGGGGCGTGCCAACCGAGTCGGTCGCGACGCCCGCGCCCGCGCGCACCACGCGGCCGACCATCTCGTGACCGACGATCACCGGCAGATTCACTTTCAGCGACAGCGAGCCTTGCCATAGATGAATGTCCGTGCCGCAGATCGACGACATTTCGAGCTTGACGAGCGCGGCGGAGGGCTCGACGTCGTGCGGAATCGGCACTTCCTCGATGGTGAGCGGCGCCTTGAATTCACGCAGCACGGCTGCGCGGGAAAACTCGGGAACGGCGGTCATGCGATGTTGTCTCCTGATGCTTGTAATCGATAGCGCGAGTCCCGCGTCCGGCGCGAGCCCTTGTCGTTTAGCCGTGCTTCAACACGACGGTCTTCGCGACGGTGTATTCCTTGAGCGCCTCGAGACCCTTTTCGCGGCCATGACCGCTACGCTTCACGCCGCCAAATGGCAGTTCGATGCCGCCGCCCGCGCCGTAGTTATTGATGAACACCTGGCCTACGCGCAGCTTTTTGGCGACACGCATCTGACGCGCGCCGTTCTCCGTCCACAGACCGGCGACGAGACCGTATGCGGTACCGTTGGCGATCGCAATGGCTTCGGCTTCGTCTTCGAACGGAATAGCGGCGAGCACCGGGCCGAACACTTCGTCCTGCGCCAGTTCGTGCTCGACCGGCACCGGCCCGAACAACGTCGGCGTGACGAAGTAACCGGTCGCGACCGCGCTGCTGTCGAGCGTGCCCCGGGCGATCACGTTGATGCCGTCATGGGTCGCACGCTCGATGAAGCCCTTCACCTTGACCTGCTGCGTGCTGTTGATGACCGGGCCGCAGTCCAGGTCCGCCGCAGGCCCGCCGACGCGCACTTCGGTCATCTTCTGCCTGAGCACGGCGACGAAGCGGTCATAGATCGAGCGCTGGATCAGCACGCGGCTACCCGCTGAGCACGTCTGCCCCGCGTTCTGCGTGATGACGCCGACGATGGTCTTCGCCGCCGCTTCGAAATCGGCGTCCTCGAAGACGATCTGCGGCGACTTGCCGCCGAGTTCAAGCACGCACGGCACGTGGTTCTTCGCGGCCGCCGTCTGGATCAGCGTGCCGACTTCCGGCGAACCGGTGAACGACAGGAAATCGACATCGGTATGCTGCGACAGCGCCGCACCCGCTTCCTCGCCCAGACCGGTGACGAGATTGAGGACACCAGTCGGCAAGCCCGCTTCGTGCGCGAGCGCGGTGAGGCGCGAGCAGCTCATGCTGGCGTCCTCGGCGGGCTTCAGTACGACGGTGTTGCCGGTCGCAAGCGCCGGACCGATGGTGCGGCCAAACATCGACGCCGGGTAGTTCCAGGGGATGATGAGGCCACATACGCCGCGCGCTTCGCGCTGCACGGTGACCTGATAGCCGTCGAGAAACGGCAGCACGTCGCCGAGTACTTTGTCGGCGGCGCCCGCGTAGAACTCGAAGTAGCGCGCGGTCGCCTTAATGTCCGTGCGGGCCTGCGTGATCGGCTTGCCGGTGTCGCGCGCCTCGATTTGCGCGAGATCCTCGATGTTGCCGAGGATCAGCGCGGACAGCCTGCTGATGATGCGGCCGCGCTCGAAGCCGGCCATCGTGCTCCACGGACCCGCCAGCGCGGCGCGCGCGGCGGCAACGGCACGGTCGATCTCAGGCTTGCCGCCCCGCGAGATCGCCGCGAACACTTCGCCGTCGGTCGGCGAGCGCACTTCCAGCGATGCCTGCGATTGCGCGCCGCTCCACTCGCCGGCGATGAAAATGGTTTGAGTCTCCGTAGGCATGTCTGTCTCCTGTTCGAACGTAGCGATGTCTGGTCGGTGCTGCCGGGCTGAAAAAAGTATATGGACATCGCCAGTGCCGCTACAAATACGGATTGGCAATATTGGGTATAATCCTTGCCTATGGCCCGACGCTTCTGCTGACAACCGCACATAGAGGAACGACAACGAATGGACATCCGCCAGATGCGGTATTTCGTGGCCTGCGTCGATGCGGGCAGCCTGTCCAAAGCGGCGCTCGCGCTGTCCATTTCGCAGCCTTCCCTGTCGCAGCAGATCTCCGAAATGGAGAGCGATCTGGGCGTGCCGCTCCTCGTGCGCAGCTACTCCGGCGTCGCGCCGACCGAAGCGGGCACCACCTTCTACCGGCACGCACAAGCCATCATCAAGCAGTTCGCGCAGATGCGCGGGGACGTCAAACGCGGCGAGCACGCGCTTTCGGGCCAGGTCGCGATAGGCTTGCCGACGAGCGTTTCCTCGGTGCTTGCGGTGCCCTTGTTCGAACGCATGCGCGCGCGCTATCCCGGCATCCAGTTGCAGATGTTCGAGAGCATGAGCGGTTACCTCAACGAACT
>NZ_DASXHN010000001.1:0-7560 GCF_036488505.1 Paraburkholderia sp. | reverse complement strand
TGATGAGCACGGTCGCGCCGGTCTGGGACGGCAACGAAACCTGGCTGGTGCTCGGCGGCGCCGCGCTGTTCGCGGTGTTCCCGATCGTCTATTCGACCGTGCTGTCGGCGCTCTATCTGCCGCTGGTCTTCATGCTGGTGTGCCTGATCTTTCGCGGCGTGTCGTTCGAGATCCGCGCGAAGGCGCGGCGCACCAAGCATCTGTGGGACCTCGCATTCATTGGCGGCTCGGCGGGCGCGGCGTTTTTCCAGGGCATCGTGCTGGGCGCGTTCCTGCAAGGCATCCCGGTGATCGATGGCGCGTACGCGGGCGACGCATTCGGCTGGCTCACCCCGTTCAGCCTGCTGACAGGACTCGGGCTCGTCGCCACCTATGCGCTGCTCGGCTGCTGCTGGCTGGTTGCAAAGACCGAAGCCGATCTACAGCGGCGCCTGCATCGCGTCGTGTGGCCGCTCACGCTCGTGCTGCTCGGCTTTATCGCGATAGTGAGCCTGTGGACGCCGCTGATGGACGCGGGCATCGCGCAACGCTGGTTCCATGACGGGATCTTCTATCGGCTGCTGCCGGTGCCGTTCTTCGTCGCGATCTGCACGTTCTTCATGCATCGCGCGGTACGCGCGCGGCATCACAACACCCCGTTCGTCCTAGCGCTGACGCTCGTGCTGCTCGGCTATCTCGGGCTGCTCGTCAGCCTGTGGCCGTACGCGATTCCGTCGAGCATGACGCTGTGGGAAGCCGCCGCGCCGCGTTCGAGTCAGACCTTCACGCTGGCCGGCGCGGCGGTGATCCTGCCGGTCATCGTCGCGTACACGACGATGGGTTACTGGGTCTTTCGAGGCAAGGTGCGTCATGGCGACCAACATCACTATCATTGAATCTCGGGGCTCCCGGGCTGCCCCTGACGCTCGCGCTTCCCGCCGGCGCAAACTTTCGGGCTGGCTGTGGTTCATCGCGCTGTGGTGCTGCGGTGTGGCCGGGGCGATGTCGCTCGGGTTCGCATTCAAGCTTCTGATGAATGCGACTTTGTTCGCGGTCCGATAGCAGCGCGTGAACACGCGTCAATCCAGCGGGCATAAGCTGTCCAGTCGCGTGCGAACCACTTCAAAAATGGTTCGCGCGGCTCGTCTACCTAGCAAGCCGGAACCTGTGCGCGGGAGACCTGCCTTACCGATCACGTAGCGCATCGAAACATGCTGGCAGCCGGTAAGCGCGTCGAAGCGGTCGGCAAAGACCGCGTGACACCCGGCAGCGGAGCGGGACAACAGCAGGCAAAAACGGCCCGAAGATCGCATGCAAGCGAGGGGAAATCGGCCATGATGCGTTTCACGAGAACAGAAGCACAACGAAACCGTACTACGGCGGTTGTCCAAACGCGCAGGCCCGACTCGCGGAGACATCATGAAGTTTCTTGTGGCCGACGACCATGAACTGATCCGGCAAGGCGTGAAAGGGATGCTGCGCGGCCTCGATGCCGACGCGCAGTTCGACGAAGCCGATAGCTGGGAAACCCTCGCGAGCGCCGCGCGTCCCGATGCGAATCACGATCTCGCGATCGTCGATCTGCATATGCCGGGTATGAACGGCGCGACCTCGCTCGAAGCGCTGCTCAGCGCGAATCCGGCGCTGCCGGTCGTGGTGCTGTCCGCGGAGGAATCGCCCGACGAGATGCGCGCGGTGCTCGCGGCAGGCGCGCTTGGCTTCGTGCCGAAGCGGCAGCCGGCCAGCGTGATGCTGAAGGCGATCGAGCTGGTGCTCTCCGGTGGCGCGTACGTGCCGATGGAGGCGCTGAGTCTGCTGGCCTCGCGCGAGTCGGCAAGCGCAGGCGCAAGCGTCGCGGCAAACGCGACCGCGCAAGCGGCAACCGCTGGCATCACCGTCCAAAGCGCAGCCGCGTCGGGCCAAGCAACTGCCGTGCAAACGGAACCCCTTACGCTGGCGCCGGCGCTGCAACCGCATCAGCAGCACCTGCTCGAAAATCTGTCGCCGCGTCAGCAGGACATCATGCGGCTCGTGCATCGCGGCTGGACCAACAAGATGATCGCGCGCGAGCTCGGCGTCGCCGAAGGCACGGTCAAGGTGCATCTGTCGGTGATCTTCCGGGCGCTGGGCGTGCATAACCGCTCGACCGCGATCGCGGTGATCAATGGCTGGCTGGAGGCGGGCAAGACGCTGTAGCGTTTTTTTGATCGCGGGTTTGCCCGCTGCCTGGGCGGCAAGCCACGTCGCTTCGCCCGACGCCCAGCCTCGTCCCTGCTTACGGCGAGCCTGCCGCTTCACGCGATTCGCCAGACTCGCCAGCGCGATCCGCAGCGAGCGGCGTCATACCAGCGCTCACCGCCTGCTCCCCCAACGCCGCCACGCCCGCCGGCCGCCCGTTGTCCAGGTCCGCGTGCTGCCAGAGCATGTCGAGCGTGCGCCGCAGACGCGCGGGCGTGACCGGCTTATGCAGCACCGGAATCCCCTGCAACGCGAGCGCCGCCAGTTCGGCCGATGCCATATCGCCGGTAATCAGCAGTGTCACCACATTGCCGTGCCCCGCGCGCGCGAGCGCGCCGCGCACCGCCGTCAGCGCCTGTGCGCCGGTACGGTGATTCGCGAGCTGGTAATCGCATAGCACCGCGTCGGGCACAAAGCCGCCGGCGAGCGCCGCCAGTGCGCCGGCTTCGTCACGCACGCCATGGACGGTGCAGCCCCAGCGCTGAAACAGACTCGCAAGCCCTTCGAGAATCGATGGGTCGTCGTCGATGCAGAGCACGTGCCGCCCTAGTACGGCCGAGCCGCCCGCCACCGGGTCGTTCAGGCTCGCGACGATGCTGCTGGCATCGCCGGCCTGCACCGCAAAACGGAATACCGAACCGCGCCCGGGCGCCGAGCGCAGTTGCAACTCGCCGCCGAGCAGGCCGACCAGACGCTTGACCGTAGGCAGCCCGAGCCCATGCCCCTGTTGCGCATCGCGCTGCGGATTCGCGGCCTGATAGAACTCTTCGAAAATATGCTCGTGCTCTTCGGGCGCGATGCCGACGCCCGAATCGCGCACCTCGATATAGCCGCCCTGCTCCCGTCCCGCGCGGCGCAAACCCAGCCAGATCGCGCCTTCGTCCGTATAACGCACCGCGTTCGACAGCAGATTGCTCAGCACGCGTTCGAGCAGCACCGGATCGTCGTACACGACCATCGAGGTCGGCGCGATTCGCAGCGCGAGCCCCTTCGCGGCGGCCTGCGGACGGTACTGGCTGCCGATCCGCTCGAACAGTTCGGAGAGCCGGAAATGCAGCCGGATCACCTGGGTCACGCCGCTTTCGATGCGCGCGAGATCGAGCACCTGGTTGAACAGCTGATTCAGCGCGTCGACGTTATAGACGATATGCCCAGCCGTCTTCGCATGCTGCGCGGGCGTCGCCGCCGGATCGTTGAGCGACGCCGCAAGCAGCCCGATCGCATGGAGGGGTTGACGCAGATCGTGGCTCGCCGCCGCGAAAAAACGCGTCTTCGCGAGGCTCGCTTCGTCGGCGACGCGCTTTTGCGCGGCGAGCGATTCCGCAAGGTACTGCTGATCGACGCGCGCCTGCACGACCTGGCGGAACAGCTTGCGATAGCTCATCGCATAGACATTGATCGCGCAGAAGAAGAACGCGAGGACGATCGCGAGAATCGTGCGGTCGAAAGTATGCGAGCCGAAATGCAGCAGGATCGATGGAAACAGCAGGAACGGAATCGACGTCGAGAAATTCAGCAGGTCGAAGCCGTTCGACATGAACACGCCGGCCGCGAGCGTGACGAGCAGCACGGTATGCAGCAGCGGCAGATCGGTTTGCGGACTCTGGAACGCGAACCACACCGCGAAGCCAGGCCCGCTGTACAGCAATACGCCGCGTAGCGCATGCAGATAGATCCAGTCGCGCGGCGACACCAGATGCGGATAACGGCGATTGCAGATCCACAGCGCGAGGCCCGCGCAATTGGCCGCCGCATAAAAACCGAAGCATGCGATAAAGAGCGGCAGGGACGGCACGTGCGGCCAGTAGATCGCGACCAGCACCGCGATCGAAAACCAGTGCGAGAAGAATGCAATCGGATCCTGCGCGTACAGCACGCGCACCACGTCTTCGTCAATTGCACGCTGAATCGGGTCGGCGCGCATCGCGCGGTCTCCTTATTGGGCACGGCAACTGCGTTGAGGCAGCGCGCGGAACGCTGTCCACGCGGCGCGGTTTCCGGGTGGCCGCACGCCCACTTTGCTGACGAAACGTTTACGACCTGTCAGACGGTTTACCCGGCAGTTTACCCATCAGCTAACACTTAATCCATATAGGCGAAGGCCTTGCCGCGCACCATACTGCATTCACGTTTCAGCGCGGCATCGCAGAGTCCATCCCACACCTGGCAGCTCACCGCTCAGGCTACCGCGCTCCTTCCCACCCTTCACGGAGGTTTCCATGGGCGCAGTACCGAGCTACGAGTTCGCCCGCCGACTCGACGACGCCATCCTGCCCGACCTGTGGCGCAGACGCACCCGCTTGTCCGCCGACGAAATGGTGTCGATGGTCGACCTGGTCAAGCGCGCATTGCGGACCTACCACCCGCTCGAATTACAGGCGCTCGGCGAAGACAAGGAAGAGCTCGTCGCGCAGTTCATCTATGCGAAGGTGCTGCGCCTCGCGCCCGGCCACACCGAAACCAGCGCCCGCGCCGACAGCGCGCCGTCCAATGGCTATGCGCTGTGCGCGTATTTCCGCCGCTATCTGATCGACTGCCTGCGCAGCGCGTGCCACCAGCGCAATGTGTCGATCGAAAACGAAGGCATGGCGCAGGAAATCGATCTGCGCACGCAAGCCCTCGAAGATCCGGTGCATAGCGTGCTGCTGCAGCACGGCCTCGACGAACAGCGCGTGCGCGTGGCCGCGCGCGAATTCATCGACACTCTCGACGAGCCCGAGCGCATCGTGCTCGCCGGCAGCCTCGGCTGGTGCTCCGAACAAAAGGGCGGCCTGTCGGCGGTGGCGGCTCAGCATCGGGTCCCTTCCTATCACTATCGCGCCGTCAAACTAGGCGTCACGATGAAAAAGACGGCCGGTGCCGGCGAATTTTCCAATACCAAGATCGGCCGCTGGCTGACCGATGTGCTCGGTATCGAGATCGACGTCGACAATCGCGCGGCGATTCTCGTTGCGCTGAATTTGCTCGCGGCCGAATCGGGCGATAGCGAAATGAATGAAGCGGCCGCGTAGTAAGCGAATCACAGACCACGCAGAAGTCACGGGGACGAAAACGGGGAAATGCGAACTCACACGTCGCACGCTACGGCTGCGCGCCCTCCACGGCGCGCTTTTTTTGCACGCGTAATCCGTCTACGATAAAAAAGCCGCCGCCGCACGCCGTCTTTGTTCCGAAGTCGCGCTTCCATCCCCCGCATCCCGAGTCCAGACGAGGTGGTCTTGATGAACCGCTTATCGAGCGCGCCAACGGCGCTGCAACGGCATTACGAGGTCGTCGTGATTGGTTCCGGCTACGGCGGTGCGATCGCCGCGAGCCGCATGGCGCGCGCGGGCCGCAGCGTGTGCGTGCTCGAACGCGGACGCGAATTCATGGCCGGCGACTATCCGCGCACGCCGGTGCAGGGCGTCGAGCAAATTCAGTACAACACCGCCGAAGCGCAGATCGGCTCACCGCTCGCGCTGCTGGAAGTGCACGTGAACGAGGACGTCAACGCGGTGGTCGGCTGCGGTCTTGGCGGCACCTCGCTGATCAACGCGAACGTCGCGCTCGAAGCGGACCCGCGCGTGTGGGACGACCCGCGCTGGCCCGCCGCGTTGCGCAACGACAAGGCCGGGCGCGACAAAGGCTACGAGCGTGCGTGGAAAATGCTGTCGCCGTCGCCGGTACCCGCGGATTTCCCGACCTTGCCCAAACTGCAGGCGCTCGAACAATCGGCGCAGGCACTCGGGATGGCCGACCGCTTCAGCCGTCCGCCGATTACCGTCACGTTCAAGGCCGGCCTCAACGAGGCCGGTGTCGAGCAGCAGCGGTGTGTCGGCTGCGGCGATTGCAACTCGGGTTGCAATTACGACGCGAAGAATTCGACGCACATGAACTATCTGCCCGATGCGGTCGCGCACGGCGCGCGGATTTTCACGGGCACGGCCGTCCATTCGGTGCTGCGCGACCCGGATACGCAGCAATGGAAGGTCAATTTCCAGCTCGTGGCGCTCGGCCGCGAAAGCTATCACGCGGCAGACCTGTTCGTGCTGGCCGATATCGTCATCGTCGCGGCGGGCACGATCGGCTCGACGGCGCTGTTGCTGCGCTCGCGCGAAGCGGGCTTGAGCACGTCCGACATGCTCGGCCGGCACTTCACCGGCAACGGCGATGTACTGGCGTTCGCGTACAACACCGAGGAGCCGATCAACGGCGTCGGCTGGGGGCCGCACAAGCAGGGCGACATTGCGGCGGTCGGGCCGACCATCACCGGGCTGATCGACAATCGCGAGGCCAAATATGTGCCGAACGTCAAGGATGGCTACGTGATCGAGGAAGGCTCGCTTGCCGGGGCCGTCGGCGAAGCGCTCGTTGCCATGCTCGGCGCGGTTGCGCCGTTCGAAGGCGTCGATGCCGCCGGGCCGCCGTCGCTGCTCGAACGAGCCGCCTACGACGCACGCACGCTCGACAGCCTGATTCGCGGCCCCTATCACGGCGCGCTCAATCACACGCAGAGCTACCTGGTGATGGCGCACGACGACGAAAGCGGCCAGATCACGATCGACGATAAAGGCCGTGCGCGCATCGAATGGAAAAACGCGGGTCGGCAGCCGCTGTTCCAGACCATCGAAGACGTGCTGATCAAGGCCACGGCGCCGCTCGGCGGCAAATATCTGCGCAATCCGATTTCGACGCCGATAGCCGGCCGGCGCACCGTGACCGTCCATCCGCTCGGCGGCTGCGGAATGGCCGACGATGCGGCAGCCGGCGTCGTCGATCATCAGGGCCGCGTGTTCAGCGGCGTGGCCGGCGACGCGGTACACGACGGCCTCTACGTGATGGACGGCGCGGTGATGCCGATGTCGCTCGGCGTCAATCCGCTGCTGACGATTTCCGCGCTCGCCGAGCGCAATTGCGCGCTGATCGCGCACGCGCATGACTGGCCGATCGACTACACGTCGAAGGGCACCGCCGCCACGCCGCCCGAGCAGAAAATCGGCCTGCGCTTCACCGAAACGATGATCGGCACTTACACGTCGACCATTGCCGGCGCAGCCGTGAAAAGTCCGATCGAATTCACGCTGACGGTCGAGTCCGACGATCTTGCCGATATGCTCGCCGATCCCGATCATCTTGCACGCACGGCCGGCACGCTGAGCTGCCCCGCGCTGTCCGCCCAACCGCTGACGATCACGGACGGTACGTTCAACCTGTTTATCGTCGATGGCTCGGACGTGGACGAGCGCAACATGACGTATCAGATGACGCTCAACTCGACAGAGGGCAACGCCTACTATCTGACCGGCAAGAAGATCATCACGCGCACGTCGGCGATCAATCTGTGGGAGCAGACCAACACGCTCT
>NZ_DASXHN010000495.1:0-5344 GCF_036488505.1 Paraburkholderia sp. | reverse complement strand
ACCAATCCAACCGATCTCAAGAATATCGGGCTCAAGGCGACCCTTCCGCGCCTCAAAATCCTTGAGATTTTTCAGCATAGCCCGGTGCGTCATCTGACCGCCGAAGACGTGTACCGCAACCTGCTGCATGAGGAACTCGATATCGGTCTCGCCACCGTCTACCGGGTGCTCACGCAATTCGAGCAGGCCGGCCTGCTTTCGCGCAGCAATTTCGAATCGGGCAAGGCGGTGTTCGAACTGAACGAGGGCACCCATCACGACCACCTCGTGTGCATCGATTGCGGCGTGGTCGAAGAGTTCTTCGACTCGGAGATCGAAAGCCGCCAGCAATCCATCGCGACAGAACGCGGCTTCAAGCTGCAGGAACATGCGCTGGCGCTGTATGGAGTATGTACGAAGGAAAACTGCCCGCATCGCAAGCACTGATGCGTCGGCGGCTGCGCGCAAGTAAGCGGGCAGAGAGTAGGCGGGCAAAGCAAGCGGTCCGCACCAAGGAGACCCGGCCGAGCGAAATCGGGCGGGTCTTTTTATTAGCCTATGTAGTAAGCGCTGCTAGGCCAGCGCCTCGACTTTCGCCTCGCACACGAGCCGCCACGGCTCGGCGAGTTGCAACTCGTCGCAATTGGGCTGCTCTCCGCCGCGGTCCACAACGACAAAATCGCTGACCCGGTCGAGCGCGAGCAGCGGGTGATGCCAGACCCCCTTCGCGTAATTGACGCCCTGCCACGCATCGGTCCAGAACCCGCGCATGCAGTTGGGATCGAACTCCCCCGCGGGCGCGACCACCACCAGATAGCGGCCTACCTGCAACGGCACGAATGCCTGACTGCCGAGCGGGTGCCGCTCCATCATCCTGATCTCGACCGGCAGCGCGCGCGGCTGCGCGCGAAACACGCTGATCAGCGGCCGCCCGCCGTGCTGCATCACGTCGACGTTGGCGAGGTCGTGATAACGCTCGGTGGAGCCGCCGTTGATCGGAAAACGGCGCGCGCCGTCGAGTTCGACGACGTCGCCGAACGGCGCGAATGCCGCGCGCGTGAGGCGCTCCATCTGCAAGGTCTTCATGCGCATTGCTCCCGTTTTGCGGCGTTACGCGATCTCGCCCCACAGGCGCAGACGCGACACGCCGCCGTCGGGGAAGATGTTGAAACGCACGTGCGTGACCGGCCCGAGCGCCGCAAGCCCGTCGGTGAACGTGTGAAGCTTGTCCATCTGCAGCTTCTGTTCGTCGAGCAACGCCGGCCAGAACATCGCCTGGGTGACGAGCGAGTCGTCGGTCCCGCCTGTCACCGCAGCCGCCTGCAGCGAGCAGCGGTCCGGGAAATTGCCCTTGAAGTGCGCGGTGTCCACTTCGATCTTGCGAATCACGCCGGGACGCGCGAGCGCAATGATCGCCCAGTCGTTGCCCGGCTCACGGCGGCGGCGAGTTTCCCAGCCGTCGCCCATGTCGATGCCGCTGCCCGGCATCAGCATCTGCGACGCGGGGCCGAAATGCTGGTTGTTCGCGGCGACCAGGTACGCGCCGTTTTCAATCGCCGCGAGGTCCAGCAGCGTGCCGCGCTCGATGCGGCTCCAGTCGCGCTGCGGCTGGCCATATACGCGCAGACGCGCGAGGCCGCCGTCCGGGTACAGGTTCACGCGCAGATGCGTGAACGGGCGCGCGTCGTTCACTTCGATGTAGTGATGCTGGTTGCCCTGCAGCGTGGTGGCGGGCACCAGCGTCACCCAGTCGGCGCGGTCGGACGGCACCTCGCTGCCGGCGCCGCTGTCGAGATAACACCCGTCGATCGACGCGGCTGGCGGAAAGTTGCCGGTGAAATGGCTCGTATCGAGATCGACGCCGTGCACGACGCCCGGCCGCGCGAGCCGGATCACGCAGTAATCGTGGCCGGTCGTGCGTTTGCGGCGGGTCTCCCAGCCGTCCATCCATTTCCCGTGGTCGTCGTATTTACCGGGGATGAACATGGCGGGCTGCGGTTCGAGCATCCGTTCTTTCGGCGCGAAGAATTCGTCGCTGGCGAAAAGTGCCTGCGCGCCAAGACGCGGATCGGCAAGGTTCATGTAACGGCGCGTGAAGGCGGGAGCGTTCGGGTCGAGGATCGGATTGGCCATGATGTGGGTCGGGTAGCGAAAGTTTCTGGAAACAGCCAGCGCAACTGCGGCGTCCGCCGGCGGCATGCGCGCCCGGACGGCGCGCGAAATGGTGCTGCAACGCGGTAGCGATAGCGATAGGTGCAAGTCACTGGTCAGACCGCGGGCGCGTGTTCGCCCGCCACCGGTTCGGTGAGCGTGTCGTCGACGGCGGGCACGTAGCGCAGCGCTGCGTCACGGTTCAACACCCGATGCGCGCGCGCCCTGTCGATATCGTTCTCCCACACGGCGACGACTACCGTCGCGACGCAGTTTCCGATCAAGTTGGTCAGCGCGCGGGCGATCCCGACGAACCAGTCGACCGGCAGGATCAGCACGAGGCCGAGCACGGGAATCGCCGGAATCGCCGACAGGGTGGCCGCCAGAATCACGATCGCCGAGCCCGGAATACCGTGCGCGCCCTTCGACGTCACCAGCGACACGAGCACGACGACGATCAGGTCATGGATCGATAGCGGCGTGTTGGTCGCCTGCGCGATAAAGATCACCGCGAGCGTCAGATAGATCGAGAAGCCGTCGAGGTTGAACGAATAGCCGGTCGGAATCACGAGGCCGACCGTCGAATCCTTGACACCCATCCATTCGAGCTTGCGCATGATCTGCGGCAACACGGCGTCGGACGACGCGGTGCCGAGCACGATCGACAGCTCTTCGCGCAGATAGCGGATCAGCTTGAAGACGCTGAACCCCGCGAGCCGCATCACCGCGCCGAGCACGACGGCGACGAACACGATGCAGCTCAGGTAGAACACCAGCACCAGCATGCCAAGTTGCTTCAGCGACTCGATGCCGTAGGTGCCGGTCGTGAATGCAACCGCGCCGAGCACGCCGAGCGGTGCGAGCTTGATGATGAAGCCCATCAGCCGGAAAAACACCTGCGACAGTTCATCGATCAGGCCGCTCACGCGCTGCGCGCGCTTGCCAAGCAACGACAGCGCGGAGCCGAACAGCACGGAAAACACGAGGATTTGCAGGATGTCGCCCGTCGCGAACGCGTTAAAAGCCGTCTCGGGGATGATCTTCAGCAGGAAGCCCGCGGTGTCCTTCAAGCTTTTCGCGTGTTCGGTGTAGCTCGCGAGCGAGGCCGCGTCGAGCGAATTGACGTTGATGTTCATGCCGGCGCCGGGACGCGTCGCATACGCGAGCACCGCGCCGATCACCAGCGCGATCGTCGTCATCGCTTCGAAGTAGATCACCGCCTTCACGCCGACGCGCCCAACCTTGCGCAGGTCGCCCGCGTGCGCCATGCCGCTCACGACGACGCAGAACACGATCGGCCCGATCACCATCTTGATGAGCTTGAGAAAGCCGTCGCCGAGCGGACGCAACGATTGCGCGAAATGCGGAAAAGCGGCACCGAGCACGATGCCCACCACGAGCGCAATGACGACCCGCCCAAACAGCGAATTGAAGAATTTCAACACGGCTTCTCCTGATGACGATGTCTCTGTGTTCGATCTGTTCAGACTGGTCCGACCAGTACTGTTATGGCCAATAGTAGGAAGCCGATATGCGCGCGTCAAGTGTCCGTCGGACCGTGTTTACCCGTTGTGTAGGTGGTGCTCATGCATCCGGTTCAGCGGTGCGGCCAACGCACGGGGCGCCCGCGGGCACCGCGTATTACAATGCCGGTCAGACCGGACAACTCGAGTGAACCGTGATGAAAAACGTCCCGCATACCGTCACCGACGCCGCAATCGCGACCATTCGCGAGCGGATTGAAGCGGGCGTTTATCCGGTAGGCAGTCTGCTGCCGGCGCAGCGCCAGCTTTCCGATGAACTGTCGATCAGCCGCGCGTCGCTGCGCGAAGCGCTATCGACGCTCGAAGCGCTCGGCTTGCTCGTGATCCGTCCCGGCAAAGGCGTGTATGTCGAAAGCGCGCAGGCGAAAAACGCGCAGACATGGCGTTTCGCCGAGCAGTCGTCGCTGCCCGACACCTATCAGATGCGCTATGCGCTGGAAGGCTTCGTCGCGCGGATGGCGGTCCTCGCGGTGAGCGATTCCGACCTCGACTGGCTCGAGGAAAACATCACTGCAATGCAGACCGCGCTCGCCTGCGACGAACTGGACGAAGCCGCCCGCTTCGACTACGAGTTCCATATGCGCATCGTCAGCATCGCCGGCAATGCGGCCATCGAATCGATCCTGCGCAGCAGCGCGGAAGTCATGAAGGAAAGCCAGCGCATGCCGTTCTATCGGCGCGAGCGGGTGCTGTCCACGTACACGGAGCATCGCGCGATTCTGGATGCGCTGAAGGCGCGCGACTCACTTGCCGCGGGCAACGCGATCGAGACGCACATTGCGAACGCCGCGCAGCGCGCTGGCGTCTATTTCCCGACGCCGTAAGCGCAAATACCGCAGACAAAAAAAAGCCGCTCCGAAGAGCGGCTCATGCAGCCTGAGACCTGAGACTTACTTCGCGTTTGCGAGCGCCACAGCCGTGTCCAGCATGCGGTTCGAGAAGCCCCACTCGTTGTCGTACCAGCTCGACACCTTGACGAGACGGCCCGACACCTTGGTCAGCGTTGCGTCGAACGTCGACGAAGCCGGATTGTGGTTGAAGTCGATCGACACCAGCGGCGCGTCGTTGTAACCGAGGATGCCCTTCAGCGCGCCTTGCGACGCTTCCTTCATGATCGCGTTGACTTCGTCGACCGTCGTGTCGCGCGCGGCGATGAACGACAGGTCGACCACCGACACGTTGATCGTCGGAACGCGGATCGCGTAGCCGTCCAGCTTGCCGTTCAGTTCCGGCAGCACGAGGCCGACCGCCGAAGCAGCACCGGTCTTGGTCGGGATCTGGCTGTGCGTGGCCGAGCGCGCGCGGCGCAGGTCTTCGTGATAGACGTCGGTCAGCACCTGGTCGTTCGTGTACGCGTGGATCGTCGTCATCAGGCCGTTCACGAGCCCAATCTTGTCGTTCAGCGGCTTGACCAGCGGTGCGAGGCAGTTGGTCGTGCACGATGCGTTCGAGATCACCGTGTCCGATGCCTTCAGCACGTTGTGATTCACGCCGTAGACGATCGTCGCGTCGACGTCCTTACCGCCCGGCGCCGAGATGATGACCTTCTTCGCGCCACCCTTGATGTGCGCGCTGGCCTTTTCCTTGGTCGTGAAAAAGCCGGTGCACTCCAACACGACGTCGACGTTCAGCTCGCCCCACGGCAGTTCGGCCGGGTTGCGGTTCGCCAG
>NZ_DASXHN010000481.1:0-1709 GCF_036488505.1 Paraburkholderia sp. | reverse complement strand
TGATGCCGAGCCGCCCGACAGCCGCCACGCGTCGCCAGGTCCGTCGCGCCGCGGCGCGCGGACCCGCCGGGCGATCGTACCTGCGTCAAAAAACGACCACCATATCGGTGGCGTGAACCCGGGTATCGCAGTCGAGCGAGTTGCCAGCGGGATTTTGGCTGCGCAAGGTGTGGGCTGTGCGGCGCGGCTCGTGCGAATCCAACGTGGTTCGAGCGCGGCGCACACCCCGAAGACGGCGCCACCACGCTGGGTAACCGGGCCCATCGCGTTCGACCGAACGCGACGGTACGGTCGGCGTGCCGTCGCATCGCGTTCGAACGGCTTTGCATGCAGGCAACTCTGGCGGAGAAGACGAATGACGATGAACGAAGCAGCGAAAAAGTCCGGCAGGACGATGCTCGTCAAGCACGCGGACGTGCTGGTCACGATGGACGGCGAGCGGCGCGAGCTCCGCGACGGCGCGTTGTATATCGAGGACAACCGCATCGTCGCGGTCGGCACGACCGCGCAGTTGCCTCACACTGCCGACGAAGTGCTCGACCTGCGCGGCCATCTGGTGATTCCTGGACTCGTGAACACGCATCACCACATGTATCAGAGCCTCACGCGCGCGATCCCCGCTGCGCAGAACGCCGAGCTGTTCGGCTGGCTCACGAATCTGTACAAGGTGTGGGCGAACCTCACGCCGGAGATGATCGAGGTATCGACGCTGACCGCGATGGCCGAACTGCTGCTGTCCGGCTGCACGACGTCGAGCGACCATCTGTATATCTATCCGAACGGTAGCCGGCTCGATCACAGCATCGCCGCGGCGCGCCGCATCGGCATGCGCTTTCACGCGGCGCGCGGCAGCATGAGCGTCGGTCGCAAGCACGGCGGTTTGCCGCCCGATTCGGTGGTCGAGCGCGAGGCGGACATCCTGACGGACACCCAGCGTCTGATCGAGACGTATCACGACGACGGGCGTTACGCGATGCTGCGCATGGTGGTCGCGCCATGCTCGCCGTTTTCGGTGAGCCGCGACCTGATGCGTGAATCGGCGCTGATGGCGCGCGAATTCGGCGTTTCGATGCACACGCATCTGGCCGAAAACGTCAACGACGTCGCGTACAGCCGCGAGAAGTTCGGCATGACGCCCGCGCAGTACGCGCAGGACCTCGGCTGGATCGGTCGCGACGTATGGCATGCGCACTGCGTGCAACTCGATGACGCGGGCATCGAACTGTTCGCGCGCACCGGCACCGGCGTCGCGCATTGTCCGTGCTCGAATATGCGGCTCGCGTCGGGGATCGCGCCGGTCAAGCGGATGCGGCTCGCGGGCGTGCCGGTCGGGCTGGGCGTCGACGGTTGCGCGTCGAACGACGGCGCGCAGATGGTTGCCGAGGTCCGTCAGGCGCTGTTGTTGCAGCGGGTCGGTTTCGGCCCGGACGCGATGAGCGCGCGCGACGCGCTCGAAATCGCGACGTTGGGCGGCGCGCGCGTGCTTAATCGCGACGACATCGGCTCGCTCGCGCCTGGGATGGCCGCGGATTTTGTCGCGTTCGATCTGAGTCAGCCGCTGTTTGCCGGGGCGCTGCACGATCCGGTGGCGGCGCTGGTGTTCTGCGCGCCATCGCAGGTGAGCCATAGCGTGATCGACGGCAAGGTGGTCGTGAAAGACGGACAGTTGACGACGCTCGAACTCGGGCCGGTAATCGAGCGGCACAACC
>NZ_DASXHN010000336.1:0-17877 GCF_036488505.1 Paraburkholderia sp. | reverse complement strand
ACGACGATGCCGCGCCGCTGGCCGCGTACTACTTCAACTTCCGCAAGACGTCGATTTACGGCGGCTCGAACGAAATTCAGAAGAACATCATCGCGCAGATGATTCTCGGACTTTGAGGAGCGGCGCATGGACTTCACTTTCAACGACGAACAACAGCAATTGGCCGACGCGTTGCGCCGCTACCTCGACAGGAGCTACGGCTTCGAGGCGCGCCAGCAGATCGTGCGCTCCGCAGCCGGTGTATCGGATGCGCACTGGGCCGCGTTCACCGAGCTTGGCCTGACCGCCTTGCCGGTGCCCGAAGCGCAAGGCGGCTTCAACGGCGGCCCGATCGATATGCTGGTGGTGATGCAGGAACTCGGCCGCGCGCTGGTCGTCGAGCCGTATTGGGCGACCGCGGTCGGCGTCGAGGCGCTGCGCGTCGCCGGCACTGGCGACGGCGAAGACGCCGCGCTGCTCGAACGAACGGCGCAGGGCGGGTGCAAACTGGCCGTGGCCTTTCACGAACCGCACGCGCGCTACGACCTGTTCGAGACTGCGACCACCGCGAGCGCACAGCACGGCCAGCACACGCTAAACGGCACTAAGTCGGTCGTGATGCACGGTGCGCAGGCGGATCACTGGATCGTCCCGGCGCGCCTGAATGGCGAGATCGCGCTGTTCGTCGTTGCGCGCGGCACGGCGGGCGTCAAGCTGACCGAATACCGCACGATCGACGGTCAGCGCGCCGCGACGCTCGAATTCAACGGCACGCCCGCGCGCCGGCTTGGCGGCAAACATGCGGGCGCCGCGGCGTTCGAGCAGATCGCCGACTACGGCACGCTGTTGCTGTGCGCGGAGGCGATCGGCGCACTTGACGCGCTGAACCTCGCCACCGTCGACTACACAAAAACGCGCGAGCAGTTCGGTCAGCCGATTGCTCGCTTCCAGGCGCTGCAGCATCGGATGGTCGAGATGCTGATCCACGCGGAGCAGGCGCGTTCCATCACGTATCTGGCCGCGATGCGCTACCTGGACGACAGCGTCGACGAGCGCCGCCATGCGATCTCCGCGGCCAAGGTGCGTGTCGGCCAGGCCGCGCGCTTCGTCGGTCAGCAGGCGGTGCAACTACATGGCGGCATGGGCGTCACGAACGAGGTCGCAGCCGCGCATCTGTTCAAGCGCCTCGCAATCATCGAGACCACGCTGGGCGATGTCGATCATCACCTCGCGCGTTTTGCCGCGCTGCCAGGGTTTGCGCTGGTCGAAGCCTGATCGGGCCGTTGCATCTGGCCGTGGGCTCTGGCCGTTGAACCGGATAAGGAGGTGGAGGATGGGAATCAGTTTCGAGGACATGGAAGTCGGCACGAGCCGGGAAGTCGGCAAACACACGTTCACGCGCGAGGAGATCGTCGAGTTCGCGCAGAAGTTCGATCCACAGCCGTTTCATCTCGACGAGGCTGCGGCCGCCGAATCGCCGTTTCGCGGGCTGGTGGCGAGCGGCTGGCATACGTGCTCGGTGATGATGGGTATGCTCGTGCGCAATCTGCTGGCGGGGTCGACGTCGATGGGTTCGCCCGGTATTGACGACATCCGCTGGCTGAAACCGGTGCGAGTCGGCGACACGATCACGATGATGAATGTCATCGTCGACAAACGCGTGTCGGAGAGCAAGCCTGATCGCGGCATCGTGTCGACACGCTGGGAGGGCATCAATCAACACGGCGAGACGGTGATTACCGTACGCTCGAAGGGCATCTTCGGTCTGCGCAATGCGGGAATTGCATGATGACGAGCGCGGCGCAGCTTGCGAGCGTTGGCGATGCGGCAGCATTGCGGGCGCTGATCGGTGCGGGCGCACTTGTCAGCAAATGGCTGACGGTTGACCAGCACACGGTCGACCGCTTTGCCGACGCGACTGGCGATCATCAATGGATTCACGTCGATCCCGAGCGGGCCCAGCGCGAGTCGCCATTCGGCGGCCCGGTCGCGCATGGTTTTCTGACTTTGTCGTTGATTCCGGGTTTGCTCGGCAAGACGATCACGTTCCAGCAGCGCATGGGCGTCAACTACGGTTTGAATCGGGTCCGCTTTGTGTCGCCGGTGCTGGTCGGTTCGTCGCTGCGCGCGAGATTCGCGGTGGAGTCCGTGACCGATGTAAATAACGACGGTGTGGAGGTCGTCTGGAACGTGACCGTGGAGCGGGAAAGCAGCGAGCGGCCAGTGTGCGTCGCGGAGTTCATCACACGGCATTATTTCTAAGGCTCGGCATCGTCGGCCCCGAAAAAGCGCGAGCCGGCATGTCTGCCACTCGCCCTTTTTTGCGCCGACTAGTGCAGCGAGAAAACGGAGGGGCTAGTACCGGTTTCCTCCAGCATGATGTGGACTTGTGGCCGTTCGGGGTTGCCTAGCCATAGACGTCAATCACCCTGCCCCCCTTGGTTGAACAAGCGGCGCTGCAAAGGGGGCCCCCATCGTCGAAACTTAGGGCATGGATCGCCCGCTGGTGCTAGCCTGGGCGCCAGGCGCCGCGCTGGCCGCGCTCGCATCGATATGGCGCGCAAGCTCGAGCTTGGCGATCGCGTTCCGATGCACTTCGTCTGGGCCGTCGGCGAAACGCAGCGTGCGCGCCGATGCATACGCATAGGCGAGCGGGAAGTCGTCGCTGACGCCGCCACCGCCGTGCGCCTGAATCGCCCAGTCGATCACCTGACACGCCATGTTCGGCGCCACCACCTTGATCATCGCGATCTCGCCGCGCGCGCCCTTGTTGCCGACGGTGTCCATCATGTACGCGGTCTTCAGCGTGAGCAGGCGTGCCTGTTCGATCATGCAGCGCGCGTCGGCGATGCGCTCCTGGGTGACGCCTTGCGACGCAACCGGCTTGCCGAACGCGACGCGTTGCAGCGAGCGCTTCGCCATCAGTTCGAGTGCGCGCTCGGCCAGACCGATGAGCCGCATGCAGTGATGGATGCGGCCCGGTCCGAGGCGGCCTTGCGCGATCTCGAAGCCGCGACCTTCGCCGAGCAGCATGTTGGTGGCGGGCACGCGCACGTTGTTCAACGTGATCTCCATATGACCGTGCGGCGCGTCGTCGTAGCCGAACACGGTGAGCGGGCGGTGCACGGTGATGCCGGTGGCGTCGGCGGGAACGAGAATCATCGATTGCTGCTGATGACGCGGCGCTTCGGGATCGGTCTTGCCCATCACGATATAGACCTTGCAGCGCGGATCGCCCGCGCCCGAGGACCACCACTTATGCCCGTTGATCACGTAGTAGTCGCCGTCGCGCACGATGCTGGTCTGGATGTTGGTCGCATCCGATGAGGCGACCTCGGGCTCCGTCATCAGGAACGCGGAACGAATCTGGCCTTGCAGCAGCGGTTCGAGCCATTCACGCTTGTTGTCTTCGCTGCCGTAGCGCTCGATCGTTTCCATGTTGCCGGTGTCGGGCGCGTTGCAGTTGAATACTTCCGGTGCCCAGGGCACGCGGCCCATGATCTCGCACAGTGGCGCGTATTCCAGATTCGTCAGCCCGGCGCCGCGCTCCGATTGCGGCAGAAACAGATTCCACAGGCCGGCATCGCGCGCCTTCTGCTTCAGTTGCTCGACCAGTTCGGTCGGCACCCACGCGTTGCCGTTGTGCCGATTGCGCGCAATTTCACTATAGAAAGTCTGCTCGTTTGAATAGATGTGCTCGTCAAAGAAGGCGAGCAGTTTTTCGCGCAATGCCTGGACCTTCGGGGTGTAATCGAAATTCATCTGGGACCTCGCGGATAACGAACTGCGGAATGTTTGGGGCGGAGCGTGCACACGTTCATGCGTGAGAGCGCCCGGGCCGGCATGCAGCGACTGGCATAGGTCACCCGTAATGCCGCCGCGCGCGACTGCGGCAACACGATGCGTCTAGCGGACCTTTTGTGCGTAGCGCCACGCGAGTTCGGCCATCGGTTTCGCGCGCCGGCCGGCATCGAGTGCCTGCGTGCTCGACGCGGTGCCATCGACGACGCGTTTCGTGATTCCTTGCAGGATCGCGGCGATCCGGAACATGTTGTATGCCAGATAGAAATTCCAGTCGCCAAGAATTTCGACGCCGGTGCGTTCGCAATAGCGTTCAACGTACTGCGCTTCATCGGGGATGCCGAGCGCGGCCCAGTCGAGCCCTGCGATACCGCGGAACTGCGCCGGATCGACGTGCCACGCCATACAGTGATACGCGAAGTCGGCGAGCGGATCGCCGAGCGTGGACAGTTCCCAGTCGAGCACCGCGAGCACGCGCGGCTCGTCGCGCGCGAAGATCAGATTGTCGAGCCGGTAGTCGCCATGCACGACCGCTACGCGCTCGTTGGTTTCCGGCGGCATATGCTGCGGGAGCCATTCGATCAGCCGGTGCATCGCGTCGATCGTTTCGGTCTCGGACGCCAGGTACTGCTTGCTCCAGCGGCCGATCTGGCGAGCGAAGTAATTGCCCGGCTTGCCGTAGCCGGCGAGATCGCTTGCCTGCACGTCGACGCTGTGCAGGGCCGCGATCACGCGGTTCATCTCATCGTAGATCGCCGCGCGTTCGGCGGGCGTCATGCCGGGCAGCGACTGGTCCCACAGCACCCGGCCGTCGACGAACTCCATCACGTAGAACGCACGGCCGATCACGCTTTCGTCTTCGCACAGCGCGAGCATTTCAGCGACCGGCACGGCGGTGCCGGCAAGCCCGCGCATCACGCGGTATTCGCGCTCGATCGCATGCGCGGACGGCAACAGCTTCGCGGCGGGGCCGGGCTTCGCGCGCATCACGTACGCGCGCGATGGCGTGATCAGCTTGAAGGTCGGATTGGACTGGCCGCCCGCGAACTGCTCGAGCGTGAGCGGCCCCGTGAAGCCGTCGACGTGCCCGCTCAGCCACGCGGCGAGCGCGTCGGCGTCGAAGCGTTGCCGGTCGGCGACCGGGCGGGTGCCCTCGAACGCCGAATAGTCCTGTCCGCGTACGGGGTCGCCGGTCTGTGTGGCCTGCACCATGTGTCTCCTCCGTTCGGTTTCAGCTACGCTGGTATTGAATGAATTGTGCGTAGAGCATTTCCATCGTGGTATTGCGGACGTCGCGATGCAGCGGCGACGGCGGTGAATGGTTGAGCATGCGCAACACCCAGTCGCGCGGCGCGGCGCCGACGTCGAGCGCGTTGATGCAGCCGCTCGCCTGCGCCAGATGGCCGAAGAACGTGCGGCCGCCGGCAGTCAGCGCGTGCGACAGAATCGCGCGATTCACGCCACCGTGCAGCACCAGCAGTGCGGTGTCCCACGACGTGTCCGCGCGCAGCGCCGCGATCGCCGGCAGCACACGATCGAACAGTTCACCGATCGTTTCGCCGTCGAGAAAGCGCGTGCTTTCCGGCACGATGCCGTCGAATACGCCGAGAAAAGCGGCCTCGATATCGGTAGCGGGAATACTGCCGAGCCTGCCGCCGCGAATCTCCTGCCATGCAGGCTCAATCTCCACTTCGATGTGCTGGCCGGTTCCGGCGAGCACCCGCCGTGCGGTTTCAATGGTGCGCGGCAAGCCGCTGACGATCACGCGATCGAAGCGCACCTGCTGCTCGGCGAACACGCGCCCGGCGGCGCTTGCCTGGTCGCGGCCGTTCGCGTTCAGCGGCACGGTCTCAGGATCGATCGTGCGGCCAGAGTCGTCGAAGTAGGTGACGTCGCCATGGCGCATCAAGAAGATGCGGCGGCGTTTCGGCAGTTGGTAGTCGGGCATGTCGGGCAACTCGCTGTTCGCTTATTTGTAGACCGGCGTGCGCTTTTCGAGGAACGCGGTAATGCCTTCGAGACCCTCGCGGTGGTGCAGCGACGCGACGAAGTTGTCGCGCTCCGCGACCAGATGCTCGGCGAGCGGCTGCGTGCCGGCCGCGGCGATGAGCCCCTTGATGCGCGCAACCGAATTCGGCGAAATCGCGCCAAGCTCGTCGGCCCACGCGAGCGCGCTGTCGAGCGCGCTGCCGGGCGTGGTGAGCCGGTTCACCACGCCGAGCTCATGCAGACGCGTCGCGCTGAGCGGCTTGCCTTCGATCAGCACTTCGGTAGTCAACTGGCGCGGCAGCACCTGAGCCAGGAACCACGAGCCGCCGCCGTCGGGCGTCAAGCCAACGCGCGCGTACGACATCGCGAATTTGGCGTTGTCCGCGGCGACGATCAGATCGCACGCGAGCGCAAGCGAAAAGCCCGCGCCAGCCGCCGCGCCTTCGACCGCGGCGATCACCGGTTTCGACGACAGCCGCAGTGCTGAAATCCATTCGCCAAGCAGATCGATGCTTGCCGCCTGCACGGATGGATCTTTCGCGCGATTCTCGAGCAGGCGGTTCAGATTGCCGCCCGCACAGAAGAAGTTGTCAGCGCCGGTGATCACGACGGCGCGAATCGACGGGTCGCGCTCGACGGTGTCGAAGGCCTCGATACCGGCCGCGTAGATGTCCGGATGTAGTGCATTGCGAGCGCCCGGGTTCGACAGCGTGAGAACCAGCGTGGATTCGCTGCTGGTGGGACGCGAAGCGAGCAGTTGCGCGCTCATGGTTGGGTCTCCGGTTGAACATCCATTGCATCGCGCTGGGTCAGCGAAAGGCCGAGTTGCGCGCGCCGCGCGAGCCACGGCGATGGACGGTAGCGCGGCTCGCCCAGCACGCTGAACATGTTGCGCAAGATCGTCAGAATCGTGCCGGCGCCGAGCGCATCGCCGAGCGCGAGTGGTCCGCGCGGATAGCCGAGGCCGAGCGTGACGGCGAGGTCGATATCGTCCGGCGTCGCGATGCGCTTTTGCGCGATCTCGCAGCCGATATTGACGATCGTCGCGACCACGCGTTGCGCGACGAAGCCGGTCGAATCGCGGATCACCGTGACAGGCACGCCGTCGGCGGCCAACAGCGCGTGCGCGCTATCGCGTGCGGCGCGGGTCGTGGCCGGTGTGGTCATCAGCGTGCGGCGTTGCGCGCCGACGAGCGGGAACAGCGCATCGACGGCAACGACACGGCTCGCGTCGAGTGCTTCGTCGACCGCGGCGGTGGTCGCGTCGTGACCGAACGGCGTGACGACGAGCAACGAATTTGTGGCGGGCGTCCTGCCTTCGTCGAGCTTCACGCCCGCTTTGCCGACGAGTTGCACGACGGCTTCATAGGCCTGCTGATAGCGCTTGCTGACCCACACGCTTGACGGCAACGTGCTCGGCGCGGGCGCTTCGGCGGGGATTTGCTGCTTGCCATCGACATAGCGATAAAAACCTTCGCCGGTTTTACGGCCGAGCAGACCGCCTTGCAGCCGCGTGCCGGTGATCGGCGACGGCGTGTAACGCGGTTCCTCATAGAACTGGTGATAGATCGACTCCATCACCGGATGCGACACGTCCAGCGCGGTCAGGTCCAGCAGCTCGAAGGGACCGAGGCGAAAACCGGCTTGCTCGCGCATGATCCGGTCGATATCGGCAAAGCTCGCAACGCCTTCGCTGGCGACGCGCAGCCCTTCGGTATTCATACCGCGGCCCGCGTGATTGACGATGAAGCCGGGCATGTCCTTCGCGCGCACCGGCGTGTGGCCCATGCGGCGCGCAAGATCCATCAGTGCGTCGCCAGCCGCGGGATCACTGCGCAGACCGTCGATCACTTCGACGACCTTCATCAACGGTACCGGATTGAAAAAGTGGTAGCCGACCACGCGCGTCGGATCGGTGCAGCCGGCGGCGATCGCGGTGATCGACAGCGAAGAGGTATTGGACGCGAGGATGCAGCGACCGCTCACGATGGTTTCCAGCTCGCGAAAGAGCGCCTGTTTCACGTCGAGCTTTTCGACGATCGCTTCGATGACCAGATCGCAGCCGACCAGCTCGCCGATGTTGGGCGCGCCGCTCACGTTCGCAAGCGCGGCGAGCGAGCGCGCATGTTCGAGCTTGCCTTTGGCCGTCAATCTGGCGAACGTTTCCGCGAGATAATCGCGCGCGGCGCCGACGGCGGCCGCATTGGTATCGTACAGACGGACCTTCAGACCCGCGAGCGCAGCGATCTGCGCGATGCCGCGGCCCATTGCGCCGGTGCCGACAATGCCGATGGTATCGATGCTGAAATTGCGAGAGTTCATTGTCATGCTCGACTCCATGGGTTTTTACAATAGCACGATCGTTTAATTTACTGGACGATTCGATCGTAAGCCGCTGCGTAGGCATGGCGACGCAAGCCATTCACGGTCGCGATTTTCTGCTCGATGCGGGCATCGACTGGAACAGCTACTTGAAGACGGTCGGCGCGCGGCCGGCGCCGCAGCGCGTGAGCGACGATCGCAACGCCTATGTCGCGGCGTCCGCGCGGCCGTCGTGACGAAGCGACGCGCGTACGACCAGGCGGGCATGGGTGGTCGGCGCGCGCCGATGCCGAGGTGCGCGATGACAGGGAACGTGGATTCGTTCGTGACATCGCGCGGACATCCTAGAGCCGCGCGAGCCGCTCGAGCGCGGTCGCGAGCGTGCTTTCCTGCTTCGCGAAACAGAAGCGCACCACGCCTGATTCGTGCGGCTCGTGATAGAACGCCGAGACTGGAATGGCCGCGACACCAATCTCACCGGTCAGCCACTGTGCGAATTCGGCTTCGGGCAGGTCGCTGATCGCCGAGTACTCGACGCATTGAAAATACGTGCCCGTGCAGGGCAGCAGCCTGAAACGCGAATTCGCGAGTCCGTCACGAAAGAAGTCGCGCTTCTTCTGATAGAACGCCGACAGATTGAGATAGGGCGCCGGGTCCTTCATGTAGTCCGCGAGGCCGATCTGCATGGGCGTATTCACAGTGAACACGTTGAACTGGTGCACCTTGCGGAATTCGGCGGTCAGCGCAGCCGGCGCGGCGACATAGCCGACTTTCCAGCCCGTCACATGATAGGTCTTGCCGAAGCTCGACACGACGAAGCTGCGCTGCGCGAGTTCCGGATAACGCGCGACGCTTTGATGCGGCGCGCCGTCGTAGACCATGTGCTCGTACACCTCGTCGGAGAGGATCAGCACGTTGGTGCCGCGCACGATCTCCTCGAGCTTGCGCATGTCCTGTTCGCGCCAGACCGTGCCGGTCGGATTGTGCGGCGTGTTGATCATGATCAGCCGCGTTCTCGGCGTGACTGCCGCGGCGAGCCGGTCGAACGGGATCGCGTAGTCGGGCGCTTCGAGCGTGACGAACACCGGCTTGCCGCCCGCCAGTTCGATCGACGGCAGGTAGCTGTCGTAGGTCGGTTCGACCACGATCACTTCGTCGCCCGGATGCACGCTGCAAAGAATTGCGGTCAGCAGCGCCTGCGTGGCACCCGCGGTCACGGTGATTTCGTTCGTCGCGTCGTAGCGGCGGCCATACAGATTGGCGATCTTCTCCGAGATCGCCTGACGCAGCGGCATCGCGCCAGCCATCGGCGGGTATTGATTGTGGCCGTCGCGCATCGCGTTCGCGACCGCGTCGACGATGCGCGGATCGCAGGCGAAGTCGGGAAAGCCCTGACCGAGGTTCACCGCGCCCTTTTCTGCGGCGAGCGCGCTCATCACGGTGAAAATCGTCGTGCCGACACTCGGCAAACGGGACGGGAACGTGGGGCTCGCGGGCGTATCGTGCGGTGCATTCATGGCGTCGAGGTTGGCGATGGTTGGCTAGGTTCTCGGGAAATCGTTGCGAAGGGCGAAGTCTGATTGTAGGGAATCGGACCGCGGTGTGCGCGCCGCAGGTTTTCGCGTTAGCCGTTCGGCCAAGGCGAGAGGAGCCGCAGTGACCTGCGCATGGAGCGAGACACCGGTTTTGCCTGATTCACATGGTGAGGGACTTGCTTGCGCCGTTGTGCGCAATGCCTGCGGCCACGACGAACGGTCCTGGCGGCGCGATCTGGAAACCGAAATCGCGTGCCGTCCGTTTGGCGAGCTTCAGGACCGCGCGGTCTTTAGACACCAGCCAGTCGGCTTGCGCCGTACGGGCCAGTTCGAGAAACTTCTGGTCGTCGCGATCCTTGCATTGCGGCAAGGGCCGCTCATCCCCGGTGGACTCACCAGGGGCGACCAACTGCGCGAGCCGCGCGACGATCGCGAGCGCGGCAACCTTATCGACGTGCCGGTGCGCGAATTGCGGATAGTCGAGCACGTAGGCGAGTTCGGCGAGGCAGCGCGTGTCGATCAACGCGGCCAGCGCGCCACTTTCGAGCGCGGCGGCGATCGGCCGCGTGTGCGGGTCGTCGAATACGAGAATGTCGATCCACACATTGGAATCGAGCACGACGCGCAGCGCGTCGCTTGAGGCGTGGGAACCGGGCATTCGTTACAATCGGAGTTTCGTCTTTGACCGCCAGGCACGGCGTGCCTGCATGCAAGCCTCTATGATAATCGTTCTGTCGCCGGCGAAATCGCTCGACTACGACACCCCGCCACACGTTAAAAAGCACACGATCCCCGATTTCGTTGATGACGCCGCCGAACTTATCGGCGGTCTGCGTCGTTTGTCGCCGCAGCAGATCGGCTCGTTGATGGGCATCTCCGATCAGCTCGCGCACCTCAATTTTCAGCGTTACGCCGACTGGTCGCCGCAGTTCGGCACGCACAACGCCAAGCAGGCGGTGCTTGCATTCAACGGCGACGTGTATGAAGGTTTCAACGCGAAGACGCTGTCTTCGGCCGATCTCGACTATGCGCAGAATCATGTGCGCGTGTTGTCCGGACTGTACGGTCTGCTGCGGCCACTCGATCTGTTGCAGCCATACCGTCTCGAAATGGGTACGCGCTTTGCCAATCCGCGCGGCAAGGACCTGTACGCGTTCTGGGGCGAGCGGATCACGCAGGCGCTGAACGCGCAATTGAAAAAGAATGCCGCGGCCTCGCGCGTGCTGGTGAATTGCGCGTCGGGCGAATACTTCAAATCGGTCAAGCCGAAGCTGCTCGACGCACCCGTCGTCACACCGGTGTTCGAGGACTGGAAGGGCGGCCGCTACAAGATCATCAGCTTTCATGCAAAACGCGCGCGTGGCCTGATGGCGCGCTTCGCGGTGGAAAACCGGCTCGATCGCGCTGAACAGCTAAGGGACTTCGACTCCGAGGGCTACGCGTTCAGCGCGCAAGCGTCGAACGATTCCACTTACGTTTTTCGTCGCCGCATCGCCGAGTGAACGTGCCGCCGCGCTTAACCGGCGGCGAACCCTGCAGGGAAGGATCTCATGACGTTATCGATTACGAGCAATTTCGACGCCGGCGCGATCGACGTGCTGTCCTGCGAGGACGCGGGCAATATCCGCCTGCGCGTGCGGCCCGATAGCCACGCCGAATTCGCGCAGTGGTTCTATTTCCGGCTGTCCGGCGCGGCCGGCGAGCGTTGCGCGATGACCTTCGAAAATGCCGCCGCCTGTGCGTTCCCCGAGGGCTGGCGCGATTATCGCGCGGTCGCGAGCTACGACCGGGTGAACTGGTTTCGCGTGCCGACCTCGTACGGCGGCAACGTGCTGACGATCGATCACACGCCGGAGTTCGACAGCATCTACTACGCGTATTTCGAGCCGTATAGCGAGGAGCGTCATGCGGAGTTTCTCGGCGCCGTGCAGCAGATGCCCCACGCGTCGCTGACCGAACTCGGCAAAACGGTCGAAGGAAGGCCGGTTTCACTGCTCACGCTTGCCACGCCGCTCGCGCACGATGCGGCGAACGCCATGCCGAAAAAGAAAGTGTGGCTGATCGCGCGCCAGCATCCGGGCGAGACGATGGCCGAATGGTTTATCGAAGGGCTGGTCAAACGCCTCGTGGGCTGGGGCGATTGGGCTGGCGATCCGGTCGCGCGCAAGCTCTACGACCACGCGGTGTTTTACGTCGTGCCGAACATGAACCCGGACGGCAGCGTGCACGGCAATCTGCGTACCAATGCGGCCGGCGCGAATCTGAATCGGGAATGGATGGAGCCGAACGCCGCGCGCAGTCCGGAGGTGCTGGCGGTGCGCGATGCGATTCACGCAACGGGCTGCGACCTGTTTTTCGATATTCACGGCGACGAGGCGCTGCCGTACGTGTTCGTCGCGGGCTCCGAAATGTTGCCGGGTTTCACCGAGCAGCAGGGCCGCGAGCAAAACGCTTTCGTCGAAGCGTTCAAGCAGGCGAGCCCTGATTTTCAGGACAAGTATGGCTATGCCGCGAGCAAGTATCGCGAGGATGCGCTGAAGCTAGCGTCGAAGTACATTGGCAACGAATTCGGTTGCCTGTCGTTGACGCTGGAAATGCCGTTCAAAGACAACGCCGATCTTCCCGACGAGCGGGCGGGCTGGAACGGCGAGCGCAGCGCGTCGCTTGGTGCGGCAATGCTGCAGGCGATCCTGCGGCACGTGGAGACGTTCTAACCAAAGCGGGACGTACACGTAAAAAGAGGCACGCATGGCACAATCTGCGTGCCTCTTTTTTATTGGGGCGACGGTTGGCCGACCGCGCGGACCGGAACAATTCGCGCCTGAGTGTTAGCTGGCCTTCTTCTTCGTTGCCGACTTACTCGATGTCGCGCGCGACGATTTACCCGAGCTTCCCTTCGAGGACTTCTTCGTCGTATTGCCGCCCGCCGCGTGCTTGCCCTTGCCCTTATGCTTGCCCGACGACCCGCTGTGCGCCCGATTCGGCGGCACCGGATCGTTCCAGCTGAACGCGAGCATCTGTGGGCCCACGTAGCCGCAGCGGAATTTCAGGTCGGCCGGGTCGTCCGAGCCGTTCTGACGTACGCCGATGCCTTCGACAGTGACGATGCTGTCCACCTTGACGCGCTGCTTGCCTTCGTCGAACGAATCGTTCCAAGGCGTGACGGACGAATGCGCGCTATCGAATGAACTGGGGGGAAATTCGACGTGGTCGAACGCGGTCGACGTGCTTGCGACGAAGTTGCCGTGCGCAGCGCAGTCCGCGACGAGCGGGTCCGCGTGCATTTCGTTGACGAATTTGTTGACGAGATCGTTGTGCTGCTCGAGTTGATCGGCGAATGCGGGAGCCGTGCAGATGAGCGAGAGACTTGCCGCGCAGGCTGCCAACCGGCCGACTACCCGCAGCAATCGACGCGGTATGTTGGTGCGATCCATCTAGTTCTTCAGATGCCGAGGGGATGTGAGGCAAATAAGATGCATCGCGAAAGGGTTGAGTTCAATCTTGCTGCAAATATTCTGTCTTGCCTGAGGCGCGCGCCTCGTCGCGCGCATCGGCCATGCCGCCGGGGAATCGTCACCGATACGCGCGCAGCGTGAGGCCAAAGCGCAAGTCAGGTCCGCGGGCCGCCCAGTCGATAGCGCCGCACGTCATAAGTGGTGACCCAGGCTGGGCGGTACACCGCGATCAGCGCCGTCGCCATGCCTGTGAACCACGCCTCGCCGGTGGCGAGCAGCAGCACGCTGAACGCGTAGCCAGCCGGCACGACGGTCGGCGAGCCGCCGGCGAGCGCGACGTGAATGCCGAGCGCGGCCGCGGCGGTCAGCGACACCGCAATGGCGGGCGAGACGAAGCCCTGGCCGAAAATGAACATG
The DNA here is from genome assembly GCF_036488505.1 of Paraburkholderia sp. Taxonomy (GTDB): domain Bacteria; phylum Pseudomonadota; class Gammaproteobacteria; order Burkholderiales; family Burkholderiaceae; genus Paraburkholderia. The sequence goes on along the minus strand of NZ_DASXHN010000336.1, from coordinate 4,379 downwards.
AAGAGATTGCGCGGCAGCCACGCGGTGCAGACGCGCTGAAGCAACGTCGAGATACACACGGGCAGTGCGCCGTACACGAGGAACGTGACCGCGATGCCTTGCCACGGAGCGTCGAAGACGACGGCGGCCAGAGCCGTGACCACCGCCATCGCGAGAAGCGCGAGTCCCCAGTCGAATAGCGTGACCACGAGCGTCGCGCCGAGCACATGCATGACGGTGCCGTCGTCGAGCCAAGCGTTAGTCGCCCACAGCACCGACAGCGCGACGATGATCGCCAGCCAGACATGCTGGAGGGTGCCGTCCTGAAGTCTTTTGAAAGGATTCTTCCACAGCGCGAGCGCGATCACTATCGTGGTGGCGATCCAGCCACCGACAGCGATCCAGAATGGAAGCGGTGTATAGAGGAAACCCATGCGTTCATATTACTCGTTGGACGGCAAAAGGTGTGAGCGGATTCCATGCCAGCCGCCGTCAACGCTGCGTGGGCGCGCACCTCGCGATGCTTGCACGCAACGTGCATTGCGTCACGCCGAGCCCGATCTCACTGGTTTTCGCGCAGGCGCCGCGGCGGGCGTGTCACTGTAGGAAGCGGCGGGCTCCGCGGCCATCGGCAGTGCGGTGTTTGTGTCGCTCGCAGGCAACGGATACTGGAAATGCGTATGCTTCGGGCGCCGCAGCGCAACCGTGCCGGTCTGCCCCATCGACACCGCCTGCGGCGCATTCTCGCCGTTGTTGTGCAGAACCTGCAGATGGTTCATCAGCCAGCCGTTGTAGAGCGCGACCGCGGCGGCGCGATTGGGTGCGCCTAGTTGCTGAAATATGCTCGTCAGATGGATCTTGACCGTGCCTTCGCTAATGCCGAGCGTGCGCGCGATCATCTTGTTGGTGCTGCCCATGTGAACGCAGCGCATGATCTGCTGCTGGCGCGGCGACAATCCGCTCGAGAGTCTGTTGCGACGTGGCGGCGGGCTCTTTTCGTCGAACGGGCGGATCGCGGTGTCAGCAGGCAACGGCGGATCGAGCGCCAATGCGCCGGGCGGCACGTAGTGGCCGCCAAGCAGCACCATTTCGAAGGCACGCACGATCAGGCAGGGATCGGTGTCGCGCGGCACGACGCCCAGCACGCCTTCATCCATCAGCGCGCGCACGAGCGCGGGCGAGGTCCCGTCGGTGAGCACGGCGATTCGCAGGTCGGGATAGTTGCTGAGTAAATGGCGAGCGTCCGCGACCGACATCCAGTCCTGCCAGTCGATCACGAGAAGATCTGGCAGATAACGCTTGAATGGACGTTCGAGTTGGCGCCAGTCCTGCGCCTCGGTAAAGCGCGCCAGCCGGTCTATCTGCCGCAATAAGGCTTTGAGTCCGTCACGTCGTTCCGCGTTTGAATTGAGAATCGAGAAGCGCATGCATGTCTCCAGATGGATCGGGCGAAATAGCGCGACGCACCTGTGCGGCCTCGAAAGCTCCTCACGTCAGGCGATGCGTCACCGTGTCTATGATGACAAATTCCTTTCGATTTGACGGCTGGCCAAAAGGCGTAGGAAGAGCGGCTACGTGAACAAAAAGCCCCGCGCAAGGCGGGGCTATTTTCGGTAGGTTGCCGACGTTTGCGTCGTCGCTCAATGGAAATGCGGTTGTGCTGGCTCCGCGTCTTCAGGCATTTCGGCATGGACGATTTCGCCGAGCGGGTCCGCGTACAACGGCACGCCGCAGTCGTCGCAATATTCGGGCTCGAAGCGGCCCGCGTGGCGGCGCACGTCGGTGATGCCCGTTTCCTTGAGCAGTGCGACGATCTCCTCGAGAGGATCGTCCGAGCCAGCAGTTTCCTGCGGCTCCTCATCGATGCCGGGCTCGCCGTTTTCGCGCCCATAGAGAGGCCACACGACACCATAGATTACGTCGTTGCTGCCCCGGCGCGTGAAGCCGACACGGTATTCGTCGATGCGCCTCTCACCGAAGCCGGCGACCACCGCGCGCAGCTCCTGCGGCGCGGCACCAATTGTGTCAAATAGATAACGCACGGCGGTGCGCACGGTGTGAGGGCGCACACTTTCGTCGGCATCGCGGCACGCCGAGTAGTACGCATCCGGCAGCAGGCATTCGAATTCGCAGCCGGGCAGCACGAGCGACAGATTGGCGCCGCCCTGCGTAGCCCATTGTTCGAGGCACTGGCCGCGCTCGATGCGGCTGCCGTGTTCTTCTTCCTGCCAACGGAAGGTCGCCTCGCCCACGGGCGCCGCGACCACGGCCAGCAGGAAACGCGGGTCGGCCAGGATTGGCGACGTTTCCGGCAGCTCGCCGAAATTGAGCTTCGCGTTGCCGCCGCTCAGCGCCGCCTGCGCGAGTTGCTGGGCAATGCGCCACGTTTCGACGTGATGGCGCGGAAGCTGGTCGATGCTATACATGAACGGCGCCATCGCGACGCGCGTGTTCGCGGCGAGCACGTGCGCCTGGAGATGGGCGCGCAGCGCATCGGCCGCGTCAGCCTTGAGCGGACCGGATGGGATCACGTAGCGGGTCCAGGCGAGCACGGGCGCGGCGATCAGCAGCGCTTCGTAAGACACGCCTTCGTGTTCGATGATGAACGACTCGCTATGAGTCTCCGCCATATCGGCGAGCGCGCCGTAGGCGTCGGGATGGTTTTGCTGCAGATGATCGAGCGCGGCGTCCAGCGTCGTCTGGTTGGCGTTGCGCACGATCTTGGCCAGCAGCGCATCGAGCTTCGCTTCCCAGAAGCGATCTTCAGTGCGGCTGCCCGACGCGAAAAGCGCGAGCGAGAGACCGACGAGCTTGTCTGCGTCGGGAGGGAGACGTTTGGCGATTCGCGAGCGCATAAATCCGGGAAAAAAGGGGGCACGGAACCTTATATTCTAGTCCTTTCCGGGCCGCGATACGGCGTGCTTGGCAATGTCGGAAAGATGAGGGCGTTTTTTATCCCGGAAACGGGTCTTTTGCGCGTGCAGTCATGTCCCGCTCGCATCGGCTTGGCCGAGTGGTATAAGACACCGGGACGTCGACTCGCTTCTATACTGACGGCGTCCAGCGGGCGCCTGACAGGCGTATGTCAATTGATTGCCATGGCCTGGCGCAATAGGAGATCCATCGTGAAATCGGACCAACTCATCGAACGTCTTGCCGCTGTGTTCGCGCTGATTGTCCTCGTCGGCGGTTCGTTGCTAGTGCTGGCGCCGTTTACGACCGCGCTGCTGTGGGGCGCCATTCTGAGTTACAGCTCGTGGGGGCTGTACCGGCGGCTGGCCGGTGCAATGGGGGGCCGGCGCAAGTTGGCTGCGGCGCTGATCGTGATGCTCATTCTGCTCGTCGTGCTCGGACCATTCGTCTATGCGGGGTTTGCTTTTGGCGCGCATGTCCATGACATCGTTGCGCTGGTGCAAAAGCTGTTCGAATCCGGTTTGCCCGATCTTCCGGGGTGGGTGGGGCGAATCCCGCTAGTCGGCTCGAGCATCGAGGCGTTCTGGCAACGTATGACCAGCAGCAATTCGGAATTGATCGCGCAACTGCACACGTACGCGGCGCCCGCCGGCAAGTGGATACTCGCCGCGGCGATCGCGGTTACGCACGGGCTGGGGCTGCTGGCGCTGAGTATCGTGCTCGCATTCTTCTTTTATACAGGGGGGGAGGGGGCTGCTGCCTGGCTGAATGCCGGTATGCGGCGTATTGCGGGTGAGCGCGCCGATTATCTGCTGGCACTGGCGGGCAGCACGATTAAGGGCGTGGTCTACGGTATTCTCGGTACGGCGCTCGTGCAGGGGGTCCTGGCGGGGCTGGGCTACTGGATTGCCGGCGTGCCGGCGCCCGCGTTGCTCGGGCTCGCGACATTTTTTCTGTCAGTGGTGCCGGGCGGTCCAGTCATTGCATGGTTGCCGGCGGCGATCTGGCTGTACCAGGGTGGCGCGACCGGCTGGGCAATATTTCTCGTCATCTGGGGCGTACTGGTCGTCGGTATGGCTGACAACGTCATCAAGCCTATTCTGATTGGCAAAAATAGCGATATGCCGTTAATCCTGGTGATGCTGGGCATTCTGGGCGGCGCGTTGGCCTTTGGCTTTCTCGGTGTTTTCATCGGGCCGACATTGTTGGCGGTTGCTTATACGGTACTGCACGACTGGACGATCGGTGCTCCAGCCGCGCAGGCTCAGGCGTCTGAAGCAAGAGCGCCGGTCGTGGACGAGTCTGGTCGGATTGGGAAGACTCCTTAAGGAAAACCCTGGAATTTCGCTTGCAAGCCCCGACTTGGGCGGCTAGAATTCCGCTCTTTCGTGCTCCGGACGCCGGGGCGCGGGGAAGCGGGAGAGCCTTTAAGGGCAAGGGCTTGAGCGACGTGAACGGGTTGGGCAGGTGATAAAAACCAGTTGACG
>NZ_DASXHN010000454.1:0-15104 GCF_036488505.1 Paraburkholderia sp. | reverse complement strand
GATCGCTCTCGGTCTGGTCGGCGCGGGCGAAGGCATTGCGATCGTGCCAGCGAGCGTGTATGGGCTACAGCGGGGCGACGTCGCGTACAAAGACCTTGACGACGAGAATCTGGTGTCGCCGATCATCATGAGCATGCGCATGCTCGACGAGTCGGCCGATATCAGTCGCATGCTCGAACTGATCTATGCACTGTATGACGAGCAGCAGATCACCTATTTGCCGCCGTCGCAGCCGTAGCGAGCTGCTTAGGCTCGTTGTTTGCGGGTTGTCCACTCGCTCGGGGCGTCATGGCGGTAAGAATGCGCATGCCGCCCGTGCGTGGACAACCCCGGCTCTATGCTCAACGCTCAGTCAAGCTGATCGCTTCGAATCTCCAGGCGCACATCGCTCCGTCAAAGCGCGGTAGCTTCAACGAGCGGCTTCGGGCGTTGCGCGGAAGCTGATAGCCAACCGGTTGTACGCGTTCATCAGGCCAATCGCAATCGTCAGGTCAGCCAGTTCTTTTTCGCTGAATACCGCCCTCGCTGCCTGAAAGTCGTCGTCGGGTACGCCGGACTGTGCTACTCGCGTCACCGACTCGGCCCAGGCCAATGCGGCCTTTTCCCGATCGCTAAAAAGCGCGCCCGCCTCCTGCCATACCGGAACCAGCACGATCTTGTCGATCGCGACGCCCTTCTTGATCAGATCGCGAGTATGCATGTCGATGCAATACGCGCATCCATTGATCTGGCTCGCACGCAGATAGACCAGGTCGACCAGAACCGCATCGAGTCCGGACTGCATGATGTAGCCATACACACGTCCCAGTGCTTCGATTCCGCCAGGCGAAGCTTTTTCGTAGTTCAATCGCTGCGTCATCTCGGGCTCCTATTTATCGAAGGTCGTAAGCGCGTTGTCATCGGTATTGACGACGAATACAGCGAGCAGTTTCGCCGGCTCTGTCCGGCTCGCATTCCGGCTGACCGTATGGTGAGCCCCCGGTGCCTCATAGAACGATTCGCCCGCATGGTACGTGTGCTCGGGTTGCCCTTCCACCTGGCTCACCACGCTGCCTGACACGACGTACGCGTAGATGAACGCCGAATGAGCATGATGGTGCGCCATCGACGCACCGCCCGGCGGATACGAGACTTCCACGGCAATCAGAGACTTGCCGGGAATGTTCGGAATGACATGTGAAAAATTGGGCTTGACGCTGTCGCCCGGGTTGTCAGCGGCAACCGATGCCCCGGCAAATGTCATTCCGATGGCTGCCAGCAAAGGCAATGCAATGCGCCTGGTATTCATATGGAACTCCTTGATTGGTGCGCGCCATTCTGCGCCGACGCAGGTTCATTCAAAAGAACCAAAAACGCACATTCGCGATGTACCATCCGCTGGCGCGGACGCGGCCTCGCTATCGCGTCCATTTCACCAGCCGGCAAGTTGCGGCAGCCAGCGACCGCCGCGCGCCGCAACGTTGCAGGCGTTCCGTTATGCGTACCCCGCGGCTCGCAGGCCGATCGCCAATTGCGCGTCGCTCAGACCCGATGGCAGCAAACGACCGCAGTCTGGCAGCAATAGTCCGCACAGTCTGATCTCGACGTTAGCTTTCTCGCCCATACTTTTGTGCATGTCGACGCTGACGTCGCGTAACCAAAGGGGCAGCAAAATGAATGCACTTTTCAGATCAGCAGCGGTCGCGAAAAGATACGCGGTGATGCCCGCATTATTTGCGTCAGTCTGCTTTTTATCGGGCATGCTGTCTTTCTCCGACAGCGCACTTGCCGAGTCGACTTTGCAGCCCGCTCAAAGCAGCAAGCTTGCGCAGGACGACTATTTCCATACCGGCGCGGGCGCGCGATATTTGCGGCGCGCCGACGCGGATCTGGTCGTGCAGCCGCTGCGCGACAACATCACCGTGATAATGGGCTCCGGTGGAAATATCACCGTACTGTCTGGGAAGGACGGAAAATTTCTGGTTGATGCCGGCATCAGCAAGTCGCAGCCAAAACTGCAAGCCGCACTCGACAACATCAGTCCCGCGCCGCTGAAATACGTGGTCAACACGCATTGGCACTGGGACCACACCGACGGTAACGCATGGATGCATGAAGCTGGCGCTACCATCGTTGCTCATAGGAATACCCAGAAACACCTGACCGAAACCACCCATGTGGATGCATGGAACTGGACGTTCCAGCCGGTGCCCGCAGCGGCGCGTCCGACGCTGCTAGTCGATCGGGAAAAGACCTTTTCCTTTTCGGGAACCACGGTCCAGGTGCGGAATTTTGGCGGTGGTCATACCGATGGTGATCTGTGGATCTATTTCAAGGACGCGGATGTGCTGGCGCTCGGCGATACCTTCTGGAACGGCATTTATCCGTATATCGATAACGAGGACGGCGGCAGTATCGACGGCGCGATCAAGTGGGCCAACGAAGCCGTGGCCTACACGACCGACCACACCATCGTCGTGCCTGGCCATGGCGCAGTCGGCAATCGCGCTCAACTGATCGAATTCCGCGACATGCTGGTCAGCGTGCGCAATAACGTCGCGGCATTGAAGCAACAGGGAAAATCCGTCGACGAGGTCGTTGCCGCCAGGCCGACGGCCGCGTTCGATGCCAAATGGGGCAACTTCGTGTTCAACGGCGACCAGTTCGCGAGGATGGTCTACGCCGGCCTGAAGTAAAGCGCGTCTGCGGGTGCGAGCTAATATAAGCGCCACGCGCAGCATCATCAACGCGCGCTTAAACGGATCAGGGCGCCGGCTGGGACCGGTCGGCGCCCGCCTCTATCGCCCCTTCCTCGAGTGCAGGCTTGGTGAATGCGCGCGTTGCCGCACTTCGATGAGCGCCTTGGCGCAGTAACAACGCGGCAGTTCGCTGCGGGACTGCCGGCTTCAGTTCCAGCAAACGCAATTCGCTGTCCTGCGCCGCGATCGCGGCCGGCAGCAACGTAGCAAGCGTCCTGCGACGTACGAGTTCAATGACCGCGCTGATCGAATCGGCTTGCATCGCAACGCGCGGTACGACACCGTGCTGGCGGCAGTAGCCGTCAATCAGCTCGCGCGTCGCGGACACAGTCATACAGTTGCCGGGAATGGATATGAAAAACGTCGTGGAAGTGTCAATGCGTGAGGGCGGCGCGAGCGATGCGGTGTCGAGCGATTCCATCGCGGCTGATCGCGCTGCCGAAATCATTCGAGCAACCATACCTGACACGAAAGAACCGGTATGGCTCATCGCCGCGATCGTCGTCGTTGCAATGGGGCTTCGACCCGGCATCGCGTCGATTGGCCCAGTACTGCCGGCCATCAGCCGCGCGTTCCTGCTTTCACATGCGATGGCATCGCTACTCGCGACCGTCCCGATCCTGCTGATGGGGCTGTTGCTGATACCGAGCGCGTGGCTCGCGACTCGGTTCGGCCGAAGCGACGCCAGCAGCAGATTGAACCTTCATCGGCTTCATCGTATTGCTGCCAAAACGCACACGCGTGGGGTGCCAGCTCAACGCGAGGCCCATATCGGACATCGTTTTCTTCGCCATCGCCACCGCATCCTCCTCGACCATCCCCGGATGAACCTGCGCGGCGATCCGGGCGATGGCTTCGCGAGTCTTCTGGCGAGCGCGCAGCATGCCGTCGACGGAAAACGACGGCCCCACGCGTTCCGCCGGGTTCGCTACGACTTGATTCATTTGACTCTCCATATCGATATCACCCGCGTGCCGGTGCCTGTCTGATTATCGGAGCAGGCGCGATGATGGAGCGCTTTAACAGCATTCGAAAACAGTCAACCGGGCAATGATTTCGGCCAACGGACGACCCGCCGTCGGCACTCGCTGCGTTGGACCTCGAGTAAGCACGTCCCACACCAACCTCGGGCCGTTGCATCAGCGCGTACTTGCCGGGCAAGATCCCGGCAGTGGCTTTAGCGACGAACCGGAACTACACGATATCGTGCGTAACACTTAACGAGCCAGCACGTCGCGTCGCAGCGAACATGGCGACGCAGCACGTGTACTCTCCGCAGTAATGTTCTATACTCCCCTCCAGTACCCTACCTCGGCGCCGTCATGCCCCATACCCCCGAAGAAAAGAAGCGTGTTCTGACGAGAGTGCGCAAAGTGCGTGGTCAACTGGACGCACTCGAGCGCGCACTCGAAGAAGGTGCTGACTGCGCGCCCGTGCTCCAGCAATTGGCCGCTATCCGCGGGGCCATCAACGGGGTCATGGCCGGCGTGCTCGAAAGTCATCTGCGCGAGGAATTCACGCAGCTCGGCAAAACCGTGGAATCCCCGTCTGGATCGATCGACGATGTGGTATCGCTCGTTCGCACCTATTTGCGCTAGCTCGCGCCGGCGTGTCTTTGCGCTTAGCTGATCAATCACACTTTTTTCGCAGGAACTACCATGAAATCACGTGCCGCTGTCGCATTCGAGGCGGGCAAGCCGCTTCAGATCGTAGAAATCGACGTCGAACCGCCCCGCAAGGGCGAGGTGCTCGTGAAGATCACGCACACCGGCGTCTGCCACACCGATGCCTTCACGCTCTCCGGAGAAGATCCGGAAGGGCTCTTTCCTGCCGTACTCGGCCATGAAGGCGCCGGTATCGTCGTGGAAGTAGGTGAAGGCGTGACGAGCGTCAAGCCCGGCGATCACGTGATTCCGCTCTACACCGCCGAATGCGGCGAGTGCCTGTTCTGCAAGAGCGGCAAGACCAATCTGTGCGTAGCGGTGCGCGCGACCCAGGGCAAAGGCGTGATGCCCGACGGCACCACCCGCTTCAGCTACAACGGCCAGCCGATCTATCACTACATGGGCTGCTCGACGTTCAGCGAGTACACCGTGGTGGCCGAAGTGTCGCTCGCCAGGATCAACCCGCAAGCCGACCCCGAGCAGGTGTGCCTGCTCGGCTGCGGCGTGACCACGGGCCTCGGCGCGGTTAAGAACACGGCCAAGGTGCAGGAAGGCGATACGGTTGCGGTTTTCGGGCTGGGCGGTATCGGGCTCGCGGTGATTCAGGGCGCGAAGCTCGCGAAGGCGAGCCGCATCATCGCCGTCGACACCAATCCGGGTAAGTTCGATCTTGCACGTGCTTTCGGCGCTACCGACTGCATCAATCCGAAGGATCATCAGAAGCCGATCCAGCAGGTGATTGTCGAGATGACCGGCTGGGGCGTGGATCACAGCTTCGAATGCATCGGCAACGTCAACGTGATGCGCGCGGCACTCGAATGCGCGCATCGTGGCTGGGGCCAATCCGTTGTGATCGGCGTGGCCGGCGCGGGTCAGGAAATCTCCACCCGGCCGTTCCAGCTCGTGACCGGCCGCCGCTGGCTAGGTACGGCCTTCGGCGGCGTGAAAGGCCGCTCGCAACTGCCGGGCATGGTGGAAGACGCGATGGCGGGCAAGATCCAGCTCGCGCCGTTCGTGACTCACACGAAACCCCTCACCGGCATCAACGAAGCGTTCGATCTGATGCATGAAGGCAAGTCGATCCGCACTGTCGTGCATTACTGATGGCTCGAATGGAAGCAGTATGACGCGGTGGAACCGGTCGCGAGCGCGAGCGAACGGTCTCCACTTCTACCACATCAGGGAGTGACGACGAGCAAGATGGCCGGCCTGACAAAATGGCCCGTTCGGCTTACGCCGATCGGGCCATTTTTGCTTTAGAAAGACCGTCATCGACGACGCGGCGAGCCGCCTCCGATGCATTCGCGTCTGCGACACACACGGCCGGCTGCTATGCACGCGCGGATTCGTTCATCGGCGGGACTGCCGTGAGCCAGGTACAGTGCCACTGGTCGATCGCGCCAATATCGTTGGCCACCTCCAACTGCGGCAGTATCACCGTCGTCGCGCGGGCGGCAAGCGCGAGAAACGCCATTACGCGGTACACAGTATTGGCATGCCCGGCTTCACCGCGACTCGGCACCCGTGTGATTGAGAAAGACTCGCCGATGCGCGCTACCCGCCGCTTCGAAGGCGGCCAGTCATTCGCTCCCCCAGCAGATTCCCGGCGTGTCGTCGATAATCGACGGTCCGTGCAACCCCACGGCTTCAATACCGGCGAACCCTATGAACCTCAAGCAGCTGGAATACTTCGTCCGCGTCGCCGAGCTCGGCAGCTTCGGCAAAGCGGCACTGCAACTGAACATGACCCAACCGGCGCTGTCGCGCCAGGTGCGGCTGCTTGAGACCGATCTGCGCACCACGCTGCTGATCCGTAACGGTCGCGGTGTCGTGCTGACCGAAATCGGCAAGCGTCTTTTCGATCATGGCGTCGGTGTTCTTCAGCTCGTCACGAGCGTCGCGGAAGATATCGAAGCCGCGCGCGACGAGCCGTCCGGGCGCATCGTGCTAGGTCTGCCGCCGAGCATGATCCGGCGTCTGACGCCGCTTCTCGTCGATACGTTTCGCAGCGAGTTTCCCGCGGCGTCGATCGCGATCGTCGAGGGGCTCTCCACCCATCTGGTCGAATGGATTGCGATGGGCCGGATCGATCTGAGCCTCGTGCATAGACCGGAGCCCAATGCGGCCATCGAGATCACGCCGGTGGCCGACGAGGCGCTCGGTCTGGTGAGCCGCGCGACGCGCAGCGGCGCGAAGGCAAAGTCTCTGCCGTTTGCGCGGGTCGCCGATTATCCGCTGATTCTCCCCGAACGCACGCACGCGATGCGCCGGCTTCTCGACACGCAGGCAGCGATGGCCGGCGTAAAACTGAATATCGCGCTGGAAATATCGAGCGTTCCGTCGATTCTCGATCTGGTTCACGCGGGCTACGGCCACGCGGTCCTCACACAGACAGCACTGGCCGCATCGGATCGGCCGGGGGCCTTTACGTTGTCGCCGTTCAAAGACCCGCTGCTCACCAGCACGCTATGTCTGGCAGTGTCATCCCATCGGCCGGTCACGCCGCTGATTCGTCAGACTTCAAGGCTGCTGAGGGAAATTCTCGCCCATAACAAATTGTTATAACAGCTAGTGCGTTCGAGGTACTAGGCAGCGCAACGCTGGATGGTCAGAATCAGGCCATGCAAAAGTCTGCCTCCCCCTTTCATTCCCGCGTGACGCTGCGCGCAATCTCGTCGATGGCTACCCGCCTGCTGCTGACTGATATCGCCGGGCTGTACCGCGAGGAACACGGTGTGAACGTGCAGTTCGAATCGGTCGGCGGCGTCGATGCCGCCAGACGCGTGCGCGCCGGTGAAGCGTTCGAAGTGGTCGCGCTGGCGAGCGACGCGATCGACGCGCTGATCGCCGATGGCCACGTGGTGGCTGACAGCAAGACGGATTTCGTTCGATCGCGCGTTGCCGTCGCGGTACGCACCGATGCACCGCACCCCGAAATCCACGACGAACACGCGTTGCGTGATGCGGTGCTTGCCGCACGCAGCATCGGCTATTCGACCGGACCCAGTGGCACCTCGCTGATGGCGCTCTTCGCACGCTGGGGAATTGCCGATGCGATTGCCGCGCGCATCGTGCAGGCGCCGCCGGGCGTACCGGTTGGCCAGCTCGTCGCAGATGGAACCGCCGAGCTGGGTTTCCAGCAGCTCAGCGAGCTGATGAATCTGCCTGGTGTCGACGTGCTCGCCACGATGCCGCCTGCCTGCGAAATCGTCACGACGTTTTCCGCCGCGCTATGCGTTGCGGCGTGCAACCCGCCGCAGGCCAGCGCGCTGCTCGCCTTCGTCCGCTCGCCCGCGCTAGACGATCTCAAACGCCGCCACGGATTGGATGCAGCCTGACGAACCGGGCGCGCTGTGAAGCGTGCTACAGCGGCTGAGAACCGCACGTCAAGACAACGGCTGTGAAACCCGTCACCAACCGAATTAATCCGCGTCTTCACGCGGCCCCCGCAAGAAGAGGAAATAAATTGTTCGCATCCGAAGTCGTATTTCGCAGGATTCAATGCATCGCGCCAGCGTTTGCCGATGAACGATCCGTCAGCGGAACAAGTGAGCGCGCCACGCAGGCTATCAATGGCACGCGTGCGCCGCGGCACCAGGTCCACCTCAGCTACATCGATTGAACGGGAGGCCACGCATGTCCAGCACACTTTCCCGAGCAGTAACAGGACCGTTCATGAAAACCCCGGGTTGGCTCGACTGGTTCGAAGCCCCGAGCAAACCGGCGTTCGCGCTGCCGCAGGGCGCCGTCGACGCGCATTGTCACGTGTTCGGCCCCGGCGAGCGGTTCCCGTACGCACCGCAGCGCAAATACACACCGTGCGACGCAACGAAGGAACAGTTGTTTGCGCTGCGCGATCATCTCGGCTTCGCGCGCAATGTGATCGTTCAGGCGACCTGCCACGGCACCGACAACAGCGCGCTCGTCGATGCACTCAGGCACTCGGACGGCCGCGCGCGCGGCGTGGCCTCGCTCAGCCGCGACATCACGGATGCAGCGCTGCAGGACCTGCACGCGGCCGGCGTGCGCGGCGTGCGCTTCAACTACGTGAAGCGGCTGGTCGATTTCACGGCGCCCGACGAAATGATGGAGATCGCGCACCGCATCGCGCCGCTCGGCTGGCATGTGGTGATTTACTTCGAAGCGGTGGATCTCCCCGAGTTGTGGGACTTCTTCACGTCGCTGCCGACCACCTTGGTCGTCGATCATATGGGCCGCCCGGATGTGACGAAGCCGGTGGATGGCCCCGAATTCCAGCTGTTCCTGCGCTTCATGCGCGAGAACCCGAACGTGTGGTCGAAGGTGACCTGCCCGGAGCGCCTGTCGACGAGCGGCCCCGCGGGGTTGCACGGCGAACGCGCGGCCTATCGCGACGTCGTGCCGTTCGCCCGTCATATCGTCGAGAGCTTTCCGGACCGCGTGCTGTGGGGCACCGACTGGCCGCATCCGAATCTGACGCGCCACATGCCCGACGACGGCCTGCTGGTGGACTTCATTCCTCACATTGCGCCGAGCGCCGACCTGCAGCGTAGACTGCTGGTCGCCAATCCGATGCGGCTGTACTGGCCCGAGGAGGCCTGAAACTACGGCACGGCTTCGTGATGCTTCACCTTACTATTCGATAATTACAGGAGACCTACTCGTGCAATCCCCGCCCTCTCAGGCCGCGGGCCTTGTGCTCACCCCACGGCAGAAGGCTCAGGCGGTCGCGATGTCCTGCCTTGGTTGGGCATTCGATCTGTTTGATCTGTTTATCCTGCTGTACGTGGCGCCGATACTGGCGCACGTGTTCTTCGACTCGTCGAATCAGATGCTGTCGCTGGCCGCGGTGTATGGCGCGTTCACCGTGACGCTGTTCATGCGTCCGTTCGGCGGCTATCTGTTCGGCCGCTACTCCGATCGCCATGGCCGCAAGAAGACGCTGGTCGTCGCGTCGATGGGCGTCGGCATCTCGACCGCGCTGATGGGCACGATTCCGACGTATCAGACGATCGGCATCGTTGCTCCCGCGCTATTCCTGCTGCTGCGCCTCGTGCAAGGCGTGTATATGGGCGGGATGGTTGCCGCCACGCACACGCTCGGCACCGAGTCGATCGATCCGCAATACCGGGGGCTCGCGTCGGGCATCATCTGCGGCGGCGGCTCCGGCGTCGGCAAACTGTTCGCGTCGCTGATCTTCGTGGTGGTGAGCGCGCTCATTCCCGGACCGGCTTTCACGGTCTGGGGATGGCGCATCATGTTCTTCTCGGGTCTCGCGAGCTCACTGCTCGGCCTGTTCGTCTTCAAGCGTCTGCAGGAATCGCCACTGTGGCTCGCGCTCGCGGCGAAGCAGCACGCGCAGCCTTCGGCACGGGGCAAGCAGATTAGCGCGCTGCGTGGCGGCTTCGCCGGCATCACGCTCAGTTGCGTGCTGTTGACGCTCACGGGCGGCGGACTGTCGTACCTGACCTCCGGTTATTTGCCGACCTTTCTGAAGATCGTCAACAACGTGCCACATACGACGCTAGGGCTGATCCTGAGTGCGTCGGCGGTGTGCGTGAGCGTCTCGTCCGTGCTGTCCGGCGCGCTGACCGACCGCATCGGCCGGCGTCGCGGCATGCTGCTGTATGGCGGCATTTCGTTCGTATCGATTCCGTTGCTCTATCTCGGGCTCAGTCACGCGCATGCGATCGGCGTGATCGCCGTCTACACGATTGCGCTCAGCTCGATCGGCACGTTCTGTTACGCACCGCTGGTGATCGTGCTGAACGAGCGCTTCCCGACGGAAATCCGTTCCAGCGGCACCGCGATCTCGTGGAATATCGGCTTCGCGATCGGCGGCTCGATGCCGACGCTGGTGTCGCTGCTGGCGACCCAGGTGGGTCTGCTGCCGGCCACGCTGGCGGTGGTCAGCGCGCTCGTCAGCGCCGTTTATGTCGGCGTCGTGCTGCTGATGCCGGAGACGAAAGGCGCGATGCGCTGAGTCGCCGTTGCTCCCCGTCACAGCGCTGATTCTCGCGGCCCCGTGCCCGCCATCAATCAGCGCCCCTACCTACGGTCCAATGCGAGGAGGCTCGCATTCTTCCCGCAAATGCTCGAGAAAAGCCTGTTGCACCGCCGTCCCCAGCCAGTCGGTCCGGACGGTAAATCCCACCGCCCGGCTGGCCTCGGGTGTCTCCAGTTCCAGCGCGACCATCTCGCTTCCGGAGTGGCCGTCGAGAATCTGCGAGCGCGACAGCAGCGTGATGCAGTCGCTTTCGATCAGCATCGCCGTCATCATGGCCAGCGAAGTCGTTTCGACGACCAGCCGCGGCTTGACCGGCAAGCGGGCGAAGATCTGATCGATCACCGCGCGTCGGGGCACCTTGCGCTGCGGCACGACCCAGTCGTAATCAGCGAGGTCGCGCGCGGTGATGGTTTTCTTGCGGGCCAGCCGATGCCCGTTGCGCACGGCGATCACGTACGGATCGCTGAACAGTTCGGTTTCCTGCACGGATTCCGTGAGACGCGGCTCGCGCAAACCGCCGATGATGATATCGATCGTGCCCATTCGCAGCGCGCTCAACAGACTCGCGTGAGAGCTTTCGTCGACGGTGATGCGCGCCGCCGGATAGCGCGCGCGCAGACGCTGAATGGCGCGCGCGACGAGACGCGGCGGCAGCAGCGGCAACACGCCGAGCGCCAACCGTCCGGTCAGTTGCCCGCGCGCGTATGCCAGGTCCTCGCTCGCCTGCGCGATCTCGTACAGCGCGAGACTCAGGCAGCGCGCGAACTCGATGCCCGCGGGGTTCGCCGACACACTGTGCACACGCCGCCGATACAGCGACACGCCGACGTTCTGCTCGATCTGCCGCGCGGCGCGATGCACGGCGGGCTGCGAAATACCCAGCGCGTGGGCCGCCTGCGCGGCCGAGCCGGTGTTTGCAATGGCGATGTGGCAACGCACCTGCGCATCGGTCAGATGCCGGCAGATCGTGGCTGCGTTCGCCGCGCCGGGCGTCGTCTGACCGGTCAGGTTCGCGACCGCGCGCTCCATCTGATCGAGCATGCGGCGAACGCGCCGGTGCAGGATCACGCCCTCTTCGGTCAGCTCGCTGCCGCCGAAGCCGCGCTCGAACAGTTGCCCGCCGAAGCTCGCCTCGAGCTTGCTGATCGCGAGGCTCACCGCGGGTTGCGTGCGCCCCGCGCGAAGCGCGGCCTGCCCGATGCCGCCCGCTTCGCAGACGGCGTCGAACAGAAACAGCCGTCTCAATCGCGCGAGGTCATCGTCCGACGATGCGTGCCCGGCTTCGCTCATCCAGCCTCCCGATTGCTCATGTTAAACCCTAAGCTTAACCAAAACTTATGCCGTGAAGCGTACTTCATATTGAGGGCTTCGGCCATACGGCACGTACAGTAACGCGTATCCGATCAGAAAAACTTTTATTCAGGAGCACGTTATGTCCGTCGTTGTCGACACCCATACTCACGCAATTTCCGCTGACCAGCAGCGTTATCCGCTCGCACCGGTCGGCGGCCACCAGTCGGAATGGTCGGCGAAGCGCCCGGTCAGCTTCGAAGGCCTGCTCGCGTCGCTCGACGAAGCCGGCATCGATCGCGCGGTGGTGGTGCAGGCTTCGACGGTATATGGCCACGACAATAGTTATGTGGTCGAAGCGGTGCGCAGCCATCCCGACCGGTTCGCCGGCGTGTTTTCGATCGACGTGCTGGCAGGCGACGCGCTCACGCAGATGCAGCGTTGGCTGGACGCCGGACTTTCCGGGCTGCGCCTGTTCACGACCGGCAGCACGATGCCGGGCCAGGCCGGCTGGCTCGACGACGAGCGCTCGTTCCCGGTGTGGGAATACGCGCAGCGCCACAAGGTGTCGATCTGCCTGCAGATGACCGCGCAAGGCATCCCGGCGCTGCTGAACATGCTCGCGCGCTTTCCTGGCATCCGCGTGTTGCTCGATCACCTCGCGCGTCCGGAACTCGCCGGCGGGCCGCCGTACGAAGCAGCCGCGCCGCTGTTCAGCCTCGCGTCGCACGAGGGCGTGTATCTGAAGTTGACGAACCGTACGATCGCGGAAGCCGCTCGGGGTGCGTCGACACCCGCCGCGTTCTTCCCGCGCGTGCTGGACGCATTCGGCGCGCACCGTATCGCGTGGGGCTCCAATTTCCCCGCTGCCGAAGGCACGCTGCCGCAACTGTTCGCCGATGCGCGCGAGAGCCTGTCGACGCTACCCGCCGATGCACGCGAAGCCATTTTCGGCGGCACCGCGCGCACGATTTATCCGACGCTGCGCGCTTGATAAGTCGGCTAATCATTGCGCCCGAACGACACAGGAACCCGACGTGACCACGCCCACCCAACCGCTGCGCCTCAAAACCGCGCTTAAAACCTATCCGCACACGCAAGCTCTGAAGGCCGGCGAGTTAACCGACCCGGCCGTTGAGCTCGTATTCGAAGACGTCGAGCCGATTCACCGCGCGTTCGCCCCGATGGCGCGCCGCCAGGCGTACGACGTCAGCGAAATGGCGATCGTCACCTATCTTCAGGCGAAGGCGTACGACAAGCCGGTCGTGCTGTTGCCGGCGGTCGTGGCCGCGCGCTTCCAGCAACGCTGCATCATTTACAACGCCGCGCGCGGCCGACTCGATACCGGCAGTCTCGCGGGCAAGAAAGTCGGCGTACGCGCTTACACGCAGACGACCGGTATGTGGGTACGCGCGATTCTTGCGCAGACCTACGGTGTCCGACTCGACGAGATCGACTGGGTCACGATCGACGGCTCGCATCTGGACGAATATCGCGACCCGCCTTTCGTGCGCCGCGCCGAGCCCGGCAAGCAACTGCTGCCGATGCTTCGCGCCGGCGAGCTCGATGCCGCGATTCTCGGCAACGACCTGCCGGATGAACCGGGGCTCGAAGCACTGATCGGCGACGCGGCTGCCGCGGACCGCGCGTGGTATGCGCAGCACCAGTACGTTCCGATCAATCACGTCGTCGTGGTCACGAAGGCATTGGCCGATTCGCATCCTCAGGCGATGCGCGCGGTCTACGACCTGCTGTGCCGCGGCAAGGCCGCGGTCGCCGCGGAGAACGCTGGCAAGCCGAACAAACTGCTGTTCGGTTACGAAGCGCTGCGCGGGCCGCTCGCGGAAACGATCGCGTTCTGCGAGCAGCAGCAGTTGCTGCCGCGCATGCTGAGCGTCGATGAAATTTTCGCTGACAGTCTGGCCGTTCTCGGTGAAGCCGCGCGTTGACGCCCTATCTGTTCGTTTGATCACTCTGAGCGAACCCGAGTTCGCCACTGCTTGACAAGGAGACACCATGAGCTTGCCTGGCAAGTCCACGCCACCGAAACCGAGGTCACGCGTGCCGTTCTATCGCGACCTGTCGATTCAGGTGCTGGCCGGCATGGCGCTGGGTGTCGCCACCGGTTACTTCTTTCCGAAGTTCGGCATCAACCTGCAACCGGTCGGCGACGCCTTTATCCGCATCATCCAGATGCTGATCGGGCCAATTATCTTTTGCACCGTATGCAGCGGTATCGCGGGCGTCAGCGACTTCAGGAAAGTCGGGCGCGTGGCCATCAAGGCACTGTTCTATTTCGAAGTCGTCACCTCGCTCGCGTTGGTGCTGGGACTCGTCGTCATTAACCTGCTCAAGCCTGGCGTCGGCATGAACGTCGATATGCACAGTGTGCATTCCGCCGTGGTCGACTCATACGTCGCTCAAGCACATCACGTGGTTACGACGAGCGAGTTCCTGCTCAATGTGATTCCGCACACCGCGATCAGCGCGTTCGCCGGCGGCGACGTGCTGCAAGTGTTGTTCTTTTCCGTGCTATTTGCGTTCGGGCTCGCCGCGATCGGCGAGCGTGCGCGGCCGGCGATGGACCTGATCGACTCGGTGTCCGGCTCGCTGTTCTGGATCATCGGTCTCACGATGAAAATTGCGCCGCTCGCGGCATTCGGCGCGATCGCGTTCACGGTGAGCAAGTTCGGCTTCGGCACGCTACTTTCGCTCGGCAAGCTCGTGCTCGAGTTTTACCTGACCTGCGCGCTTTTCATTCTGCTGATCCTCTGGCCGATTGCGAAACTCAACGGCGTCAGCCTGTTTCGCCTGATGCGCTACATCGGCGCGGAGTTGCTGCTGGTCATCGGCACGAGTTCATCGGAAACCGTTTTCCCGCAACTGATCGACAAGCTCGAAAGGCTCGGTTGCGAGAAATCGGTGGTCGGTCTGGTACTGCCGACCGCCTATACGTTCAATCACGACGGCACGTGCCTCTATTTCGCCGCGGCTGCGGTGTTTCTCGCCCAGGCCACCAACACGCCGATGAACTGGCACGACCAGCTGGTGCTGCTTGCCGTGTTGCTGCTGACGTCGAAGGGCGCCGCAGGCGTATCCGGTGCGGCGATCGCGGTGCTGGCCGCGACGCTCGCCGCATCCAACACGATTCCGGTCGAATCGATTGCGCTGATTCTCGGCATTCACAAAGCACTCTCGAGCGCATTCGTGTTCACCAACATCATCGGCAATAGCCTTGCGACGATCGTGGTGGCGAACTGGGAAAAGGCACTGGATCGCGTCGCGCTGCGCCGCGAACTGAGTACCGGATACAGACCTGCCGACCCGCCGCATGCCAGGCTCAACGTCACGAGCGGCGGTCCGGCGGGCAACTAGCGAGCACTCTCTTCCTACGGGCGGCAACGCTGGTCAACAACGACTGCCGGC
>NZ_DASXHN010000282.1:0-15143 GCF_036488505.1 Paraburkholderia sp. | reverse complement strand
AGCGGAAATTCGCTGCAACGCGCTTCGACCAGTTCGATAAACAGATCGGTCAACGCGAGCGACTTCCTGCGAATGGCCTGCATGTCGGTTTGCAGGAACACGTCGAGTCCGCATTCGACCAACGCCATCGACACCATGGGCTGCGTGCCGCACAAAAAGCGGCCGATGCCGTCGTCGGGTCGATACGTCGGGTCCATCTCGAACGGCGCGCGATGACCCCACCAGCCGGACAGCGGCTGCGCGAAGTCGTTCTGATGGCGCTTGGGCACCCACACGAACGCGGGCGAACCCGGGCCGCCGTTCAGATATTTGTACGTGCAGCCGACCGCGTAGTCCGCGCCGACGCCGTTCAGATCGACCGGCACCGCGCCCGCCGAGTGCGCGAGATCCCATAGCGCGAGCGCGCCGTTGTCGTGGATCAGCTTCGTCAGCGCGGCCATGTCGTGCATATAGCCGGTGCGGTAGTTCACGTGCGTGAGCATCACGACCGCGGTGTCGTCGCCGATCGCGGCGGGCAACTCCGCGGGATCGTCGACGACCCGCTATTCGTAGCCGCGATCGAGCTGGTCGATCAGTCCTTGCGCGATATACAGGTCGCTCGGAAAGTTCGAGCGCTCGGAGACGATCACGCGGCGCTTCGAATCGCGTGCATTCGCGAGCCGCAGCGCGGCCGACAGCAGCTTGAACAGATTGATCGAAATCGTGTCGGTGATCACGACTTCGTCCTCGGCCGCGCCGATCAGCGGCGCGAGCTTGTTGCCGAGGCGGCGCGGCAGCGTGTACCAGCCGGCGCTATTCCAGCTGCGGATCAGGCCTTCGCCCCACTCGGCGGCGATCACGGTCTGCGCGCGCTGCGCGGCCGCGGCCGGCGGCACGCCGAGCGAGTTGCCGTCGAGATAGATGGTGGTCGACGACAACGCGAACTGGTCGCGCAGCGTTGCGAGCGGGTCGGCGCTGTCGAGCGCCAGTGCTTCGTCACGATGGTTCATGGTGGGTCCGGTCGGAATGTTCGGATAGTCGGCCTTGGTGCTGTGGTTCAATGGGGTCGCCGATTCGCGGGCTTCGCGTCGCTGCTCAACGCGCGACCGGCAGCGCGCGCAACACCGCGCGCACCGGACTTGCATCGAGCGTGGTCAGCTTCAGCGGCAGCGCGATCAGCTCATAGTCGCCGGGCTCGACCGCGTCCAGCACGATGCCTTCGAGAATCGCCATGCGGTGCGCGCGAATCCGGTGGTGCGCGTCCATCGTCTTCGATTCCTGCGGATCGAGCGACGGCGTATCGATGCCGATCAGCGTGACGCCGCGCGCGGCGAGCAGATCGACAGTCTGTGGCGCGACCGCGCAAAAGCCGCTGTCCCATTCGCGCGTCGGCGCGTTTCTGTAAGTGCGCAGTAAGACTCGCGGCGGCAGCGCGTCGAGTGAGCCGGCCAGGTGTTGCGGCGTCACAACAGGCGATGCGCCGATGCAATGAATCACCCGGCACGGACCGAGATACGTATCGAGCGCCACGTTGCCGATCGCCGCGCCATCGGCGTCGTAATGGAGCGGCGCGTCGGTGTGCGCGCCGGTGTGCGGGGAGATCGTCAGACGCGCGACGTTGACCGGCGAGCCCGCTTCCATGCGCCATACGCGCTCGATGCCGACCGGGGTGTCGCCGGGCCACACCGGTGTGGCGGTGTCGACGGCGGGCGTGATGTCCCAAACGGTTTGCATGGCGGGTTCGGCAGAAGGTGTCTATCTGAAGATGATAGTGGGCCCGCCACGAAATGGGATTGCGAAAAAATGTCGTTCCTCGGGCCGGCTTGGAACATAATTTGAGATAAACCGGAAAGGGAGACCGAATATGAACGCGATCTCGCTCGACGCCACCGATTGCCGTATCTTGACGGTGCTTCAGCAGGAAGGGCGCATCAGTAATCTCGACCTCGCGGAGCGCATCTCGCTATCGCCATCGGCGTGTCTGCGACGGCTACGTCTGCTCGAGGAGCAGGGCGTGATCGAACACTACCGCGCATGTCTGAATCGCGAAGTATTGGGATTCGAACTCGAAGCGTTCGTGCAGGTGTCGATGCGCAACGATCAGGAAAATTGGCACGAACACTTCGCCGAGGCGCTGCGTGACTGGCCCGAAGTGGTCGGCGCGTTCGTCGTCACCGGCGAAACCCACTACCTGCTGCGCGTCCTCGCGCACAACCTCAAACACTACTCCGATTTCGTGCTGAACCGGCTGTACAAGGCGCCGGGCGTGATGGACATTCGCTCGAACATCGTGCTCCAGACGCTGAAGGAAGATTCGGGCGTGCCGGTTTCGCTCGTGAAGAAAGCCGGACACGGGTCCGCGCATAGCGACCGGTAAACCGCTGATAACCGTGCTTGCGCCGCGTGAGACGCTGCGTCTCACGGCGCGGCGCGCGACTCGAAGGGGCTTGAGTCAGAGCAGCTTGAGTCAAAGCGGCTTGAGTCAAAGCGGCTTGAGTCAGAGCGGCTTGAGTCAGAGCGGCTTCAGTGCGTGGAACTGGCCGCTCTGAAACACCAGCGGCAGAAGCTCCTCGGCATCCTCATGCACGCCGCAGCGCTCGACTTCGCCGACGAAAATCACGTGGTCGCCTTCCTCGTAGCGGCTGCGGTTATGGCATTCGAACCACGCCAGCGCGCCATCGAGCACCGGCATGCCGCTATCGCCCGCCGCATGCGACACGCCTTCGAAGCGGTCGCCCTTCACTGTCGCGAAGCGCTTGCACAAATCGAGCTGCGAGGCGGCCAGCACATTGACCACGTAGTGACTGTTGCTGCGGAACACCGGCATCGAAGCCGAGCGCGTCGCGAGACTCCACAGCACGAGCGGTGGATCGAGCGACACCGAGTTGAACGAACTGGCCGTGATGCCGATCAGCTGACCGGACGCGGCGCGCGTCGTGATGACGGTGACGCCGGTCGCGAACTGGCTGAGTGCCTGCTTGAAGGCTTTGCGGTCGAAGTTGGGTGGGCTCGCGTGCTTCATCGGGGCGGGGTCCCCGCGGCGGGCTGGGTGGAAGCCGGCGGGCGTGGGCATGCGCGGCGGAGAGCGGATGATTCGAAAGTCATAGTGAAAATCGTCGATGTGCGCCAATTTTAACTGCAATCGATGCGCGCGCCGTGTGCGATGCCGGCCGTCTTGCTTCACCGCACACGGGGCGCGCGGGCATTGTATGCTGCATTGTTCTTTGCTCATCGAGCGCCGTCGTTCCTATACTCGATAATCAGCACCGCACGGATTGCTGAACGCGCCGCGGCATCGCATCGGCACTCAGCAGCGGATATTGGCGGCGGGTGCCTTTTCAGACGCGTTTTCGGCCATACATTCTGACGCGGCGGCGGCTCGAAGGCTGGGCGCCGGGTCGTTTCTCCTATCTGATTCTGAGGTGAACCCTATGAACGAGACGGCAACGCTTGGCGGCGGATGTTTCTGGTGCCTCGAAGCGGTGTATCTGGGCGTCGAAGGCGTCAATGCGGTCGAGTCGGGCTATGCGGGCGGTCACGCGCGCAATCCGAGCTACGAGCAGGTGTGCGACGGCGAGACCGGTCATGCGGAAGTGGTCAAGGTCGACTTCGATCCGGCGAAGATCAGCTATCGCGAGATTCTCGACATCTTCTTCGCGATCCACGATCCGACCCAGTCGAACCGGCAGGGCAACGACGTCGGCACTCAATACCGTTCGGCGATCTTCACGCATTCCGACGCGCAACGCGAAACGGCTTTGCAGGCGATCCGCCAAATCGCGGACCAGCGCATCTACGACGGCGAGATCGTCACCGAGGTGCTGCCGCTAGACGGCAACTACTGGCCGGCCGAGGCGTATCACCAGAACTATTTCGCGCAGCATCCGAATCAGGGCTACTGCTCGTTCGTGGTCGCACCGAAGGTCGCGAAATTCCGCCAGAAGTTCGCGCATCGGATCAAGGCGGGATAGCGGGCGCCGGCTGCGGAGCAGCTTCGGGATCGACCTGAGCGAGACGCGCGCAGGCCTCGGCGATTGCCTGCGCGAGCTTCACGCAACTGAGCGGCGCCGATCCCTCTGCCTTGTTGTTGACCGCGATCATCACCGGCTGGCCGGCCAGCGCGTAGCGCGCGGCCAGTTCCGCGAGCGACGCGCGCGTCGCCGGGTCTTCGTCGACGAGCCGGTTGAACGGCTCGTACTTTGCCTTCGCCTGCTCGTATTTGAAGCCGCCATGCAGGCTCCAGCGCACGATCAGCGGACCGGCCGGCTCGCCGTCAAGCAGTGCGAGCGCCGCGGCCTGGCGCAGCGGATCCGGCATCCGCGCATGAATCCCGACGCAGTAGCGCACCCCCGCCGATTTGAGCATACGGATGAAGCGAGGCGTGAGCAGACTGGCGTCGCGAATCTCGACCGCATAGCAACAGCCATCCGGCAGCGCCGGCAGCGCAGCGAAAAATTCACCGAGACGTTCGATAAGAGCCGCTGGCTGCGCGAGCATCTGGTCTGGCAGCGGCGAGAACTGGAATACGAGCGCGCCGGCTTTGGCGCCGAGTCCTTCGACGCACGGCGTAACGAAGTCGTCGATCGCCATCTGCGCGTTCAGGAAGCACGGGTTCAGCGACACCGGCTCGCCGCGCTCGGCGCGCACGGTGGCGCCGGTGATCGTCATCGGCGCCTTGACGATAAAGCGGAAGTGTCCGGGAACCTGCTGCGCGTAGCGCAGGTAGTCGGTGACGGTGAGCGCCTGGTAGAACGAGCGGTCGATGCTGACCGTCTTCAGCAGCGGATGCGCGCCGTACGCGGTCAGGCCTTCACGCGACAGCTTGCTGTTGCTGTAGTCGTCGCCGTAGACGATGCCGTTCCAGCCCGGGAATGACCACGTCGATGTGCCAAGGTGAACGTGCGGCGGCAACTGGGCCGCGAGCTCCAGCAGTTCGGGCGATGGCGGCGCGGCGAGCACGTTGCGGCCGCGGCGTTTTTTGGGGATCTCGGCAGTGCCGGGTGAGGCGGTCTGCTCGGGCTCGGGGTATGCGCCGGCCGGTTCAGGCGGCTCGTCGTCTTGCCACAGCGATACGGCGGCCGAACGTTCTTTCATTGCTTTGGTATCGCGCTGGCGCTGTGGTGGGGCGATGGCGATGCTTGCGGGTAACTCGGCGCCGGACGATCCAGCTGCGGCTTCTGTCGAGGCGGCCGATCCTGCATCCGCCGTAACGTGACAAGACGGCGCGACGCCGCGCTCGCCATTCTTTCCCGCAGGCGTTTTCGGCGTGGCTTGTGCGGTTGCTTGCACCGGCATACCGAACAGATCGAATTGAGCGGCGCCGGCATGGCTCGCCGCATGATCGGCGGTACTGCCGCTACCACCGTTTACCGGCGCTGCGACTTCATTGGTCCCGCTCTGATCCATCGATGTACGGCCTGCTGTCTGAGTTGCGCCGGGGCGTCCGCTTGCTGCACGCCGCCGCGGCGCAAACACGTCACAGCGGTTTTTCGTACATATAGCGCCGCGACCACGGCAGGGTTCTCGCGCTGCGGCCGGCTCTGCGGCACACCACCTGGAAGATCGATACGTCGTCGTTTTCGAACGCGTACGCGCAACCGGCGAGATACACGCGCCAGATGCGGAATTTCTCGTCGTCGACGAGCTTACGCGCTTCTTCCGCGCGGGCTTCGAAGTTCTCCGCCCAGATGTCGAGCGTGTGCGCATAGTGACGGCGCAGACTTTCGACGTCAACCGGTTCGAGCCCGCCGCGCTGCATCGATTCGAGCGCGAGGCTGATATGCGGCAGCTCGCCGTCCGGGAACACATAGCGGTCGATGAATTCGCCGCCGCCGAGCGCCGTTTCGCCGCTCTCGGCGTCGCTCGACGTGATGCCGTGGTTCATCGCGACGCCGTCTTCGGCGAGCAGATCGTGGATTTTCTGAAAATAGCCGGGCAGGTTCTTGCGGCCCACGTGCTCGAACATGCCGACGCTCGTGATGCGATCAAACTGCCCCTGGACGTCGCGATAATCCTGCAGGCGAATCTCGATCTGGTTTTCGAGACCCGCCGCCTTCACGCGCGCGCTCGCGAGATCGAACTGGTTCTGCGACAGCGTGACACCCACGCATTTCGCGCCGAACTTCTGCGCGGCGCGCAGCACGAGTGCGCCCCAGCCGCAGCCGATATCGAGCAGACGCTGACCGGGCTGCAGCTGAATCTTGGTGAGAATGTGATCGATCTTCTTCAGTTGCGCAGTCGCGAGATCTTCAGTGCCGGTCTCGAAGTACGCGCACGAGTAGACCATGTTCTCGTCGAGCCACAGCTGGTAGAACTCGTTCGACACGTCGTAGTGATACTGGATCGCTTTCTTGTCCGACGTTTTCGAGTGATTGAAATAGCGCCGCACGCGTGCGAGCTTGCTCGCACTCGTCACGGTGCTGCGCGCGAGCTCGTAACCGATATTGATGATGTCCGACAGCTTGCCTTCGATGTCGATCTTGCCCTTCACGTACGCCTCGCCGAGATTGTCGAGGCTTGGTTCGAGCAGGTACGGCAGCGCGGTTGCGCTTTTTACGTGCAGCGTGACCTGGGGCGCGGCGAACTGCCCGAAGTCATGCTGCTGACCGTCCCACAGCACGAGCCGTGCGGGCAGGTTGGCTTTGGCTTTGACGTCTTCCACCCACTGCGCCAGCTTTTTCTCCCAGAACATACGATCTCTCCGTGTTCATTGATTTAAAGCAAAGCTGAAGTGGATTGCGATAGCGCTTGGCAATTCCGGGGGGCCGCACGCCGCAATCCGGCCGGCTCGCGTCTGCTTCCATTGCGCGCGCCGGCATGATTCTTCGGATCAGGGCGACAGGCGGGCGATCTGCCAGTTGCTGCTCTCGTCCGCGCGAGAAAACAGCAGACGATCATGCAGACGGGACGGTCGCCCCTGCCAGAATTCGATCGCGTCGGGCACGAGACGATACCCGCCCCAATGCGGCGGACGCGGAGGATTGTCGCCGTACTGGAGGCTGAATTCGCGTTCTCGCACCTCGAGCTGCGAGCGGCTTTCAATTACCTGACTCTGATTCGATGCCCATGCGCCGATGCGCGATGCAAGCGGACGTGACGCAAAGTACGCATCGCTTTGTTGCGCATCTGTTTTGACGACGCGGCCTTCGATACGCACCTGGCGCTCGAGTTCGATCCAGTGGAACAGCAGGCTCGCGTACGGGTTGGCGCTGAGCTCGCGGCCCTTTCGGCTCTCGTAGTTGGTGAAGAACACGAAGCCGCGTTCGTCCATCCCTTTGATGAGCACGATGCGTGCCGATGGCCGGCCGCGCGAGTCGACCGTGGCAAGCGTCATCGCGTTCGGCTCGGGAAGTTTGGCGTCGATCGCCTGCTGGAACCACTTGTCGAATTGACGGAATGGATCGTGGTCGACGTCCGCAACGTCGAGGGAGCCCAGCGAATAGTTTTTTCGAAGCTCGGCGAGTGAGATCATTTTTTTATGTGAACTCTTATGCGAACGCTACAGTCAGGCAAGTATAGCCAGGCAGCCAATTTTTTGCGCGCGAGCACCTCGGCGTGTCGCGGCGCGCCCCGCGCTCGTGCAAGCATGCACGCTTGCGTCGCTGCTGACGAGCTCACGTCCCGTTGCAGCGGCTGATGCCGCGAATGCCGGGAATGTGGCGGCTCACGCCGTTGCACCGGCGATGCGGTTCCGGCGTCCTGTCAGGGCAATCAGGCAAAATACCGGCTGCGTTCGGTTGCGTTCAGTAACGCGCCACCGCTTTTCCGTTCCGCCTGTGTTTTCGAGCCCCGCCATCATGTCCAGCACCACTGCGCAATCCGATCTTACTACCAGCGTCGATGCGAATGAAACCGCCGACCGTGCGCGCCGTTTCGGCGGCATCGCGCGTCTGTACGGCGCCAGCGCGCTGGCCGCGTTCGAAGGGGCGCACGTCGCGGTGATCGGCATCGGCGGGGTGGGGTCGTGGGCCGCGGAGGCGCTGGCGCGCAGCGCTGTCGGCACGCTGACGTTGATCGATCTCGACAACGTCGCCGAAAGCAATACCAACCGACAGATACACGCGCTCGACGGCAACTACGGAAAACCGAAAGTCGAGGCGATGGCCGAACGCATCGCGGCGATCAATCCGTATTGCGACGTGCAGCTGATCGAAGACTTCGTCGAGGCGGACAACTTCGCCGCCACGCTCGGCGGTGGCTTCGACTACGTGATCGACGCGATCGACAGCGTGCGCACCAAGACCGCGCTGATCGCGTGGTGCGTCGAGCGCAAGCAGCCGCTGATCACGGTGGGCGGCGCGGGCGGCCAGCTCGATCCGACGCGCATCCGCATCGACGATCTGGCGCTGACGATCCAGGACCCGCTGCTGTCCAAGGTGCGCGGGCAGTTGCGCAAACAGCACGGCTTTGCGCGCGGGCCGAAGGCGAAGTTCAAAGTGAGCGCGGTGTATTCGGACGAGCCGTTGATCTATCCGGAAGCCGCAGTGTGCGATATCGATGAAGAGGCCGAGCACGTGAGCACGTCGCCCGGACATACCGGGCCGGTCGGTTTGAATTGCGCGGGGTTCGGCTCGAGCGTGTGCGTGACCGCGAGCTTTGGTTTCGCGGCGGCCGCGCATGTGCTGCGCGAGCTGGCCAAACGGGCGGTGGCGGGGTGACGCAAAGTCTGGCGGCCACGTTTGGCGCAAGATCTGGCCCAACCGCGCGGCGGGTTCAGGCACGCGCGCTATCGTTTTTCAAGCCGCGCTAGCCACACCCGCCGCTGGGCGCAAGAGCCACCAAGGCCACAAAGATCAATACAGCGACGCGCTCAACTTACGCCGCCACTGCGCGACCAGCTCTGGCTGATGCGCGGCCAGATCGAATACCGACAACATCGTTTTGCGGCCGATATCGTCACGAAACGCGCGGTCGCGCTGCACGATCGCCAGCAGGTGCTCGAGCGCGCCCGCGTAGTTGCGGTGCGCGATTAGCGCGCTGGCCAGATCGAAGCGCGCTTCGAGATCGTCGGGGTTGCTGGCGACGCGGGCTTCGAGTGCATCGGTGGGCGGCAGGTCGGCCGCGGCATCCACCGCATCGAGCCGCGTCTTGATTGCGTTAAAACGTGCGTCGATCCCTTGCGTCGTTTTCGGCGACAGCAGATCGACTTCGTTACGCGCTTCGTCGATGCGGTTGTCTTCGAGCAGCATTTCGATGCGGTCCATGCGTGCTTCGTCGAAGCCGGGGTCGTACGCGAGCGCCGCTCGCAGCAGGTCGTACGCATCGTCGCGGCGGCCTTCGGCGAGTGCGCTCTGCGCTTCCATCCGCGCGGCGGGCGCCCCCTGCGGCACGAGCCGTTCGATAAATTCGCGCAGCTGTCCTTCCGGCAGCACGCCGATGAACTGATCGACCGCCTGACCATCCGCGAATGCGATCACATGCGGAATGCTGCGCACCTGGAAGTGCGCAGCCAGTTCCTGGTTCTCGTCCACGTTGACCTTGACGAGCTTCCATTTGCCGGCGCCCTCGGCTTCGAGCTTTTCGAGCATCGGGCCGAGGCTCTTGCACGGGCCGCACCACGGCGCCCAGAAATCGACCAGCACGGGCGCGAGAGTCGACGCCGCAAGAACGTCCTTTTCGAAAGTGGCGAGAGTCGTTTCCATTGCTTCCTCGTCGATAAAAAATGGTTGCTTGCCAGTTGGGGCCCAATCGCGTGAATTCAATGCGTGCCAGTCCGGGCTGCCCGCGCTGCATTGCATGCGCTTCACGGTGAGCGCATTCGCGTGCGCCCGCCCTGTGCGCTTACTTACGCGGCGGCAGCGAAATCCATTCGGTTTCGCCGGGCACCTTGCCCATCTGCTGATTCGTCCATGCAAGCTTCGCGGCTTCGATTTTCTCGCGCGAACTGGCAACGAAATTCCATTCGATGAAACGCTCGCCATCCAGCTTCTCGCCGCCGAGCAGCATCACGCGCGCACCATGCGTGCTGGCGAGCGTGACCGTTTCGTCGAGCGCGAGCACCGCCATCTGGCCGGCCTCGAGCGGCGCACCGTCGATCTCCAGATCGCCCTCGACCAGATACACGCCGCGCTCCTCGTGTTCCGGTTCGAGCGCGAACGCGCTGCCCGGCGTGAAGTCGGCCGCCACGTACAGCGTGCCGGAAAACGTCCTGACCGGCGAGATCGCGCCGAACGCGGTGCCGGCGATCACGCGCAGTGTCACGCCGTTGCGCTCGACGGCCGGCAACGTCGCCGCCGCGTGATGGGCGAACGACGGTTCGGCTTGTTCGTCGGCGAGCGGCAGCGCAACCCACGTCTGGATCCCATGAATCGTCTGGCCGCGCGCGCGGTCCTCGGGCGGCGTGCGCTCCGAATGGACGATGCCGCGGCCGGCCGTCATCCAGTTGACGTCGCCGGGGACGATCTTCTGCTCGGAGCCGAGGCTGTCGCGGTGCATGATCGCGCCGTCGAACAGATAGGTCACGGTCGCGAGGCCGATATGCGGATGCGGGCGCACGTCGAGGCCGGTGCCGGGTTCGAGCGTCGCGGGACCCATGTGATCGAAAAAGATGAACGGGCCGACGAGGCGTGCGGCCATCGCCGGCAGTACCCGCCGCACGGTCAGATTGCCGATGTCGCGCAAATGCGGTTTCAGGACGGCTTTGATCGAGGTAGTCATGGGGGGCTCGGCGGCGGTATGGAAGGAGGGGCGTTCAATCGTCGATTCTACTGCGCGTCGCGGGCTCCGCTACACTGGCGGATTGAACCTCACAATCGGAGTGCCCGGGATGTCGCCGAGGGACCTGCTGTTCGCGCTGGTCGTCGTGATCGCGTGGGGCGTCAATTTCGTCGTGATCAAGGTGGGTTTGCATGGCGTGCCGCCGATGCTGCTCGGCGCACTGCGCTTCACGCTCGCCGCGGTGCCCGCGGTGTTTTTCGTCAAGCGGCCAAAGATGCCGTGGCGGTGGCTGTTCGCTTACGGCGCGACGATCTCGTTCGGGCAGTTCGCATTCCTGTTCTCGGCGATGTACGTCGGCATGCCGGCGGGCCTCGCGTCGCTGGTCCTGCAGGCGCAGGCATTTTTCACGCTGATCTTCGCGGCGTTGTTCCTGCACGAGCGCTTCGGTTTGGCGAACGTGGCAGGTCTGCTGATCGCGTTGGCTGGGCTCGCGGTGATCGGCCTGCAAGGCGGTCACGCGATGTCAGCGGCGGGCTTCGTGCTCACGCTGTGCGCGGCGTGTATGTGGGCGCTCGGCAATATCGTCACGAAGAAGGCCGGCAACGTCGACCTGGTCGGGCTGGTCGTATGGGGAAGTCTGATTCCGCCGCTGCCGTTTTTCGCGGCGTCGTTCGTATTCGAAGGACCGCGCGCGATCGCCGCCGCGCTGACCGGCATCAGTGCGATGTCGATTTTCGCGGTCGTTTATCTTGCCTTGATCGCGACGCTGGTCGGTTATAGCTTGTGGGGCCGCTTGCTGTCGCGGTATCCGGCAAGCCAGGTCGCGCCGTTTTCGCTGCTGGTGCCGATCGTCGGGCTCGCGTCCGCGTCGCTGCTGCTCGGCGAGCAACTGTCGGTGGTCCAGATCGCCGGCGCACTGCTCGTGATGGCAGGGCTCGCGGTGAACGTGTTCGGCGGCTGGCTCGTGCAACGGCTGGTGCCGGCGCGCTGACTGCCGGCGGCGCGAGCACGCGGTAACGCGCGACGCAAATAAAAAACGGCCGCAAGGCCGTTTTTTATTGCACCGCCGCCCGCACATCACATTGCATCACGTCATGCGGCTCTTCGCGAGCGGCGGGTTCGCCGCGAAATAACGCTTGATGCCGGTCATGATCGCGCTGGCCATGCGGTCGCGATACCCGTCGTCGTTCAGCCGCCGCTCCTCGTCCGGGTTGCTGATGAACGCGGTCTCGACGAGGATCGATGGGATGTCCGGCGCCTTCAGCACCGCGAAGCCGGCCTGCTCGACCGAGCCCTTGTGCAGCTTGTTGATGTCGCCGATTTCCTTCAGCACGAAGTTGCCGTAGCGCATCGAGTCACGAATCTGCGCGGTAGTCGACATGTCGAATAGCGTGCGGTTGACCGTCGCGTCGGCGGATTTGACGTTGATCCCGCCAATCTCGTCCGACGAGTTTTCCTTGTTCGCCATCCAGCGCGCGGCCGCGCTCGATGCGCCATGCTCGGACAGCGCGAATACCGACGAGCCCTTCGCCTCGGGCGTCGTGAAGGCGTCCGCGTGGATCGACACGAACAGGTCCGCGCCGACGCGGCGGGCCTTCTGCACCCGCACGTTCAGCGGCACGAAGAAGTCGGCGTCGCGCGTCATCATCGCCCGCATATTCGGCTGCGCGTCGATTTTCGCGCGCAGCTTCTTCGCGATATCGAGTGCGATGTGTTTCTCGTAGGTGCCCGCGCCGCCGATCGCACCGGGGTCTTCGCCGCCGTGACCGGGGTCGATCGCGACGGTCAGCAGGCGCACGGTGTTGCTGCGGCTCGACTTCGGCGTACTGAACGCGTAGGTGTCGTCGTCACCGCCAAGCCCGTCACCGCCGATACCCGGCGTGGTGTCGCTCTTGCCTTTGTTGCGCGCGATCGCGGTGGGCGGTGCGGCGGGCGTGGCAGGTGTCGCCGGCTTGCTGGCGATGATCGGCGGCAGAGCGGGCCCACCCGGCACGGTGGCGCCATGCGCCGGCGGATGCGGCACGCCACTCGCGGCGCCACTGCCCGCGTTGCCACCGCCGTTCTGCGCGTAACGCTCGAAGAACGCCTCGCTGTTATCGGCGGGCGGCGCCGTGCCGGGACCGGCGAGCGTTGCCGGCGGCGCGCTGTTTTCGTCGTTCAGCGCTTGCTGCTTGCGCTCGCTCTGCGCGAGCAGTTCCATCAGCGGATCGGGCGCGACGGCCGGGTACAGGTCGAACACGAGCCGGTATTTGTACGCGCCGACCGGCGGCAGCGCGAACACCTGCGGCTTCACCGAGCCCTTCAGGTCGAACACCATGCGCACCACGTGCGGTTGATATTGCCCGACCCGCACCGACGAGATCTGTGGGTCGTTCGGCGTGATCTTCGAGACGAGTTCCTTGAGCGCCTGATCGAGATCGAGACCGCTCAGATCGACCACGAGCCGGTCCGGTCCCTGCAACAGTTGCTGGCTGTTCTGCAGCGGCTGGTCGGATTCGATCGTCACGCGCGTGTAATCGCGCGCGGGCCACACGCGCACGCCGAGCACCGAGCTTGCCAACGCGAGACGCGGCGCCACGAGGCCGAGCAGGAGCGTCGACGCACCCGCGCGCAGAATCTGCCGGCGCCGCCAGTTGTGCGTCGCGCCAGCTGCCGATTCGATCGAGCGGAACGGTTTGATCAACATCTTTCGAGACATGCCTTTCCTGGTTCGCTATAAGCCCGCGCG
This sequence comes from Paraburkholderia sp., assembly GCF_036488505.1. Lineage (GTDB taxonomy): Bacteria > Pseudomonadota > Gammaproteobacteria > Burkholderiales > Burkholderiaceae > Paraburkholderia. The sequence goes on along the minus strand of NZ_DASXHN010000282.1, from coordinate 1,780 downwards.
ACGAGTCTGCGTGCGTCTGCATGTCCGTCGAGCCCGAGCGAGAAAACGAGATCCGGCACGCCGAGCAGCGTACCCGCGCGTTGCGGCCATTCGACGAGGCAGACCGCGCCGCTGTCGAAATATTCGCGAAAGCCCGCGTCGGCCCATTCGGCCGGATCGGTGAATCTGTACAGATCGAAGTGATAGAGCGCGAGTTCCGCAGCGGGCCGCTCGAGCAGGTATGGCTCGACGAGCGTATAGGTGGGACTGCGCACACGGCCGGTATGGCCGAGGCCGCGCAAGGTCGCGCGCACGAGGGTGGTTTTGCCGGCGCCGAGCTCGCCGATGAGCTGCACCTGCAGACCGCGGAATGTGTGATGGCGTGGCTGACCCGGTGCCGCGCGGGTTTGCGCTTCGTCCTGCCGGGCCGCCGCGCATACGCTTTCGATTGCCTGTGCGAAGCGCGCGCCGAACGCCTGCGTCGCCGCTTCGTCCGCGAGCGCGAACGTGCGTTCGAGCAGGACGGGAGCGGAGGGTGGCTGCGCGTGATCGGGATTGACAGGCATTCTCGTAAAATGGCGTGATGAACCGAAGTCCGACGTCCTCTGTTTCCTGTACGCCAGCATCGACTGATGCCGCGCATCGTTTCGATGAAGCGGCGCTGCGTGCGCTCGCGCTAGACATCAAGACGTGGGGCCGTGAACTCGGCTTCGCGGCGATCGGCATTAGCGATACCGATCTCACCGCCGCTGAAGCGCCGCTTGCAGCGTGGCTCGAAGCGGGTTGCCACGGCGAGATGGATTATATGGCCAAACATGGGATGAAACGCGCGAGGCCGGCCGAGCTTGTGGTCGGCACGCGACGCGTGATCACCGCGCGCATCGCCTACTTGCCCGCGCGCACGCTCGAGGGTGGCATGCCTGAGCGTACCTCCGAAAGCGCGCCGCAAGACACGCATGAAGGCATGCCCCTCGCCCGCGACTGGCGCGCGGCCGAGCATGCGCGGCTGGCCGACCCGTCGACAGCGGTCGTGTCGATCTATGCCCGCGGCCGCGACTATCACAAGGTGATGCGTAACCGTCTGCAACATCTGGCCGAGAAGATCGAAGCGGCGATCGGGCCGTTTGGCTATCGTGTGTTTACCGATTCGGCGCCCGTGCTCGAAGTCGAACTCGCGCAGAAGGCGGGCATCGGCTGGCGCGGCAAGCACACGTTGCTGTTGCAGCGCGATGCCGGCTCGCTGTTTTTCCTCGGCGAAATCTATGTCGACATTCCGCTGCCCACCGACGCCGACACCTCCCCCGGCACCGCGCCCGAAACGCCGGGCTCCCATTGCGGCAGTTGCACGCGCTGTCTGGACGCGTGTCCGACCGGCGCGATCGTCGCGCCTTACAAGGTCGATGCGCGCCGGTGCATCTCGTACCTGACGATCGAATTGAAGGGCAGTATTCCGCAGGACATGCGCCCGCTGATCGGCAATCGTGTTTACGGCTGCGACGATTGCCAACTCGTGTGCCCGTGGAACAAGTTCGCGCAGGCCGCGCCGGTCGACGATTTCGACGTGCGGCACGGGCTCGATCGCGCGTCGCTAGTCGAGCTGTTCGCATGGAGCGCGGACGAGTTCGATACGCGCATGCAGGGCAGCGCGATTCGCCGCATCGGCTACGAGAGCTGGCTGCGCAATCTCGCGGTGGGTATGGGCAATGCGCTACGTGCTTCGTCTGAGAATTTGAGCGCGGAGGCCCGCGAGGCGATCGTGCACGCGCTGCGGCTGCGCGCCGACGATCCTTCTGCCGTGGTG
>NZ_DASXHN010000273.1:0-3946 GCF_036488505.1 Paraburkholderia sp. | reverse complement strand
AAACTCCTTACACGACCGCCGCGAGTGCGAAGGTCAAACCCAACCCCATCAGCGAGATGATGGTCTCCAGCAACGACCATGTCTTGAAGGTCTGCACCACCGTCATGCCGAAGTACTCCTTGATCAGCCAGAAGCCGCCGTCGTTCACGTGCGAGAAGATCAGCGAGCCGGACCCGGTGGCGAGCACCAGCAGCTCGGGACGCACCTGCAGCGTGCCGGCCGAGACGATCGGCGCGACGATCCCGCAGGCGGTCGTCATCGCGACCGTCGCCGACCCCGTCGCGAGCCGGATCAGCGCGGCGACCAGCCAGCCGAACAGGAGCGGCGACAGATGCACCGCCGTCGCCACGTTGACGATTTCCTTCGAAATACCGCTATCCATCAGCACGCGGCCAAAACCGCCGCCCGCGCCGACGATCAGCGTAATGCCCGCGATCGGCGCGAGGCACTCGCCGCAGAACTTCTGGATCTGCTCGCGCGTAAAGCCACGGCTCGCGCCAAAGGTCCAGAAGCTGACGAGCACGGCCGTCAGCAGCGCGACGTCGGTGTTGCCGAAGAAGCGCAGCAAGTCGTTCGGCAGCGTGTTCGGCGTCGAAAACAGATCGGCCCAGCTGCCGACCAGCATCAGGATCACGGGCAGCAAAATCGTGAACAGCGTGACGCCGAAGCCCGGCAATTCGCGTTTCGGCGCGTTCGAATTCGCGCCGGTGCCGCCGTTCTCATCGCGGCCGAGAAATTGCGCGGCCAGCGCGTTTTCCTTCGGCAACTGGACATTGCGGCTCACCAGCAGCGCGAACAACGGACCGGCGACGATCGCGCACGGGATGCCGACGATCAGACCATAGGCGATCGTCTTGCCGATATCCGCGTGATAAGCCTGCACTGCGAGCAGCGCGGCCGGGTGCGGCGGAATCAGCCCGTGCACGACGGACAGACCCGCGACCATCGGCAGGCCGACCAGCAGCAGCGATTTGTTGGTGCGTTTTGCGACGTTGAATGCGATCGGAATCAGCAGCACGAAGCCGACTTCGAAGAACACCGGCAAGCCGACAATGATCGCGACGACCATCATTGCCCAGTGTATGTGCTTCTCGCCGAACCAGTTGATCAGCGTGGTGGCGATGCGCTCAGCGCCGCCCGATTCGGCCATCATCTTGCCGAGCATCGTGCCCAGACCGACCACGATCGCAATATGGCCGAGCGTGTTGCCGTTACCGGTTTCGAACGATTTGACGATCGTCTGCATCGGCATGCCGGCCACGATCCCGAGCAGCAGCGAGACGATGATGAGGACCAGGAACGGATACACCTTGAAGCGCGTGATCATCAAGATCAGCAACGCGATCGCGATCAGCGCGTAAATCAGCAGCATGCTGCCGTGGGCTTCCATGAAGCTCCTCCTTTTGAGTTATTGATTGTGAGTGCGGACCCCGGCCGCAACTTCGTCTCACGGCACGCTGCGCGATGCCTGAAACCGGCTGGCCGCGCGGTCGGTGGATTTTACTGTCTGTTTAACAAGCGCGTGCTGAAACCAGCACGCCTATCCAGCAAAAAAAGAGCCCCGGCGCCACAGCCGTGAGCGGCTGTATCGACGGGACTCATGGTATCGGACCGGTTACGCGGTCACTGACGCCCGATATCGCTCCTAATGAGCGGGCGCAGCCAACTGGCTCGCCGCGCGCGCGAGGCGCGTGACTTCATCCCAGTTCTGCGCGGCCAGCGCCGACTTCGGCGTGAGCCACGAACCGCCGACGCAAACGACGTTCGGCAACGCCAGGAAATGCGGCGCCGTTTCAGGCGTGATGCCGCCGGTCGGGCAGAACTTCAGTGTCGGGAACGGGCCATTGAACGCCTGCAGCATCGGCACGCCGCCCGCCTGCTGCGCCGGGAAAAACTTCGCGATCTCGTAGCCGAGTTCGAGCGCCTGGATGATGTCCGACGGTGTCATCACGCCCGGCAGCAGCGGCAGACCCGCATCCTGCGCGGCCTGGTGCATCTCCCTGGTCAAACCCGGCGAGACCCCGAACTGCGCGCCCGCCTTTTTCGCCTGCGCGCAGTGCTCGGGCTTCGTGATCGTGCCGACGCCGACCACGATGTCGTCCGCGAGTCCGCATGCGCGCTCGATCGCGCCGATACCCGCCGGCGTGCGCAGCGTGATCTCCAGCACTTTCACGCCGCCCGCGTGCAATGCACGCGACACGTGTTCGCCCTGCTCGACCGTGTCGAACGCGAGGACTGGAATTACCGGGCCGAGGCGCACGATATCGCTTACTGTTTTCGCCGTCATGGTAAGACTCCTTGTTTCTGTAGCGCCGCGCCGGCTTGCGCGGGGCTCGTGTGTGGGTCGCCGTGCTGATGATCGTGGCCGCGCTCGCCGCCGGGCTGGCCGTCATGCGTGCCCGGCTCGCCGGCCATCCGGCCGAACACCGACGCGCCCTGCTCCGCAGGCGCCGCCGCCGCGCGGAATACGCCGAACAGCTCGCGGCCGAAGCCGACTTCGTTGGCCGCCTGATGCTTCGGCGCATCGCACTGACGCGCCGCCCATTCCGCCCCGTCGATCTCGACGTCGAGCACGCCGGCTTCCGCGTCGATCACCAGCGTGTCGCCCGTGCGAACCTTGCCGATCGGCCCTTGCAGCAGCGCTTCCGGCGACAGATGAATCACCGCCGGCACCTTGCCCGACGCGCCCGACATACGGCCGTCCGTCACCAGCGCGACGTGGAAACCCTGATCCTGCAACACACCGAGCAGCGGCGTCAAACGATGCAGCTCGGGCATGCCATTTGCCCGCGCGCCCTGGAAGCGCACCACCGCGATGAAGTCGCGCTTCAGTTCGCCTTTGTCGAACGCCTCCTGAACCGCTTCCTGCGAATCGAACACGATCGCCGGCGCCTTCACCTTGCGATGCTGCGCCGCGACCGCCGAAATCTTGATGACACCGCGGCCGAGCTTGCCCTGCATCAGCCGCAGGCCGCCGTCCGGCTGGAACGGTTCGCCGATGCCGCGCAGCACCGCGGTGTCCGCGCTCGCGTCGGCGCCCGCGACCCATTGCAGCTTGCCGTCGATCAGCTTCGGCTCCTGGGTGTAGTGCGCAAGGCCCCGGCCCGCGACCGTGTTCACGTTTTCGTGCAGCAGACCGCCTTCGAGCAGATTGCGCACGAGGAACGCGACGCCGCCCGCCGCGTGGAAGTGGTTGACGTCGGCCTTGCCGTTCGGGTAGATCTTCGCGAGCAGCGGCACCGCCTGCGACAGCGCATCGAAATCGTCCCAGTCGATCACGATACCGGCCGCGCGCGCGATCGCGACGAGATGCAGCGTGTGATTGGTCGAGCCACCGGTTGCCAGCAGCGCGGCGATGCCGTTGACGATCGCCTTCTCGTCGACCACATGGCCGATCGGCATGTAGTTGCCGCGCTCGACCGTCAGATCGAGCACGCGGCGCGCGGCCTGCGCGGTCAGCGCGTCGCGCAGCGGCGTATGCGGATGCACGAACGCCGAGCCCGGCAAATGCAGGCCCATCACTTCCATCAGCATCTGGTTGCTGTTCGCGGTGCCGTAGAACGTGCAGGTGCCGTGACCGTGATATGCGGCGGCTTCCGCTTCGAGCAGCGCGTCGCGGCCGCACTGGCCGGTCGCGAACAGCTGGCGCGTCTTCGCTTTGTCGTCGTTGGACAGGCCGCTCGCCATCGGCCCGGCCGGTACGAAAATGGTTGGCAGATGGCCGAATTGCAGTGCGCCGATCAGCAGGCCCGGCACGATCTTGTCGCAGATGCCCAGGCACAGCGCCGCGTCGAACATGTTGTGCGTGAGCGCGACCGCCGTGCTCATCGCGATCACTTCGCGCGAGAACAGCGACAGCTCCATGCCCGCGTTGCCCTGGGTGATGCCGTCGCACATCGCCGGCACGCCGCCCGCGAATTGGGCGACGCCGCCGTTCTCGCGCGCG
>NZ_DASXHN010000196.1:0-28098 GCF_036488505.1 Paraburkholderia sp. | reverse complement strand
ACCGGCCAGATCCTCAAGCTGATGGCCGCGAAGCCCGATGCGATCCTGATCGCGGGCGCGGGCACGCCGACCGTGCTGCCGCAACGCACTTTGATCGAGCACGGCTACAAGGGACCGATCTATCAGACGCACGGCATCGCGACGCCGGAGTTCATCAAGCTCGGCGGCAAGGATGTCGAAGGCACGCTGTTTCCGACGCAGCCGGTCGTGGTCGCGCGCACGCTGCCGGGCGATCATCCGGCGAAGAAGGCGGCGCTCGCGTTCGTCAATCAATACGAGGCGAAGTACGGGCCGGGCAGCGTCACACAGTTCGCGGGCGACGCGGCCGGCGTCTACCCGCGCTTGCAGGATGCGGTCGCACGAGCGTTGAAGACCGCGCAGCCAGGCACGCCGGCGTTTCGCGTCGCATTGCGCAACGAACTGGAGCACGCGCATGAGCTGGTGGTGCCGAATGGCGTCGTCAACACGAGCGTGAAGGATCACGTGGGGCTCGACCAGCGCGCGAGCGTGATGGGCACGATCAAGGATGGGAAGTTTGTTTATCTGAGTCAGTGACGAATGCGGCGAGGCGGGGGTACGGTGCGTCGAACATCACAAACCATATCGTCTGACGCATCCGTTCCGTGCCAAAACCGGCTGCCTTGCTTGCGCAAACGCCTACACTGAACTGACCTGCGGCGCCTGAGCTGCTTCGCGCGCCGTGAGCCAGGCGACATCGCGGCGCGCGCTTCGCCGCGCCAGGCCCTACCGCGAGCCCGCCGGGCGCACCCGACCCGCCGAGGAGAAATCATGGCCACCGCTTCGATTGCAGAAAACACCGGCACGGGCATCGTCACCGTGGCAAGCGCGCAGGCCGGCGCCGCAACGGTCGAGCGGCTCGCGGCGCTGATCCCGCAACGCGGCCTGACGCTGTTCGCCTGCATCGATTTCAGCGGCGACGCCGAACGCGCTGGACTCACGATGCCGTTCAGCCGACTGCTGGTGTTCGGCAATCCGAAGGCGGGCACACCGTTGATGCAATTCGCGCCGACCGCCGCGCTCGATCTGCCGCTCAAGGTCCTCGTCTGGGACGATGCGGCCGGCCGCACCTGGCTGTCGTTCAACTCGCCCGATTACCTCCGCCAGCGTCACGGTCTTTCGGATGAGCTGCTAAAGCCGGTTAGCGGCGTGGCAGCCCTCGTGGACGCCGCCGCGCGCTGACGCTGCAAACGAAGGTTCATCGCGATGCGACGCACGCCGGTCAATTCACGCTAGCAGGCCCGGGAGCGCTTGCATGTCCGTGCACGCTCTTCAACGTAATGGTCGACATGGATTATCCGTTCGCGTGACGCGGCTTTAGCACCGTCGTCATGTACTCCGTCGCGAAATCGATAAACGTTCTCACCCGCAACGGCACTCGGCGCTGCGCGGGGTAAATAATCTGCGCGGCAAGCGGCTTCGCTTGCCATTTCGGCAACACGCGCACGAGCCGCCCCGACGTCAGATCCTCGCCGATCAGCCATTCCGGCAGCACCGCAATGCCGAGCCCCATGCGAACCGCTTCGCGTATGCTCGTCACCCCTTCGGTAACGAACAACGGTTCGACCCGCAATACGTGCTCCGCCGCCCCCGAATGAAGCGTGAGCTCTCTTACCCCGCCGAACTGACTGCCGGACAACCCGATCCACGGCAGCGCAGCAAGATCCTCGGGCTTGCTGGACTTCTTGTGATCTTTCAGCAGCGCGGGTGACGCGACCACATAGCGCCTGATCTCGCCGAGCGCACGGGCGACCACCCGATCGTCGCTGATCGCCCCCGCGAAAATCCCCGCGTCGCTACCCTCTTCGATCATGCGCACCGGTCGATTCGAATAGCCCAATTCCATCCGCACACCCGGATGCGCGTGAATAAAGCTGCTGATCAGGCGGCTCACCACCGATTGCCCGAAATCGATCGTCGAGAACACACGGATCGTGCCACTCAACGCGGTCTGATCGCTGCGCAAACGCTGCTCCGATTCGTCCGCAAGCGACAACAGCGCCTCGGCGTCGGCGAGCAGTTGATGCCCAACGTCGGTGACGCTCATGCGATGCGTATCGCGCCGCAGCAGCGCGGCGCCGCATTGATCTTCGAGCGCGCGCAACTGGCGGCTCAGCGTGGGTTGGGTCAGGCGCAGCTTGCGCGCGGCCGCGGAGATGCTGCCGCTCTCCACGATTGCGACAAAGGCGCGAAGCAGACCGAGGTCGTCGAAGGCTGTCATACGCTGTGAGCATAGCCGATATGTTGGTCATGCGGCTACCGTTTGAACAGGCCTGGCGAGAAGATACGTCCATCGCATCACCCAGTACCACCCTAGTCGAAAGGAGAGTCACCATGAGCACCCAAGCCAACGGTTCCAAAGTCGCGATCGTCACCGGCGCGTCGCGCGGTATCGGCGCCGCCATCGCAAAGCGTCTCGCCGCGGACGGCATCGCCGTCGTGGTCAACTACGCGGGCCGCGCTGCGGACGCGCAAGCCGTCGTCGACTCGATCGAAGCCGCCGGTGGCCGCGCGGCCGCGATCCAGGCCGACGTCGCGGTGCCGGCCCAGGTCGCGGCGCTGTTCGACCAGACCGTCACACTGTTCGGTGGTGTCGACATCGTCGTCAACAACGCTGGCGTCATCCAGCCGGGTCTCGTGTCGCTGGTCGACACCGACGACGCGCTGTTCGACCGCCTCGTCGCGGTCAACCTGAAGGGCACCTTCAACATGCTGCGCGTCGCGGCGAAGAAGCTGCGCAGCGGTGGCCGCATCGTCAACTTCTCGAGCAGCATGAAAGCGCTCGCGATGCCTGGCTATTCGGTCTACGCCGCGACCAAAGCCGCGGTCGAAACGATGACGAACGTCTTCGCGAAGGAACTGCGCGGCCGCAACATCACCGTGAACGCGGTGGCGCCCGGGCCGACCGCGACGGACCTGTTCCTCAAGGACAAGACGCCCGAGCAGGTCGAACGCCTCGCCAAGATGCCGCCGCTCGAACGCCTCGGTCAGCCCGAGGACATCTCGGCCGTCGTGTCGTTCCTCGCCAGCGACGCCGGCGCATGGGTCGACGGCCAAACGCTGCGCGTGAACGGCGGCATCGTCTGAGCGTCCCGTTCCCGAACGCAAACTTCCAGTCAATCCGGCATTCAACCCGAACAGGGAGCTGATCATGAAACAGGTCGTCGTTATCACCGGCGCGTCGAGCGGTTTCGGACGCCTCGCCGCCGAAGCGCTCGCAACAGCTGGCCACACTGTCTACGCGTCGATGCGCGCAACCGCCGGACGCAATGCACCGGTCGTCGCGCAGATGGCCGAGTTCGCGCGGCAACATCGCGCCGATCTGCGCGCGGTCGAACTCGACGTGCTGTCGCAGGATTCGGTCGTCGCGGGAATCGCGCAGGTGATCGCCGAGACGGGCCGCATCGACGTGATCGTGCATAACGCCGGCCATATGGCCTTCGGCCCGGCCGAGGCGTTTACGCCCGAGCAATACGCGCAGCTGTACGACGTCAACGTGCTCGGCACGCAACGCGTGAATCGCGCGGTGCTGCCGCAGATGCGCAAGCAAAAGCGTGGCCTCGTCGCGTGGGTGTCGAGCAGCAGCTCGGCGGGCGGCACGCCGCCTTACCTTGCGCCGTACTTCGCGGCGAAGGCGGCGATGGATGCGATCGCGGTTCAATACGCGCGCGAGCTGTCGAGTTGGGGCATTGAAACCTCGATCATCGTTCCGGGCGCCTTCACTTCCGGCACGAACCACTTCGAGCACGCGGGCCATCCCGCGGACCAGCGCGTGCTCGACGCGTACGACAACGGGCCGAACGCGGGGCTGGGCGAGCGCATCCAGAAGGCCTTTGCCGCGATCGTGCCGCCGGATGCCGACGTCGCGCTCGTCGCGCAGGCCATCGTCGAGGTCGTCGATGCGCCGTTCGGACGGCGTCCGTTCCGCGTGCATATCGACCCGTCGCAAGACGGCGCGGATGTCGGTTTCGCAGTGCTCGACCGCATCAGGGCCGAGATGCTGCATCGCGTCGGCATGTCCGAGCTGCTGACGCCGCGCTCGTATTGACGCCGCGCGACGACGCCCGTATCGGGGACGCTGCCCGGCCACTTCGTGCCGGGCAGCGCGCTCGATTCGAGAAACGCGATAGTTGCAAACCGCCGAACCGTGCGGCATGTTTCATGCGCGGGCATCTCGACCCGCACACGCGGCGTTGCGGTCACCGGACTCAGGTATGCTGAGCGTCTTTCGGATACCTTCCGTTCAAGGGGAGAACATGCGGCGCGTTGTATTCAATCAGAAAGGCGGTGTGGGCAAATCGACCATCGTCTGCAATCTGGCGGCCGTCAGCGCGAGCGAAGGCCTGCGCACGCTGGTGATCGACCTGGACGCTCAGGCGAATTCAACGCAATACCTGCTTGGGCCGCAGGCCAGCGAAGTGCATCCTACCGTCGCCGGCTTTTTCGAAACCGCGCTCACGTTCAGCTTCAAACCCGTTGAGGCCACAGCCTTTATTCATCCGACCCGATTCGAGAATCTCGACCTGATGCCCGCTCATCCCGATCTCGACACGCTGCAGGGCAAGCTCGAATCGCGCTACAAGATCTACAAGCTGCGTGACGCGCTCAACGAGCTCGACATGTACGACGCGATCTATATCGACACGCCGCCGGCGCTGAACTTCTACACCCGCTCCGCGCTGATCGCGGTCGAGCGTTGTCTGATTCCGTTCGACTGCGATGACTTTTCGCGTCGCGCGCTGTATACGCTGCTCGAAAACGTGAAGGAGATTCGCCAGGATCACAACGACGCGCTGGAAGTAGAAGGGATCGTCATCAACCAGTTCCAGCCGCGCGCGAGCCTGCCGCAAAAACTGGTCGACGAACTGGTTAGCGAAGGCTTGCCGGTGCTGGCCTCGCGGCTGTCGTCGTCGGTCAAAATCCGCGAATCGCATCAACAGGCGACGCCGGTTATTCACCTCGAGCCGGGGCATAAGCTCGCGCAGGAATATCGGGCTTTGTATCGTGAGCTGAGCGAGTAGCGCGAGCACGCCGAAGTAGCCGGATCAGGGCCCGGCTTCGGCCTCGATCCCGGCCGGCCGATTCATGTTGATCAACCGCGGCGGCGAGCGCGCTTCCGACCCACCTCACTCGCCGATGATCTCGCGATGCTGTCGCGCCGTTGCCGCGCGAGCAGCATCGGTATCGTGGTCATTCCATTGCGAAGCAGATCCACGGCCAACGTCGCGACAAGCGGACGCCCATTGCGCGTGTCCTCGATGACAAACACGGTCGCCAAAATCACCCGGATAAGCGTTGCCGTCACAACCTGTGCGGCCATGTAGTCACGCCCGTTTCCCGCTATCAGCGCCGAATTGGCAATAGCGATGACCGTTGCACTCGTTCATCCGTCAGCGATTCGGCCCAGCAATCGCACGTGTAACCACGCAAAAACATGTTGACAAGTTACGCCTCGGATAAGTAACCTTTAAACAGTCGTTTTAACGGTTACGAACAAGTCAACGCGTCGATCAACGGAGCAACGAAATGAACCCCGGTAACGTGAATGTGGTGCTCGCGCATGGCGCATGGGCGGACGGCTCGAGCTGGAGCAAGGTGATCGGCCAGTTGAGGGCGCATGGCATCCGTGCGATCGCCGCGCCAATGCCGTTGACGTCGCTCAGCGACGACATAGCCGCGCTCGAACAGACCCTCGAACGCATCGAAGGGCCGTTGGTGCTGGCGGGCCATGCATATGCGGGCGCGGTGATCGGCGCGGCGCAGTCCGACGCGATCAAGGCGTTGGTGTTTATCGCCGCGCTTGCGCCCGACGAAGGGGAAACGGTCGGCGACGTGTTCTATCGCGGCGCGCAGCATCCGCAAGCGCCGAAGCTGGCACCCGATCAGCACGGTCGCCTATGGCTGGCGGAGCCCGATTTCGCGGCCGCGTTCGCACAGAACGCAACGCCGGAGGATTTGGCGGTGCTCGCCGCGGTGTAACGGCCGATTGCGGTCGCGTGTATCGGCGAGCCGGTCGGCCGCCCCCGTTGGAGAGATACGCCCAGCTGGTATCTGATTGCCGAAGAGGATCGGATGATCGATCCGGATACGCAGCATTTCATGGCCGACCGGATGAACGCGCGCCGCCACGCGTATCAGGTCGATCACACGCCGCTCGTCACCGCGCCGGAGGCCGTGACAAACGTGATCGTCGACGCGGTCCACGCGATATCGGTGCGCTAAGAACGACCGGCCCACGTTTCATTCCTGCATCGCGCAAGCTCCGAGCCCCGTTCGATCATCGATCGCCGCTTCAACAGCCGCATTCATTCATCGAGAGAGAAATCATGTCATCCATCGCCTACCGTCATGCCGACGTCGACCAGTTCAACGTGTTCTATCGCGAAGCGGGCCGAGCCGGCGCGCCGAAGCTGCTGCTGCTTCACGGTTTCCCAAGCTCGAGCCATATGTTTCGCGATCTGATTCCGAAGCTGGCGGATCGCTTTCATATCGTCGCGCCGGATCTGCCCGGCTTCGGACTGTCCGACATGCCGTCGCGCGACAGCTTCGCCTATACGTTCGACAACCTTGCGAACGTGATCGACCGCTTCACCGAGGCGATCGGTTTCGATCGTTACGCGCTCTATGTGTTCGACTATGGCGCGCCGACAGGTTTTCGTGTTGCGCTGAAGCATCCCGAGCGCATCACCGCGATCATTTCGCAGAACGGCAACGCATACGAAGAAGGCCTGAGCGATGGCTGGAATCCGATTCGCGCGTATTGGCAGGACCCGTCGCAAGCGAATCGCGACGCGTTGCGTGCGTTACTCACGCATGACACGACCGTATGGCAATACACGCATGGCGTGAGCGATCCAACGCGGGTCTCGCCCGATAGCTATTCGCTCGACGAGTTTTATCTGGCCCGGCCAGGCGCGCACGACGTGCAACTCGATCTGTTCGGCGACTATCAAAGCAATGTCGCGCTGTACCCGGCGTTCCAGCAGTACTTCCGCACACATCAACCGCCGTTCCTCGCGGTATGGGGCAAGCACGATCCGTTCTTCCTGCCGCCCGGCGCCGAGGCATTCCGTCGCGATATGCCGCAAGCGGTGGTGCGCTTCTTCGATACCGGCCATTTCGCGCTGGAGACGCATGCGGCGGAAATCGCAGAAGCCATTGCCGGCTTCCTGATTCGGTGACATGCGGCGCTGCGCTCAGCAAGCAGCTTGACCGTTGATTGAAACGAACCTGTGGATCACAGCCGGAGAAATGCGATGTCCGCAAAAGTAGCTATCGTGACTGGCGCGAGCCAGGGTATCGGTCGGTCGACCGCGATCAGACTCGCACGCGACTTCGAGTCGATCGTGCTGGTCGCACGCAATCGCGACAATCTTGAACAGACTGCGGCCGAGGTCGCCAAAGCGGGCGCCACGCCGCTCGCCGTCGACCTCGATCTGTCCCGGCCCGACGCCGCGCAAAAGGTGGTCGACCAAACGCTCGCGACGTTCGGCCGAATCGACGCATTGCTGAACATCGCGGGCGCGGTGCCGCAGATCGATATTCTCGAGATGACCGACGCGCAGTGGGACGGCGGCCTCGCGTTGAAACTGCACGGCGCGCGGCGTTTGACGATCGCGGCATGGCCCGCGTTGAAAGCGTCAGCAGGATCGGTGGTGCTGATGTCGGGCAATTCGGCGCTGTTTCCAAAGGCGCCTTACGCGGCAGTGGGCGCCATCAACGCAGCGATCGTGGCGCTCGCGAAGGCATTCTCGGATCGCGGCATTGCCGACGACGTGCAGGTCAACAGCGTATTGCCCGGTGCGGTGATGACGGGTCGCCGCAAATCGTATCTGGAACATTGGGCGCCACTGCACAACATGAGCGTCGAAGAGGCGACCGCGAAATTTCCGGCAGAGGCGGGCATCACGCGATATGGCACGCCGGAGGACATTGCCGGGCTGATCGCGTTTATCGTATCGCCGGCCGCTCGCTGGATGACCGGCTCGGCATTGAGGATGGACGGCGGCGAAGTCAAATCGGCCTGATCGTCGAGGCCGCGCGTGCGCTGGCGATTAGCTGGCGCCGCGCACGCACGCACGCGAAACATCACCAATGCGGGTGGCCCGGTTCGCGGATGCCAAGGGACGCGTTGCGAATCCGTGAATCCGTGAATCGACCGAACTTGCCGTCGCTAACAGGGTTGATTGCGATCGCGCGCTTTCGGTCAGATACGCTTTGCTTCCCGAATGCTCTTCAGAAACGCGCGTGTTCTGTCGCGCGTCGGGTCGCCGAAGATCTGCTCTGGCGGCCCTTCTTCGTACACGGCGCCGTCGCACAGAAAACAGACCTTCGATGAAACCTCGCGCGCAAACCCCATCTCGTGCGTCGCGAGCAACATCGTCATGCCTTCGCTCGCGAGATCGCGCACGATGTTCAGCACTTCGGAAACCAACTCGGGATCCAGTGCGGACGTGATTTCATCGAGCAACAGCACCATCGGGTCCATCGCCAGCGCGCGCACAATCGCCACGCGCTGCTGCTGACCGCCCGAGAGCCTGTCCGGATATTCCTTTGCCTTGTGCGCGAGGCCAACGCGCTTGAGCAGCGCCATCGCACGTTGTTCCGCTTCGTCTTTCTTCTGCTTCAGAACGCGAATCGGCGCGAGCGTCACGTTCTCGAGCACGCTCATATGCGGAAACAGGTTGTAGCCCTGAAACACGATGCCGATGTCGCGACGCAATGCATCCACGTCGACGCCGCGCCCAGTGATACGGTCGCCGTGGACCAGTATTTCGCCATCGTCGATCAATTCCAGACCGTTGATACAGCGCAGCAGAGTCGACTTCCCCGAGCCGGACGGTCCGATCAGGCATACGACATCATGCTCGTCGACCGTCATCGCGAGGCGCTTGATGACCGGCACCTCACCATACGATTTAGAAATATCGCGAATGTCGATAAACGACATGGAGTCTCCGTCAGGCTTCGCCGGCACGCATGCGCGCGCGGTCGCGGCGCATCATCCGCTCGACGAATCGGGTTTGCGGAATCGATACGACGATGAAAAGCAGAGCGACCGTGCTGACCGCCGAAAGATTGTAGTAATTCGACGCGATCAACATCGACTGATTGAATGAATCGATCACGCCGACGACCGACACCAGCGCGGTATCTTTCTGCAACGAGATAAACGAATTGAGCAGTGGCGGAATGATCTGCCGGATGCCTTGTGGAATGATCACGAATCGCAAGGTCTGGAAATGGGACAGGCCAAGCGAACGGGCGGCGGCGCTCTGGCTCCAGTGAATGCTCAGGATACCCGCGCGATAAATCTCCGCGACGTAAGCGCCGACGGTCAACGTCAACGCGACGATCACGAACACCGTCAGCGAAAAATCTTTCAGCAACGGTATGCCGGTCAGCGGAACGCCGAAACCGACCAGATAGATCACCAGCACCGCGGGCACCGCGCGGAAGATATCGACATACGCGGTGGCGATCAGACGAACCGGCTTGCCAGCCGCGCCGGGCGCGAACATCGCGAGCGCGACGACCAGCCCCCAGATCAACACCAGTACTTCCGTAATGACGGAGATCTTCACGTTCATCCAGAACGCGGCAAGCACTAATGGAAATGTCTTCACCATCAGGGGCACCAGGAAGAACGTCTTGGCGACCGCCTGATGGTTGACCAAAAAGAACTGGCACACGACGACGACGACCAGTTGCGCCAATGCATAGCCCAACGCGATAAAGCACTGGTCGCGAGCGTCCGAGCGAGCGCCGCGTGCTTGCGCGAGATCGCCGCGCGCGGCCGCATCGCGAATCCGGCCGCACGCCCGCAGCGCCCGCACCACCGGCATGACGAGCGCGATCGAAAGCAACCCGAGAACCACGGCGAGCGCATTGATCCACGCGCCATTGAAACCAGCGGCGACAAACGACGCGCGCATCACGGCGACCGTGTACCAGCTTCCCGTTACGACGGCAACGACCGCCGCGATCGATGCGAGCAGTAGTGACGTGGGCACGCACGGCGCGCGCCCCATCCTCAAACGACGCCCGTGGCCCGTGGGGCTCGGCATCACGTCGCTTGTCTGTCGCGTTGCATTGCTCATGGTTCAGGCTCGTTGGGTTGAGTGCCGGATCGAGTCGCTCAGGGGTTCAGCACCGGCACTTTGGTCGGATCCACGCCGAGTTCCGGCGTCAGGTATTTGGCGCTCAGCTTCTCCAGCGTGCCGTCTTTCTTCATGCCTTCGATCACCTGGTTGAATGCCGCCAGATTCGGCGAATCCTTGTTGACCAGTCCGCCCCACTTTTCCCCGGTATCGAAACGGCCGACTACTTGCAGCGCGCCGTTCGCATTTTTCGCGCGCAAAAGAACGTTCGGCGTGTCGTAGACCACCGCATCGACCTGCCCGGCGGCCAGTGCGGTGTACATCGACGGCGGATCGTTGAACACCTTCGGCGGCTCGGCGGGCTTTACTTTCTCAACGATGTAGTCGTAAGCCGTGGTGCCCCGCTCAACCGCATAACGAAGGCTGGCGAGATTGTTCTTGTCGACCTTCGTGCCGGTCTTGACAAGAATTCCCTGATCGGAATTGAAGTACGGCTCGGTGAAATTCACGACCTGCTTGCGCGGCTCGGTGATCGTGATTTCGCTCAGCGCGATATCGAACCCCTGCGATTGGCCGGTCAGAATCTGCTGGAAGGACCGGCTCACCAGGACGACCCGGTCGAGGCCCGCGCGATACGCGATGTTGGCGGCCATGCAGTACTCGAAGCCGTCCTTGATCGTATCGAGCGAGTCGCCATTCCACCAGCCCGGTACACCGAGAACCGGCCGCACCGACAGCGTGCCCGGAGCCACGGTCGTCAATTTGACCGAGCCTTTCTGGCCGGTGACTTCGCACTTGCCAAAGTCCTGCGCGGCGAATGCGGTGACGGTGATGGCACTCAAAGCGACGCAGACCGCCGCCCGATGAAGCCACGTTGTACGTTTTTGTGCGAGAGGCATGCTGCTTGGCTTCACATTAGTCTCCGTGATTGTGGGGTACTGCTTCTTAACGACCGGCTACACGTCTACAGATTACCGACTACGACGGCAAAGCGAGATCGGGACAAGCCCTGCGCTCAAGCTACGCAAGGTGTCGCGGGCTGCGCGATGCCACCCCGAGGCATGCCGCCCGCTACGTCGCCCCACAGCACCGCATGATCTTCGGGCAACGCGCGCGAGTTAGGCACCGACAGCCACAGCCTCATCAGCATCCGGTCCTGGCCGGTCGTCGCGTCGTCCTTGAAGGCGGTACGCCCGTGATAGACGATATGGTTGTTCAGAAGCTGGATGTCGCCAGGCGCGAAGCGCATTTCGAAGCACTGCTCCTGAGCGAGTTCAAGCAGCATCCGCAACGCTTCGTGCTCGGCATCGGTCAGCTTGCGCACGCCCGAAAGCAACTGCGCATTCTCGATGTACGTCAGCGAAAAGTGACTCGTGAGCTTGCCGTCGCGAACGCCGAAGACCGGCAGATCGTAACTCACGTACTGGCCGCCGGCTTCCTCGCCGAAGCGGCTGCGCGGGATCGGTTTGCACAGCAGCGCATGCAGATCCGGCCGGCGCTTGAGCATTTCGTTGTACACGGTCGCGCTGCTCGCGAGTTTGCTGACACCGCCTTCGGAGGCTTGACGCACGCACAGCAATCCGACCACGTCGCAGCGGTCGGTATGAAAGCGCAGTTCTCCCGGCGAAAGGGTGCGCGCACCCGACGACAGGAATTCCTTGCCCGATGCGTCCACGGTCGAGCCATAGAGTCTCGCGCCGACGCCGGCGCCTTCGTCCTTGATCTCGCGCATCAGTTCGCCTCGGCGGTTCTGGAACATCGGCGTGCCGAAGTGACGGCCCAGCGCATACCAGATGCGGCGCAACTGCTGCTGGTCATAACAGCCGACATCGAGGCCGCGAACTTTCACCATGCCCGAGCCGTTCTCGAGTTCTTCGCGCACATCGTCGAAGAAAGCCTGTGCGCTCGGCAGCGGGAAGTTAGCGCGGTCGACGCCGGGCCAGTCGATGTCAGCCGACTTGCGCACGGCGCTGTCGATCTCATCCAGCACGGCGGGCGGGAAGTCTTTCACCCATCGAGGGTTGTCGTACATTCCGGCACCGTTCCACACACACGCACCTTGCAGGTAATCGGCGGATGACATGGGTTCTCCAAAGTGATTGAGGACCTAAGTGGTCTCGGCCCTGATCGTCGATGTGTCCAGCACGGGCGCTACTGCCGCGTCGCAGGTTGTATATACAAGATATGCAAGATAAGTCGCGGGCAGTTTTCCTTCAAGCGGTTCCCGTAAGAATGAGGGCAAACACCTATCCGTGGTGGCGGCGTGATGCCGGCTGAGCGCCATGGAGTCGACTTCGATGAAGAACCGTCCGCGATCAATAACCCGGCACCATCTTCATCTGTGGCCGCAGCAGCAGATAAAACGCGGCAGCGTGCGTGATCGCGAGTACCGGCACGTAGATCACCGGAATCGCGTACATCGCGCCGAATTCGCCCGCCCGCATGGGCACATCGGCTTGAACCGCGTGGTAGTAATCGACGATAAGATCGGTCGCCCCCACCACATTGAAAGCCACGACGAACGACCAGAACAGCGGCCGTATCCGGGCGGCGAGCAGCGCCGACATCGCCAGCAACCCCGTTGCGAAGTCACCGTAGGCGGCGAAGACGGTGAAGCTCGCCGGCAAGCCGGCACCCACGACGCCTGGCAACATGAACGCCAGGCCGAAAAAACGGAAGCTATGCAACGTGGCGATGGCGCGCTGTGCATCGAACACGTCCATCGATTTCAGCCTCGGCCATACATAGGTGCGAAAACAAAGCAGCCACGCGACATAGCCGAAAACGAGGTGCAGCTGGAAAAGAAGTTGCGGCGACATAGAGCCTCCTGAGCGGTTTCCGAAGGATTTCGGACAGGCGTCAGGTGTACCATCGTCCGGCGCGAACGACTATTCCTCACAATGTTGACGGCCTATGAAGCAGAACTTCACAGTCAGGCAGGGCGCACTCGATGGCGTCGAGGTTTTCCTGAGCGTGGCCGAGCATCGCAGTTTTCGCCGGGCCGCGGCGCAGCTCGGCGTGACGCCGTCGGCCGTCAGCCAGACCGTGCGTGTGCTCGAAGAGCGGATCGGCGCGGCGCTTTTCACGCGCACCACGCGCAGCGTCGGCCTGACTGAAGCCGGCGAGCGGTTTCTGACGCGCGTAAAGCCCGCGTTCGAAGAACTGGTCGCGGCCAGCGAAGTGGCGCGCGGACTCGGCCAGCGGCCGGCGGGCCTGTTGCGTCTGTCGGTGCCGCGCGCGGTGGTTCCGCTGCTGCTCGAGCCGCTGATCGCGTCGTTCTGCAACGCCTATCCCGAAGTCGAGGTGGAGATCTCCACAAGCAGGGAGTTGGTCGACCTTGCGGCGGAGGGGTTCGACGCCGGTATCCGGCTCGGCCAGTACGTCGACGCCGACATGGTCGCGGTGCCGATGACGCCGCCGCTGCGTTTCGTCGTCGTTGGCAGCCCCGCGTACCTGATGCGGCGCAACCGTCCTGAACACCTCGACGATCTGCGTCAGCACGCGTGCCTGCGCTGGCGCCGTTCCAGCGGCGCACTCGCGCTATGGTCGTTCAATGACAACGGTCAGCCGATCGAAATCGCCGTGTCCGGTCCGCTGATCGCCAGCGATTTCTCGACGATGCTTGGCGCGGCGATCGAAGGCGTGGGCCTTGCGCAGGTACCGGAGCCGATGGCCGTCGAAGGCTTGAAAACAGGCAAGCTCGTGCAAGTGCTGCACCCCTACGCGCCCGTGATTCCCGGCGTGTTTCTCTACTATCCGGGCCGCCGGCAGATGCTGCCGAAGCTGCGCGCGTTCATCGACCATGTGAAGAGCCGCGCAGCAGATAGCCAGTCCGCTGGTGCGAAACACGCGAAGCAGGTGACATCGACGAAGAAGGCCGACGGCTAGCGGGAACGCCCGGCTGACGTTGCGACTAGATGTCACGTCCCCAGCGACCTCACCAGTCTCGTCAGATTTTGCGGCTGCACATGGATGATTCCGCCACGCGGGCTGTCGATATCCGCGATGAGCCCGAGCGAAAGCGCCACCGTGATGGGCAGGACCACGATGAGCAGGCCTCTGCGAATATGGCCCTTCGCACCGTAACCCTGCACGGCACAGGCTAACAGCGCGATCACGATCATCAACGCCCATGCGCCTGGCGGAATCCGGTTTTCCCGCGCGGCCTCGGAGTAGTCCTGCGAGTTGAGTACGTCGTTCATCCCGGTCATCACGGCTGCACCGATTGGGTTCGGCTGGTCCTTCGCCACCTGCGCGGCCAGCCGCCACAGTACGGCTTGAGAGTGTGCCGTCTGATCATCGATGCGCGCGAGTTCACCCGGATCCCGCGTCTGAAAATGCTCGCGCCGCAATTGCGCGTAGTGGATCAGTTCCGCTTTCATCGGTGCGCCGATCGAAGCATCGACCACATCGGCCCGCGCGTACTCGGTACCGACCGCGTTCGCCTCGTTTTCCTCGAGATTCTTGCGCTGATCGTAGCGATTGACGGCCATCGACAGCGTGAAACCGATCAACAGCGCAAGCAGTGTCAGTGTCGACGTTTGCACGATGCTGAAATCGTCGCGCTCTTCGCCGGACAGCGTCACGAAGCGTCGCAGCACCGATGCGCCGAAAGCGATGGCGCCCGCGAAGGAGATCAGAAGCACGACAAACATAACGGCCGGATGGTCGACGAATGACGACATACGATGCCTCCGTTTTCAGACGCCTGTCTTCTATCGGATCCTGGTAATCCACGAACGACCGTTCCTCCCGGTCAGCTCGCAAAGTTGTTAAAGTACCGCTTTCCTGCCATCACCGGCCCGCAGTTCGAAACCATGCGCACCACCCGAGCCATCCACGCCGTCGAACGGCTGAAAACGCGCACCGGCAATCCACGCTTTGCCGCGATCAGTCTGTCCGGCGGGCTGTTCTATCTGGTCGATAAATCGAGCGGCGTCGACAAGAAAGTGTCCGAGCCACTCACGCTCGACGAGTTCGTCAAATTCGTCGACGCATTTGGCCCGCAAAAACCGCGCAAGGCCAGCAAGCTCGATGTCGCGTTCGAAGCGCAAATCAAGAAAAGCAAGGGCAGTTGATGCCGCGCTCGCTTCGCCGCCTACCGGTCGCCTGAATCGCGTCACCCGCGTTCAGCGCGTCACGCTGCGCTACGCGGTTGCGATCTCCTTCCATGCGCCATCCGCGGCGCTGCTTTTCAGCACCGCATCGATAAAACGCAGCCCAGCCACACCGTCATCGACGGTCGTCAACAGTCGGCTTTCCATTGGCGGCGCACGCCCGGCATTCAACGCTTCGATTTGCAACGCCGCGTCCTTGTACAACTGCGCGAACGCTTCCAGATAACCTTCCGGATGCCCCGACGGCACGCGCGTCGCGTGCGCGGCGATCGCGCTTTTCACCCGCGCGCGGGTCAACCGTTCGGCCACTCCGCCCTGCGGCGTAAACCACAGTTCGTTCGGTTGCTCCTGATCGAACGCAAGCGCCGCCTTCGCGCCATAGACACGCAAACGCAGCGCGTTTTCCGCGCCGCTCGCCACCTGACTCGCCCACAACATCCCGCGCGCGCCGCTCGAATAACGCAGCATCGCCTGCACGTGATCGTCGATACGGCGCCCCGGCACGAACGTATGCAATTCCGCCGACAGCGCATGCGGCGTCATTCCCGCCACGAACGCGGCAAGCTGATATGCATGCGTGCCGATATCGCCGAGGCAACCGGCGGGCCCCGCCAGCGCCGGATCGGTGCGCCAGCCCGCCTGCTTGTTCGCGCCGTCCGCTTCAATCGGCTCGGCGAGCCAGTCCTGCGCATATTCGACCTGCACGACACGTATCTCGCCCAGCTCACCGCGCTCGACCAGCTCGCGCGCATGCCGCACGAGTGGATAGCCGGAATACGTATGCGTCAACGCAAAGAGCCGCTGCTTGTCGCGCGCGAGCCTGGCGAGTGCTTCACCCTCCGCGAGTGAAATCGCCAAGGGCTTGTCGCAGATCACGTGAATCCCCGCTTCGAGAAAAGCGGTCGCGACCGGCGCATGCAGATGATTCGGCGTGACGATCGCGACCGCGTCGATACCGTCGTCGCGCGCGGCTTCGGCGCGCGCCATCTCGCGCCAGTCCGCGTAACTGCGTGCGATACCCGCGTCGGCCGCGCTCGCTTGCGCGCGCTGCGGATCGGACGACAGCGCGCCCGCCACCAGTTCGAAGCAGTCGTCGAGCCGCGCGGCGATTCGATGCACGGCGCCGATAAACGCGCCCTGCCCGCCACCGACCATACCGAGTTTGAGCCTTGTTCGTTGCATTGCTTCGCGCTCCCTGGGTTGAGCCGCCGCCACCATCACGCCATCAAATCCCGAGCACGTTTTTCAGTTGCGCGGTATCGACGCCGCTGCCCGCGAAATCGTCGAATGCATGCTCGGCCACGCGGATGATGTGGCGGCGAATAAACTCGGCGCCCTCGCGCGCGCCATCGTGCGGATGCTTCAACGCGCATTCCCATTCGAGCACGGCCCAGCCCGGAAAATCGAACTGCGCCATCTTCGAGAAGATCGCGCCGAAATCGATCTGCCCATCGCCGAGCGAGCGAAAACGCCCCGCGCGTTCGACCCAGCCGCTATAGCCGCCATATACGCCCTGCTTGCCGGTCGGCCGAAACTCCGCGTCCTTCACATGGAACGCCTTGATGCGCTCGTGATAGATGTCGATAAACGCGAGGTAGTCGAGCTGTTGCAGCACGAAATGGCTCGGGTCGTACAGGATGTTTGCGCGCGGATGCTGTTTGACCGCTTCGAAAAAGCGCTCGAACGTCACGCCGTCGTGCAGGTCCTCGCCCGGATGCAACTCATAGCAAACGTCGACGCCGGCCGCATCGAACGCATCGAGAATCGGCGTCCAGCGGCGCGCCAGTTCGTCGAACGCGGCCTCGACGAGCCCGGCCGGGCGCTGCGGCCAGGGGTAGAGATACGGCCACGCGAGCGCGCCCGAAAACGACACGTGCGTAGCCAGCCCGAGGCGCCGCGACGCCTGCGCAGCGAGCATCATCTGCGCGCTCGCCCACTGCGCGCGCGCCGCCGGATTGCCGCGCACGTGCGGTGCGGCAAAGCCGTCGAACAACGTGTCGTAGGCCGGATGCACGGCGACCAGTTGGCCTTGCAGATGCGTCGACAGTTCGGTGATCGTCACGCCCGCGTTGTCGGCGGTCTCGCGCAGTTCGTCGCAATACGCGTCGCTCGCGGCCGCTTTCTCGAGATCGATCAGACGCGGGTCGCACGGCACCTGGATTCCCTTGAAGCCGAGACCGGCGGCCCAGCCCGCCAAATGTGCGAGATCGTCGAACGGCACCTCGTCGCCCATGAACTGGGCGAGGAAAATTGCCGGACCTTTGATGGTTTTCATCGTACGGCTCCTCGAACTTTGTGCGCGCACGCAGCGTCCCCGGCGTGGCCGCGACGCGTGCGCGCGCTGCACGTCACTCAGAACGGCGAGTCCGGAAAGTAGAACTGCTGCGCGTTTTCTTTCGTGATCAGCACCGACGGTATGATCGTCGTGGCCGGCAGCTTGTCGCCCTTCAGGCGCGCTTCGGCGGTGAGCTTGATCGCGTCGTAGATGAACTTCGGCGAATAGGACACGTCGGCCTTGATCATCGGCGCGCCGTCCATCACGTTCTTCACCATGCCCTTCGAGCCGGCGCCGCCGAACACGATCTTGATGTCGCTGCGCTTGGCCTGGTCGATTGCCTTGATGACGCCGACCGCCATATCGTCGTCGGAGGCCCAGACCGCGTCGATATGCTTGAAGCGCGTCAGATAATCCTGCATCACCTTGAATGCGTCGTCGCGATTCCAGTTCGCGTACTTCGCGTCGAGAATCTTGATGCCCGGATAGTTCTTCATCACGCCGGTGAACGCGGTCCAGCGCTCGTTGTCGAGCGTGGTCGGAATGCCGCGCAGCGCGACGATATCGCCCTTGCCGTCGAGCGCCTTCGCCAGATACTCGG
This sequence comes from Paraburkholderia sp., assembly GCF_036488505.1. GTDB lineage: Bacteria > Pseudomonadota > Gammaproteobacteria > Burkholderiales > Burkholderiaceae > Paraburkholderia. The sequence continues at coordinate 9,987 of NZ_DASXHN010000196.1, read as the reverse complement.
CGGGAATCTTGCCGAACGCGGTGTTGTCGCCGGCCACATACGCATCCTGCGCGCTCGTGTCGGTCAGCCCGCGATCGACGACCGTCACGTACACGCCTTTTTTCTTCACCTGCGCAACGGGTTGCGTGAGCGATGCCGATTCGTACGGGAAGATCACCAGCGCGTTGATCTTGTTGACGGTCACGAGGTCCTGCAACTGGTTCGCCTGCTCGGGCGCACCAGCCGCGGTCTTCACGATCACCTTCAGATCGGGATGCGCTTTCTCCATATCCGCCTTCGCCTTGTTCGCCCACCAGACGATACCGCCGGTGAAGCCGTGGTCGGCTGTCGGAATCGCGACGCCCAGCGTGACCTTGTCGTCGGCACGCGCCGCGCCGGCGGTACCCAGTATTCCCAACGCCAGCATGCCGGCGCCGATCGCTCGAATGACCTGCTTCATGGTTGTGTCTCCATTGATGAGGCGTCCGGGCGCCTCGTTTTCGGATTTGCCGCTGCATTGCCACCGCTGCACTACCGTCTTGCCGCCTCACCGCTACCATCGGCACCCTCGCGCTGCTACCGCCTGCCCCGCTGCACGAACGCGACGAAGATAATCACCACCCCCTGCACCGCCGCGTTCAGATACACGCTGATGATGCTGGTCAGGTTCAGAATGTTCGCGATCACCGATAACAGGATCGCGCCGATCACCGTGCCGACCACGCGCCCCTCGCCGCCCCTGAGCGCGGTGCCGCCGACCACTACCGCGGCGATCGCCTCCAGCTCCCACAGCAGCCCCGTGGTCGGCGTGGCCGAACCGAGCCGCGGCACGTACAGCACCGTCGCGACGCCGACGCAAATGCCCACCAGCACATACGTGACGATCTTCACGGTATCGACGCGAATCGCCGCATAACGCGCGACCTGTTCGTTCGAGCCGATCGCCTGCACATGCCGGCCGAACGCGGTGCGATTGAGGATCAGCGCGCCGCCCGCGGCGACCACGAGGAATACCCAGATCGGCACCGGCACGCCGAACAGGCTCGCGTAGTACACCGGGCCGTACAGATCGGATAGCGAATCGTTGAGCGTCAACGCACCGCCATCCGCGAGCCACGTGAGCACCGCGCGAAAAATTCCCAAGGTGCCGAGCGTGACGATAAACGGCTCGATGCGCCCCTTGGTGATCAGCAGGCCGTGCGCGCAACCGAACAGCGCGCCGAGCACGAGCGCCGCGGCGATGCCGAGCGCCAGGATCGCGAGCGGCGCGAGTGCATGACCGGCCGCGCCCGAGGCCAGCGTGTTCATCAGCCAGATCATGCTGCCCGCGATCAGCGCGGCCATCGACCCGACCGACAGATCGATGCCGCCCGAAATGATCACGAAGGTCATGCCGACCGCGATGATGCCGATGAACGACGTGCGCGTGAGCACGTTCATCAGGTTGTCGAGCGTCGCGAAGTCGCGGTTCAGCAACGTGCCGACGATGCACAGCAGAATCAGCCCAACCAGCGGGCCGAGCGTGTAAAGACGCCTCGCAACGCGCAGCGCGCGGCCGCTCTGCACGGCTTCAGTGGGTGCCGGTCGCATGAGCGATCAACTCCTCTTCGGTCAGATGGTCGAGCGTGAGCGTCGCCTGCAAACGGCCCGCGCGCATCACCGCTACGCGATGGCACAAGCCGATCAGCTCGATCAGTTCGGATGAAATGACGATCACCGCGCGGCCCTGCGCGGCCAGACGATGGATCAGGAAATAGATGTCGCGTTTCGCGCCGACATCGACGCCGCGCGTCGGCTCGTCGAGCACGATCACGTTCGGCTCGGGCTGCAGGAACTTCGCGAGCGCGAGCTTCTGCTGATTGCCGCCCGAGAGCATGCGCGCACGGCTCGACAGGTCGCCGGTGCGAATGCCGAACTCGCCGACTGCGCGGGTCAACGCCGCGCGCCCCGCCTTCATATCGAGCAGCGGATGCGCGTAGCGTTCGAGCGTCATCAGCGTGACGTTGTCCTGCAGGCTCAGATCGACGTGCAGGCCCTTGCCTTTGCGGTCTTCGCTCAGATACGTGAGGCCGTGGCGCATCGCGTCGCGCGGGTTCTTCAGATCGGCATGACGGCCCGCGATTTCGATCTGGCCGGCGCTGCGTTTGCGCAAACCGATGATTGACTCGAACGCTTCGGTGCGGCCCGCACCGACGAGGCCCGCGAAGCCGAGCACCTCCCCCGCGCGCACGTCGAAGCTGAGATCCTCGACCCAGTCCGGCACCGTCAGGCCGGCGACCCGCAACGCGATGGGCGCGTCGGCCGGCACGGTCAGCTTGGCGGGGAACATATCGGACAGCTCGCGCCCGACCATCAGGTTCGCCATCTGCTGACGCGCGAGGCCCGCGGTCTCGCCGCGCGCGACGAAGCGGCCGTCGCGCATCACGATCACTTCGTCGGTGATCCGTTCGACCTCGTCGAGCTTGTGCGAGATGTAGACGATCGTCACGCCGTCGGCCTTGAGCCGCGTCATCAGCGCGAACAGCCGTTCCGTTTCGGCGGGCGTCAGCGTCGCGGTCGGCTCGTCCATGACCAACAGGCGCGCGCGCCGCGACAGCGCCTTCGCGATCTCAACCATCTGCTTTTCCGCGACGATCAGCTCACGCACCTTGGTATCCGGCGCCTTGTCGAGCCCGACTTGCGCGAGATAGCGCGCTGCGTCCCTGCGCATCGCCGAATCGTCGACGAACCAGCCGCGCCGTTTTTCATGGCCGAGATACATGTTCTGCGCGATCGTCAGATGCTCGGCGAGGTTGAACTCCTGGTGAATCAGCACGATGCCTTGCGCCTCGGCATCGCGCGAGCCGGCAAAGCGCTGGATTTGCCCATCGACGAACACGCTGCCCGAACTCGCCACCTCATAACCGGCGAGGATTTTCATCAGCGTCGACTTGCCCGCGCCGTTCTCGCCAAGCAGGCCATAGATGCGCCCCGGCGCAAGCTCGAAGCTCACGCCGTGCAATACGCGCACCGGACCGAAGTCCTTGCGGATGTCGTCGAAGCGGATCGCGAGGCTCATCGTTCAGGTGCTCCTGCGAATCACCAGGCGATGCGGTAACAACACGCCGGGCACCTCCGCCTGCGGATTCGCGAGACGCTGCAACAACAGACGCGCGGCGGTTTCGCCGAGTTCGCGCATCGGCTGCGCGATCGTCGTGAGCGGTGGATCGATCTGCGCGGCCAGCGAAATGTCGTCGAAGCCCGCCACCGCGACATCGTCAGGCACGCGTTTGCCGACGCTGCGCAAGCCGTGGATCACGCCGATCGCGAGCGTGTCCGACACAGCGAAAATCGCGCTTGGCGCATCCGCCTGCTGAGTCAGCATGGCCGCAGCCGCTGCGCCCGCCTCGTAGTCGAGGCTGTTAAGGTTCATCCGCCAGCGCGGGTCGGGTGTGATGCCTGCGTCGCTCAACGCGTCGAGGTAGCCCTGCTGACGCAGCCGCGCGTAGAGATAGTCGACATCGGAATTGATCAGCCCGATGCGCCGATGGCCGCGCGCGAGCAGGTGCCGCACCGCGTCGCCGGCGGCCTGGTAGTTGTCGATGCCGGCATACGGCACGCCGACCGACGGATCGAACTCGCAGCACGCGACCCATGGCAGCGCGTGCGACGCGTCGCCGAGCGCCTGCTGGATCGTCGCCGGATCGAGACAGATCGCGCCGTCCGCGCGGCGTCGCCGCAGCATGTCGAAGTAGCTGCGCTCGCGGCCGGGGTCCGCGCCGGTATCGCACAGCAGCATGAAGTAACCGTGCTGGCGCGCGACGCTGTCGATGCCGCGCACGATCTCCGCGTAGAACGGATTGCCGAAGTCCGGGACCATCGTTAGCAGCAGGCGGCTTTCGGCGGTGCGCAGATTGCGCGCAAGTTCGTTCACGCGATAGCCGCTCGCGTCGATCGCGGCGAGCACCTTGTCGCGCGTGGCGGGCCGCACGTTCTCGTGACCGTTCAGCACGCGCGACACCGTCGCGACCGATACGCCCGCCTGCTGGGCCACCCCGGAAATCGACGGCCTTTGGGCTGCCTGTTGCGAGCGCGCCCGAGCCTGGCCGGCTCTCGCAGACCGCTGAGCGAACACCGAAACAGGCGACGATCGGGACGGCGGTCTGGACACGGCGGCTCGCGCGGAAATGTAATCGATTACATTTTTGAGCGATCGCAGCGCGAATCGCAAGAACCGATCGCTAGGGATTAACACGGGGGCGTTGCCACCAACGCGAACAATTGCCGCCGGTTTTGTGCCGGCGAGTGTCCCGGCGCAACCCGGCCATTTGGTACAATTCCGCAGTTACCCTGATGCGGCTTGCGGTCTGAAGGTTTTCCCGCCAAGCCGCGCCCTACGGCACTCGGCCGCGGCCAAGTCAGGGCAAAAGACCGCGGCACATCTCTCGCCTCGCCAACCCAAAAACCGCCGAATCCATCATGAACATCGAGCAAGCGCGTTTCAACATGATCGAACAGCAGATCCGCCCCTGGGAAGTGCTCGACCAGGACGTGCTGAATCTGCTATCGATCGTCAAGCGTGAGAATTTCGTCCCCGCCGCCTACCGCGATCTCGCTTTCGTCGACTTCGAAGTGCCGCTGCCGGCCGGCCAGCATATGCTGGCACCGCGCGTCGAGGCGCGTACGCTGCAGGAGCTGGCGGTGAAGAAGCACGAAAGCGTGCTCGAAGTCGGCGCGGGCTCCGGTTACATGGCTGCGCTGCTCGCGCACCGCGCGCAGCACGTGCTCACTGTCGACATCGAGCCGGAACTGGCCGAACTGGCGAAGCACAACCTGATCGCCAATGGCGTGCTGAACGTCGAAGTCGCGACCGGCGACGCGTCGCGCGGCTGGACGGGCGCGGCGCCGTACGACGTGATCTGCGTGTCGGGCGGCCTGCCGGTGCTGCCGCAGGACATCCTCGAACAGCTGAAGGTGGGCGGCCGTCTCGCGGCATTCGTCGGCGCCGCACCGGTGATGAGGGCGCAGATCATCACACGTATCGACGAAAAGCAGTACCGCATCGCCGACGTGTTCGAAACCTACGTCGAGCCGCTCGCCAACGCGGTGCAGCCGTCGCGTTTCAAGTTCTAGGCGGTATCTCAAGGCGGCTTGCGGGCCGCGTCATCGCTCACTCCCCTCGAACCGAATACTCCGCTGATGCAAAATCTGACCGCTCCCGCACTCGCCGAATGGCTCGCCGATACGTCGCGCCCGGCGCCCGTGCTGCTCGACGTGCGCGAACCGTGGGAACTGCAAACCGCGTCGATGGCTGGCGTCGTATCGATTCCAATGCGCGACATCCCCGCTCGCAGCGAAGAACTCGACGACGATGCGCAGATAGTCTGCATCTGCCACCACGGCGCGCGCAGCGCACAAGTTGCGATGTTCCTCGAATCGCGCGGCCATACCAATGTTTTCAATCTGCAAGGCGGCATCGACGCCTGGTCCCGCCAGGTCGATCCTTCGATTCCGACGTATTGACGCTCACCGCGCGTTAGCGCGTTGAAGCGGCGCAAGGACTGATGGTTTTTGCGCAGGCTGTCTTCTTGCTGCGACCGAAATGATGACGAAAACCCTGCAAGGTCGACGGCTTGCGGGGTTTTGTCGTTTTTGCTCCGTCATTGAGCCATCCCTGGCCGAGACGGACGGTTCTTGCGGCGCTTTTGAGCCGCGCCGCCACTGTTGCGCGCACTCGCGAAAACAGCGGCAATTTTGGGCCGTCGCCCATGGATGGACAAGCTGTCGCACGGTAATTATCTGGTTGTTGCCGATCCAGGCATCGACTCGAAATAAACCGTGGGCACCTATGTCTTTCTCCGTATTTGAAATGCACTCGGTGGAACTGTTTTGCTACAGGCCACTGGGTGCGCGTTATGTCATCTGCGACGAATGGCACTATAACGCGTGCCTGAAAAAGGCCGCCGATCTCACGAAAGCCAAAGCGCAGACCCAGGAATTTCTCGGTATTGCCGGACTGAACAGTTGGGACGGGGCACGGGACCGGAATTTTCACGCGTCTCAACCTACTCAACGACGGCCGATTCAAGGAATAGAAGATAGCGATGCCCCATCCGCTGTATGACCTGCTCGGCAAACTTGACGATGCCAAAATTCACTACTCCATAAGCCGCCAAAGACCGGACAGCGTGCTGGTTTCCATCGCCGTTGTCGGCCAGCGCATCGAAGTCGACGTGTTCGGCGATGGCCATATGGAAGTGTCTCGTTTCGTTGGGCACGAAGATATCGAAGGCGGAGCGGAAGTAGTCGAGTCAATTGTCACGCTTGGCTGATCTTGACCGCCGTCGCGATAATCGCGGCTTGGCGCTTGATTTATACGTGTCAATGGCGATGCGAGGGCCTTTTCCCAAATGAAAATCATCGAAAAATACGAATTGTTTCATGACTGGTACCTGCTCGGTATAGCAGCCGACATGGACAACGAGCTGGTCGAACTTCGTCTGATGTTCGACAACAGGAAAGACCGGGTGCGACTGTCGTTTAGCGGAGCCACCCGATGTTGGGTCAACGACTTTCTGATACAGAACATCATTTATTCGATCAAGGTGCTGACCGATTTCGATTCGGACGAATACCGGAACGTATTAGCGTTGCTGGACAAGTCATATTCGTGGGGGGAAGGGAAACCGTTGAAAAACATTGCGGTTATTGAAGCCACATTAGGCGCTGAATTGCTTATCGAGTTTGATTCCGTCGAAGTCGAACCCGAAGCATCGTGAATTCCGCTCGCCGCACTGCAAAAAAGCATCGCAAACGCTGCCCGGGGTGCTCATCCACAGCCCCGCTCTTCGACAGGCGTGCACCACCTCGGCTCAAGTTATCCGCGGCCAAACCGTTAAACAGACTGTGAAACGAGCCCGCGTTGGCGTAAGCGGGCTGAAGCACGACGCAGGGTCGTGGCTTGCGCGAAGGTTATGGCTCCGATGACCGATGGGGTAACAGCACGGGCAACCAGCTGATGGAAAAGTTCGATGCCACTGGCGGCGCGTTCACCTCCGCGGATCAGGAGGACCGGTGGACGTATCACGCCGGCACCATCGACGCACTTCGATCGACCTGCGCGACACCCGCCGTGCAACGCGAGGCTGCGGGATACCGCTTCGAATACTGGATCGACACGTCGGATGCGACGTCGCCGTGGTACGTCGCGGTGTTCGGGCGAAACGGCGTGCTGGTCGGCTTCCTGTCTTTCGGCCCGCGCGGCGACGTGTTGCTCGCCAACGAAGTGGCGGTGAGAAAGGCTTTTCGCAGAAGAGGGATTGCGTCGGCGATGTACAGCCTCGGCGAGCACGCGACGCAACGCAAGTTCATACCGTCGAGCCGCGCTTCGCCGTACGGCGCGGCGTTCTGGGCGAACCGGTGCGCGCGCATGCATTGACGAGAAACGCTGCCGGCCGCAAACGGTTTGCTGGCCGTTGCAACTCGGGCATGGCCATTTGGCCAGCGCCAAAACGTTTAACAGGGGGAGACCATGGATGACAAAGCTCAACTTAGACGCGAGTTCTATCTGAATTCTCCCTCCTACTGCAGGGTGATGAACGTCGTGTCGGCGGTGACCTTTGGTCTGTTCGACGTGAACAGCGGCGGCACCGTCGGCATGCTGTCGGTTCGCTGGGAAAAGCTCGGCAACGAACTCGCGCCGCAGATGCATGCGTATTACGACAGTTGGCACGTACTCGCGTCGTTCCCCGACGTGCTTGCGCGAATGGCCGAAATGACCGCTCCGTCGTGTTCGCCGGAAGCGTTCTGTCAGCTTCTGCTGGATTGCGGATTCATCGATCGCGCCGAACGTGGGCTGAATGATCACGTCGAGCCGTCGCTGATCCGCTAGGCGCGCCCGCTTTGCAGTTTCGGTTGCCCAAAATATCAATGACGATGGAGTAACTTATGCCCGTGACGGTTCACGTCGAATATCAGTACTGCCAGCATGGCAAGAAAGCGGTCAACACAGGCACCGACCTGCTGACCGTGGAGGAAAACGCTCCTCGCGCGATCGTTGCCGTCCTGCGCTTGTTGCACCCGCATTGGGAAGGCATCAAGGTGCTGTCCGCGACCGAGGCATCAGCCCAGCCCAGCGCTTCGTAATCGCAGGAACGATTCGCGCCCGACGCGCCATCGCGACGCGTCGGGTGCCGCCCGGATCGCATGCGTGCAGTGCTACTCCGGCAACAACGCCGCCAATACATCCACCGTGCGCGCCGTCGCCCCGCGATGCCGCGCCGCGAACGCCGCCGCTGCCCCGCCCATCGCCAGGCGACGCGCCCTGTCGCCGAACAGCTCACGCAACGCCCGCGCCAGCTCGGCCGGGTCCTGCACCTGCACCGCGGCGCCCGCCGCGACCGCATCCGCGGTAGCCTGCGTGAAGTTGAACACGTGCGGCCCGATCAGCACCGGCACGCCGACCGCGCACGCCTCGATCAGATTCTGCCCGCCAAGCGGCAACAGACTGCCGCCGATAAACGCCAGATCCGACGCCGCATAGTAAGCGCCCAGCTCGCCCATCGAATCGCCGAGCAGCACCTTCACCTCCCGCGGCAACGGCGGCACGCCGCCTTCCGCGCCGAGCGCCGCCGACGCGACCTTGGCGTCGGGCGCCCAGTTCGAGCGCCGTTCAAGCCGTAACCCGGCCTTGTCGACGAGCGCCGCGACCTCGTTGAAGCGCTGCGGGTGGCGCGGCACCAGAATCAGCAGCGCGTCATCGACGCCGAGCGCCCCGAATGCTTCCAGCACCAGCGCCTCCTCACCCTCGCGCGTACTCGCCGCGACCCACACGGGCCGCGGGCCGATGGCCGCGCGCCACGCATGACCGCGCGCCGCCAATTCAGACGGCGTACTCATGTCGAACTTCAGATTGCCCAGCACCGCGACATTGCGCGCGCCCAGCGCGGTCAACCGCTGCGCATCCGACGGGCTCTGCGCGAGCACGCGGGCGAAGCCGCCGAACACGCCCTTCGTCGCGCCGCCGAACTTGGCCGCACGCTTGTACGAGCGCGCCGACATCCGCGCATTGGTCAACACCAGCGGCACTTCGGCGCGCCGGCATTCGTCGATCAACGTCGGCCAGACCTCGGTTTCCATCACCAGCCCCAGCGACGGCCGCCACGCATGCAGAAAGCGCCGCACCGCGTGCGGCATGTCATACGGCAGATAGCTGCGCAACACGCGATCGCCGAAAATTTCCGTACCGGTAGCGCGGCCGCTCGGCGTCATATGTGTCAGCAGAATGCGCGCGTCGGGCCGCGCGTTCTTCAGCGCATCGATGAGCGGCTGTGCGGCGCGCGTCTCGCCGACCGACACCGCGTGCACCCAGATCAGCGGCGCGCTGTCCTCGGGCAGACGTCCGCGGGAATAACCGAAGCGCTCGCCGATATGCTCGCGATAACCGCGCTCGTTGCGCGAACGGATCAATAGACGGAGCACCGCCAGCGGCGCAATGAGCCACCACAGCGCGCGATAGATCGCCCTTAGCATTGGCGCTCCGCATCGCTGAAATCATTCGGACGGCTGACGCGATCGACGTCGTGCACGGATTGGAGGCACCGGGCGCTCAGCTCCCAGCGCAGCAGGCAAGCCGGCGCCTGCCTCGCAATGGTCAAACCAACCGCGGCGCTCAAACCAGCGCCCTGCCCGTCAGGCGCTCGAGAATGCCGAGCGGCGCGCACTCCGGCTGCGCCATCGCCTTCACCGGCAGGAAGAAGGTCTGCTCCAGCATGAACTGACCGGACATCACCGCGTGCGAAGTCTGGTCGGAAAAGCACACCCACACGCAGCCCGGCGGAAACGGTATGGTTTGCTGCGGGCTGGTCTTCTGATAGTCGAGGTCGGCCTTCATCCCGTCGTGCAGATGCAGCATCAGATGGTCGTAATCGCTGCGCGGCGACTTCGTCACGTGCAGCAGATTCAGCAGCCACGCGGAGCCCGGCATCTGCGGCTTGATGCGCGGCAGGAAACGCCGCGCCATGTCCTCGA
>NZ_DASXHN010000187.1:0-2226 GCF_036488505.1 Paraburkholderia sp. | reverse complement strand
AAACTCGCCGACTGGGACATCTCGCGCGACGCGCCGTACTTCGGCTTCGAGATCCCCGGCGCACCCGGCAAATACTTCTACGTGTGGCTCGACGCGCCGGTCGGCTACTACGCGAGCTTCAAGAATCTCGCCGAAAAGCGTGGCCTCGATTTCGACGCGTGGGTGCGCAAGGGGTCCAAGGCCGAGCAATACCACTTCATCGGCAAGGACATCCTGTATTTCCACACGCTGTTCTGGCCGGCGATGCTCGAGTTCTCGGGCCACCGCACGCCGACCAACGTGTTCGCGCACGGGTTTCTGACCGTCGACGGCGCGAAGATGTCGAAGTCGCGCGGCACCTTCATCACCGCGCAGAGCGTGATCGACACGGGCCTGAACCCCGAATGGCTGCGCTACTACTTCGCCGCCAAGCTCAACAGCACGATGGAAGACCTCGACCTGAACCTCGACGACTTCCAGGCGCGCGTGAACAGTGACCTGGTCGGCAAGTACGTGAACATCGCGAGCCGCGCGGCCGGCTTCCTGATCAAGCGTTTCGACGGCCGCGTGCAGGACAGCGCGATGCATCACCCGCTACTCGCGACGCTGCGCGCCGCGATCGCGCACATCGCCGCGAACTACGAAGCGCGCGAGTACAACCGCGCGCTGCGTCAGACGATGGAACTGGCCGATTCGGTCAACGCCTACGTCGACACCGCGAAGCCGTGGGACCAGGCAAAAGATCCGGCCAACGCGGTCGCACTGCACGAAACCTGCAGCGTCAGCATCGAGGCGTTCCGTCTGCTGTCTATCGCGCTTAAGCCGGTGCTGCCGAAGCTCGCTGAAGCGGTCGAAGCGTTCCTCGGCATCGAGCCGCTCAGATGGGCCGACGCAAACGTGCCGCTCAGCTCGACGCGCCCGATCAACGCGTACAAGCACCTGACGACGCGCGTCGATCCGAAGCAGATCGAAGCGTTGCTCGCGGCCAACCGCGAATCGCTGCAGGCTACGCCGGAAACCGCCGCCGACACGAACAGTCAGTCGAAGAACGCCGCGAAAACCGGCGCAAAAACGGCGGTTGCCGGAAAGGATGAAGCATCCAGCGTCATCTCGATCGACGACTTCGCGAAAGTCGACCTGCGCATCGCCAGAATCGTCGATTGCAAGGCGGTGGAAGGCTCGGACAAGCTGCTGCAACTCACGCTCGACGTCGGCGAGGAAAAGACCCGCAACGTGTTCTCAGGCATCAAGTCCGCGTATCAGCCGGAGCAGTTGATCGGCAAGCTGACCGTGATGGTCGCGAACCTCGCGCCGCGCAAGATGAAGTTCGGCATCTCCGAGGGAATGGTGCTTGCCGCGTCGGCCGCGGACGAGAAGGCCGAGCCGGGCCTCTACGTGCTCGAACCGCATAGCGGCGCAAAACCGGGCATGCGCGTGAAGTAATACGCGGCGCTGGGCAGCGCGCTCGGGCGCTTCGCCACGCCCCATGCAAAAACGGCACGCTTCGCGCGTGCCGTTTTCTTTTACCGCGACGTCATCGCACCGGCGCTCACCAGGTGATCCGGTCAAAGCGCCGCGTGTACAACACATCGGTGCCATAGAACGTCCCGCCATACACGACCAGCGACCAGTAGCGCGACAGATTGATCGTCGCCTTGACCGCGTTGCTCGCCGACTGCAGCCCTTGCTCGTAGCCGATCACCAGCCACTCGTTGATCGCCTTGGACACCATGACGACCTGCGGATCGGTCAGGCCGACATCGCTGCGGCCGATCGAAAACTCATCGAGCCCCACAGTCTGCGCGATTCGCTTGCCGGTCGCGCTGCCGAGCAGCGCGAGCGCCGTCGTCATCGTGCTCTGCTGACCGAGGTTGTTACCCTGGTCGGTGCCATGGCCAAACAGCAGCCACGAGAGCTTCTCGTTGTCCGGCACGCTGGGCTCCGACACCAGCCGCGCGACCGGTGCCTGCAGCGTACCGGTGACCTGCACGCCCGCTTCGACCTGCTGATTGCGACGCATCGCGAGAATGTTGATGCCTGGATTGGTGACTGGGCCGTTGAACGTGAAAAAGCCGTTCTCGATCGCCAGCTTGCGGCCGAACGCGGTGTAGGTCGACCCTTGCAGCACGCGCACATTGCCCACCGCGCGTAGCGGCGTGTTCGGCGCGCTGGTCGCGGTGATCGTGCCGGCAAGAGCGAGATCCGCGCCCTGGCCGCGGAAGCGGAAGTCCCTGCCGATACCGATCT
>NZ_DASXHN010000135.1:0-27254 GCF_036488505.1 Paraburkholderia sp. | reverse complement strand
GCTGGGTTCGTTCGCGGGTCAGGCGAAGGTGTCGTTGTTCGAGGCAGTGTACATGGGCGGCATCGAAGCGCGCCTGTCGCCGCGCCAGATCGAGCCGATGCGCGTGTTCTGCGATTTCATGCAGCGCCTCACCGATCGCGCGGAAAAGGACGCGGCCGGCACGCTGCTCGACGAGCTGATGGAGGCGATCCATTACGAGGCCTACCTGTACGACGCGTTCGACGAACGTCAGGCGCAGGGGAAGTGGCAGAACGTGCTCGAATTCATCGAATGGCTGAAGCGCAAGGGCACCAAGGAAGAACCGCAGAATGGCGACGGCAGTGAAGCGACCGGCTACGACACCGCCGACGGTTTTGGCGACACCGGCAAGAGCCTGCTCGGCCTGATTCAGACCGTCGCGCTGATGTCGATGCTCGAAGGCCGCGACGAAGATCCGGACGCGGTGCGGCTGTCGACCGTGCATGCATCGAAGGGACTCGAATATCCGCACGTGTTTCTGGTCGGCGTCGAGGAAGGCATCATGCCGCACCGCGGCGGCGCCGACGACGAACCGATCGACGACGCGCGCATCGAGGAGGAACGCCGTCTGATGTACGTCGCGATCACGCGCGCGCAACGCAGTCTGAATCTGAACTGGTGCAAGAAGCGCAAGCGCGCGCGGGAGACGGTGGTGTGCGAGCCGTCGCGCTTTATCGCCGAAATGCTGCTCGACGACGCGCCGCCACCGACGCCCGAAGAAGCACCGATGTCCCCGAAGGACCGGCTGGCGACCTTGAAGGCGTTGTTGCAGAAGGCTTGAAGGGGCGACTGCTGGTGTCGCTGTTGCGATTCGTCGCGTGTAAAAAAAATCCCTGCAATGCGTCGCCGCATGCAGGGATTTTTTGTTCAGCGGCTCACTTCGCGGCGCTAACCATATAGTCGACGGCGGCCTTTACATCCGCATCGGACGCATTCGAACCGCCCTTCGGCGGCATCGCGCCCTTGCCGTGCAGCGCGTAGTTGTAGACGGTGTCCATCGGATCTTTCAGCCGCGGCGCCCAGGCTTCCTTGTCGCCGAACTTCGGCGCGTTCAGCACGCCGGCCGCATGGCACGCCTGACACACAGCCTGATAGAGCGCCTTGCCGGCCTGCGACGCGTCCGCGCTTTGCGCGCCGCCCGCGGCCGGAGCCGGAGTCTGCGGCACGCTGGCCATCGCCGCCATGGCCGCGGCGGCCTGGGCCGCGCCCGCGTCCGATGCGCCTGCGGCCGCGGCACCCGAAGCTGCCGCCGCGCCGGAGGCCGCTGCCGCGCCCGCCGCCGGCTGCGCGGGTTCGGGGAAGCTCGCGCCTGAGTTATTCGCCATATAGACGACCGCGCGGGCGATCTCGAAGTCGCTGTAATCGTCGGGGCTAGTGCCGCCGCGCGGCGGCATCGCGCCCTTGCCGGACAGCGCGGTATGCCAGAGCGTGTCGAAACCCTGCGCGATGCGCGGCGCCCAGTCGGCGGTATTGGTGAACTTCGGCGCGCCCGCGGCACCCGACGCGTGACAGGCGGAGCAGACCGCCTTGTAGACTTCCTCGCCGCTCTTGTAGACGCGGGGCGCATTGGCGTCGCGGATGTCGACCTGGGCGATCGGATGGATCCGCGAAGTGACTTCGGCTTCGGAAAGGGAGTCGGTGCCGGCGCCGGTGCGGGTCGAGTTATCGACGTAGACGGCGAGCAGAACGATGATGACGATGGGCACAGCGAACCCGGCGATGATCGCGGCGATGAGCTGTGCTGGGGTTTTGATCGGGGCTCCGTGTGGTGCTTCGCTCATGCTTGTCTCGTCTCCGTGGGAATGTGAGCGGTACAGCGCGACGGCAACTTCTTGTTCTTTGTCAGCCACGGACGATTATAGACGCAACGTTTCGACGGCGGCGAGGGGGCCTGGGAGCTGTTCAGCAGGCGTTTACCCGCATCGGCACGGCCGGCGTGTGGAGATTGGAATGGCGTCGAAAGGCTGCTCGCGGGCCGTCCGGTGGACGGTCCGGTCGAAACCGGGTATCCTTGCGGTCTCTCGCTTTGGCGTCGCGTCCGTTCAGGTTGCCGCGCTTTCGCGCAGTTCTCATGGTGAAGCGCCCGTAGCTCAATGGATAGAGTACTGCCCTCCGAAGGCAGGGGTTGCTGGTTCGATCCCAGCCGGGCGCACCATCTAGTCTTCCGTACAAATCCCCTTAGATCCTGTGAGTATTCGCCACGGATGTCGTAAACGACACCCGTAGCTATGCTATGAAACGTCCACATGACATGCAGCACGCGGGACCAGTTCCACTTTGCGTGCACTTTCTCCGTCCGCTCTTGTTCCGCGCGGAGCGCGCACTGACACGCAAGCCGTCGGCCCAAAGCCCAACGCGTCATGAGCGAGCGGAAAAGCGGCTTTGACGATTTAGGCGCCGCGCTGGAGCATGGCATCGCTGATTCTGACGCCGGACGAGGTAAGCCTGCCAGGAATGTGTTCGACCGGCTGGAAGAAAAATATTTGACGATGGCAAAGGTCGAGGGTCTCGTCGGTCCAACGCGAAGAGCCGTTATCTCACCGAACGCCAACGGCACCAACGTGCGCACTTGGAACCGTGACCCGAACGACGCCGACTGAATCACTGCCGTGGTTTTGCGATCGCCACGCTCCATCTTCGCGGCAGTATGACGTCGATGCCTCTGCGCTCCGAGGAAACCGGCGAGTTCGTCGGGTGAGTTATTGCTCATGCGATGGCCACCTGCGCGACCAGATAACCTCACGTTGGTCACCAGCTCGCCCGCATGATCCCCATATAAGCATCTGCTGGATTAATGCCAGCACTTATCGCTTCGCGGACGCGTGCCGAGCCAAAACGGACCTTCCCGACTTCCATTAACGGCCGTTCATCAACGGCGGCCCAAGCGTGAAGGTCGAAACTCTATCTAACCCAGGAGCCAAAATGTTTACGACAATTTTCTACGACGCTTTTCAGACTCCCATGTATATGTTGACCACGAGGGAGGAAAAGTGGACCAGCGTCGCGTAGCTTCGGTTCGCGTTGAGCATGTCTGTCACGGCTTCGGTCGCATCCAGTTGCGACGGTTCGACATCAAGCGCGATTCATATGTATCCATGACAGCACTGCTGCATCGTGCGTTCGCTTCGCTTGGTAACGCAGGGCTGAATTGCGAATGTGTGAGCCAGACAATCGCGACAACGCGGCGTCGCGCCGCAGCGGGCGATTGCCTGGTCGCGGTATGCGGCACGAAAATCGTCGGGGCAATGACATGCTCGCATTCGCCGACCACTGGGCCGCAACGCGAGGCTATGCGCAGCTTGCGCTGGAAACGCCGCAGCAGGCGTCACATCTGGTGGCGTTCTATAGGTCGCAGGGCTTTCGCATCATCGATACGATGCGCTTCGAGCCGCGCAGCTACGACAGCGTGATCCTAACGCGTGCACCCGTCGCGGAGCGCACGCTTGCGAACTGGACGACGCGACTCGAACCCAGACCGACGCTTCTTCGGCGCGCAGCCTGAACTCCCGCGCATCGCAATCGCGGCGCGTTTTTACGTCCTTTTTGCAGCGGCGGCCTGACTTTTTCCGCGACCGTTATTTCACACTTTCTACAATCGGCGGGCTTCAGCGTTTCTGCCATCAATGCGATGCAGTCCGTCCGTTTCACCTCGCGTGGCCATCGCGCACTGGCGAGCGCTGTCGCATCGACATATAACCTCCTGAGGTGAAATTGAAAAACAATATTATTGGCGTCGCCGTCCTCTCCGTCTTCGCAACAGCCGCTCACGCACAAAGCAGCGTTACCCTGTACGGCCTGATCGACACAGGGATTGTCTACACCAACAACCAGGGTTCCGGCAGTGCGGTGCAGATGCAAAGCAGCATGTTGTCGAACGAGGTGTGGGGACTCAAAGGCAGCGAAGATCTCGGCGCGAGTCTTCACGCGATCTTCCGCCTTGAAAACGGATTCAACATTCAGAATGGCCGCAATACCTATTCCGGCACCATGTTCGGCCGTCAGGCATACGTGGGTCTGCAGGGCGACAGTTATGGCACGCTCACGCTGGGTCGGCAATATGATGCTGTGGTCGACATGCTTGGCCCCATCGCGCTGGCAAACAATGGCGACGGCAACAATCTCGCCGCGCATCCTTTCGACAATGATAACGTCGACGACTCGTTCTACATCAATAATTCGGTCAAGTATGCGAGCCCGAATTTCAAAGGGCTGCAAGGCGAGGCGCTCTATGGGTTCAGCGACGCAGCAGGCGGCTTTTCGAACAATCGTGCGTTCAGTCTCGGGCTTTCGTACAGCAACGGTCCCATCAATCTCGCCGCCGCTTACCTTCAGTCGAACAGCGGGTCGCTGTCTTCCACGGGCGCCGTGTCGAACAACGACTTCGTCAATTTCCCGGCGTCGCGGCAGCGGGTCATGGGCGCCGGCGGCAGCTACAATTTCGGTCCGGCGAGCGTCGGCCTGCTGTGGACGCACACCCTATTAGACAATACGCAGCCCGGCGCGAACTCGGTCATCTCCCAGGCGTTCAACACGCTGCACTTCAACAATTATGAAGCGAACGTGCACTATGCGCTGACGCCGTCGCTCTCGCTTGCCGGTGCTTACACGTTCACTCAAGGTGCCTTCTCCTCCGCCAACGGCTCGGCGAATCCGAAATGGCATCAGGTCACGGTCATGGTGGACTACTCGTTGAGCAAACGCACGGACGTGTACGCGGAAGGCGTTTATCAGCACGCATACGGCGCAGAAGGCTCGGCATTCACGGGCGCGTACATCAACGGTCTGTCACAGGCTTCGACCGGCAATCAGGTGGTCGGCACTGTGGGGATTCGCACGCGGTTCTGACGCGCGAAGCGTTCTTGCATTGATGACCCACGCTTAGCCGTTCACGTCGCTTTGAAGTGTTACGCGCGGGTTGTCTGCATGAACCGGCAAAAATTTTGCACTAGTTTTATATCCGTGCGCATAGGATGGTCGTACCTTCACAACCGCACAAGCGGGTTAATCACACAACATGAGCCAGGCACAGCCGGTTTCGTATCAGGATCACAGGGTCAACCAATCGCGGTCGGAAAAGCAGCTCCCTTCCTCCAGGATTATTCCGCTGCGCGGGCGCCGCGCCACGCTGTCGGTTGTCTTTGACGGACCGAAAGCCGACGAGCTTCTCGCCACACTCATTCATTCGCCGCTAGGCGTCTATATGCGCGCTACGACCACCACGAAACGCGACGAAATCTGCGTCGCGCTCGACATCGCGCGGGAAGATCTTGACTTCACGCTGCACACGCTGATCTCGACGCTGCCGGAAGGGATGATCGGTGCGCTCAGCACACGCGGCATTACGCGGGCGAAATGACATGATCTCCGGAATCTGGATTCCTCTGGTGACGCCGTTTCGATCCGGCCACGTCGACCTGGACGCGCTGCGAACGCTCGCCGATTCATACGTCGCTCAAGGTGCGAGCGGCGTCGTGGCACTCGGCACGACCGCCGAAGCCGCCTTGCTGACCGACAGCGAGCGTGATGTCGTGCTGAAGACGATCATCGAGACGACCGCCGGCCGGCTGCCCGTCATCGTCGGCGTCGGCGGACTGGACACGCGCGCGTTCCGGCGGGAGATCACGCGTCTTGAGTCGCTGAACGTTACGGGTTATCTCGTCTCCGCACCCGCGTACATCTGCCCCGATCAAGCCGGCCTGAAATGGCATTTCGACGAGATTGCCGCAAGTACGGAACGTCCGCTGGTGCTGTACAACGTGCCGCACCGCACCGGCGTATCGATTGAGCCAGAAACGGTCAGACATTTGACGGCTCACCGCCATATCGTCGCCATTAAGGAATGCGTGCCCGAGCACTTTGACCAGTTGCGCAAGTTGCCCATTGATGTGCTGTGCGGCACGGATGAGGCCTTTTACGACGGGCTGATGGCCGGCGCCACCGGCGGCATTCTCGCCAGCGCCCACGTGTGCACCCCGTTGTTCGTGCGCATTCTCCGGCTCTTCGCGTCTGGCCGGCGTACCGCGGCGCGCGAGCTCTTTGCCAATCTGCAGCCTGTCATTCGCACTGTGTTTGGTGCACCGAATCCATCGGCAATAAAAGTCATGCTCGCTTTCGAAGGATTGATCAGGCCTGATGTACGTGCGCCGATCATGCCCGTGAAGGGTGAGCTTGAAGCGCGACTGCGCGACGCCCATCTGTTGCTACAGCGCCTGAAGGCCGACGAAATTGGCAATCTCAATGTTGACGCTGTAGTCCGTGTGAACTTTCGCCGTTAAGGAGCCAAACCGTTTTCGGCATAAAGGCACCAGGGACTTTTCGGCGTTTCGGCACCACAAGTCTTCCGGCGTATAGGCGCCCGTAGATTTTCGCCGTAAAGGCGCCGCTGGCGTCTGAGTCGGGCGCTCGAACTTCGCCAACCGCTACCCTCCCGGCACGCATTTGCTCCGGAGGGTGGCTTGAAGAGGAAGTTCGACATGTATCAATATCGACAGGTTCTGGTGCGAATGCGCCAGGGTGACTCCGACCGGGATATCGACCGGTCGAAGATCATGGGCCGTAAGAAGCTGGCAGCCGTGCGGGAGATCGCGACCGAACGTGGGTGGCTTTCTCTGGGCAACGCTCTGCCGGATGACGCGCAGCTTGCTACAGCGTTCAGCCGCAAGGAGTTCCTGCCCGCGAGCTGTATCTCGTCGGCCGAACCGTGGCGCGAACAGATTGCCCAGTGGCACGACGCGGGCGTCCCCGGCACGACGATTCACAGCGCGCTGGTTGCGCAACCACGGCTACGAGGGAAGCTACTCATCCGTGTACAGGCTACTTCAGCAATTGAAGGCGGAGCTCACCCCGGATGTACCGATGCGGCTGGAGTTCAAACTTACAGAAGCCGCACAGATTGATTTCGGCGCAGGTCCGACCATCACCGATGCGCACACCGGCGAGATCCACAAGACGTGGTTTTTTGTGATGACGCTGCGCTGGTCGCGGCATCAATACGTTGAGTTTGTCCGCGACCCGAGCGTCGACACATGGTTGCTATGTCACCGTCACGCCTTCGAATGGTTCAATGGCGTAGTGGGACGCGCCATCATAGATGACCCCAAGTGTGCCGTCGTCAAGGCCTGTATCGACGAACCCGAAGTCCAGCCGGGGCACCAAAAACTCGTCAAATATCAACGAGTTGGCGGGGTATTGTCGGTGTCCGGCGGGTTCGTACGAAAATTACACGGAAATCGCACTATGCACCAACCCAAGCTTCCCATGCTCGGGGCGCGCCAGTCGAGGCTCTCCGCTTTGCCCCCTGTTCTCTAAAGCCGCCCCGCTTTATCCTGCCGAAATTCTCTCGGCTCTAAACTGCCGACGCCGATGTTACGTGGCTACGGCAGCTTCTCGCAGTCAAAACCCCTTTTTCGCAGCTTTGAGCTGGCGGGGCTGAAGGCGTCCAACGTTGGAAAATGGCTCCCGGTGGTCGGCTCTTTCCGACGCAGAACAATCGTTGAAAGAGCGTTTGATGGACGTCCTCTCAGTAATGCCGCTTGGTTTCGAGCGCAAGCGGAAGGAAGTCTTTTGCAGATCGTGCGCCGACCGTCGGAATGACATGTCGCATTTCGGGGGTCAGCGCGATGGGACCGACCACCGAGATTTCACGATAGATCTCGTAAAGAAATCCGAGGCTCTCGCGTATCTATAATCACGCTGTTCCATTGCACGAAACGTGTATTCGGCGCATCCGGCGCACGCACCATTTCATGAGACGGGCAGCGGCAGCGGTTTGTACTCTATTTTGCAGTATCGTTCGGTCGGTGGTGCACTCGTCCGCGCCGACGCAGATACCATTCTGAACGCCTTCCGCGCACCCGCGGATTAATAACAAACTGCCTGCTTAACGACAGTTGAGGAACGCATGGACACATTTGCGGTCGATTCGTCGCAACAATCCCATGACCAATACTCGCTTATCGCAAACGCGCTGAGCGCATTACGCCGAGGCGACACATCCTTTCGTCTGCCTGACAACTGGCTGGGCGAAGCGGGCGACGTCGCGTCGGAATTCAACGCGCTGGCGGTACAGACGGCACGTATGTCCCAGGACCTCGGGCGGATGTCACAGCGTCTAACCGGGCCCGGGGCGGGCGGTGACGGCGCAGCGGTGCCCACCGAATCGCTCGCAGGCGCGTGGCTTGACAGCGCGACGCATGTCAACGCTCTGTTCGACAGTGCGAAAGCCGGACACGAATGCACAAAGGCCATCCTGGCCGGACTCACGTCATTGCAGAAAGGCGAGGCGGCGGCGTTGCCGCCCGACTGGACCGGCATGCATGGCACGGTCTCGCAGGTATTCAACGATGTGGTTGAGCAAAACGTAAGGATGTCGGAAGAGCTCGGCCGCCTCAGCAGGGTAGTCGGCAAGCAGGGGCGCCTGAAAGAGCGTGCGGCGCTTCCCTACGCGCGCGGATTCTGGGGTGAGTCTATCGAGGCGATCAATTCCCTGATTGCGGACCTGGTTCACCCGACGAGCGAAGTCGCCCGCGTGATCGGCGCGGTCGCACAGGGCGACCTGACGAAGAGCATGGCGCTCGAGGCGGAGGGCAGGGCGCTGCAGGGCGAGTTCCTGCGTACCGCCAAGACCATCAACACGATGGTCGAGCAACTCGGCACCTTCGCAGCGGAAGTTACGCGCGTCGCGCGCGAGGTCGGCACGGAAGGCAAGCTCGGGGGCCAGGCCGACGTGCAGGGGGTGGCGGGAACGTGGAAGGACCTGACCGACTCGGTCAATTCGATGGCGGGTAACCTCACCAGCCAGGTTCGCAACATCGCCGAGGTGACCAAGGCGGTTGCGGCCGGCGATCTCTCCAAGAAAATCACGGTCGACGTCAAAGGCGAAATCCTCGAACTGAAGAACACCATCAACACGATGGTGGACCAGTTGCGCTCGTTCGCATCTGAAGTCACCCGGGTGGCGCGCGAGGTCGGCACAGAGGGCAAGCTTGGCGGCCAGGCCGATGTGCAAGGTGTGGCGGGCACATGGAAAGACCTGACAGATAACGTCAACTTCATGGCGGGCAACCTGACCAGTCAGGTGCGCAACATCGCAGAGGTGACCAAGGCGGTCGCAGCCGGCGAACTCTCCAAGAAAATCACTGTCGACGTCAAAGGCGAAATACTCGAGCTGAAGAACACCATCAACACGATGGTGGATCAGTTGCGCTCGTTCGCATCCGAAGTCACACGCGTCGCGCGGGAAGTCGGTACCGAAGGCAAACTCGGCGGGCAGGCGGACGTGCAAGGCGTGGCGGGCACGTGGAAGGACCTGACCGACTCCGTGAACTCGATGGGTAGCAACCTGACCGCGCAGGTGCGCAACATCGCCGATGTGACGACGGCGGTGGCGGCGGGCGATCTGTCGAAGAAGATCACGGTGGACGTCAAAGGCGAAATTCTCGAACTGAAGAACACCATCAACACGATGGTGGATCAGTTGCGCTCGTTCGCCTCTGAGGTAACGCGCGTCGCGCGGGAAGTGGGTACCGAGGGCAAACTTGGCGGACAGGCCGACGTGCAGGGCGTCGCCGGCACCTGGAAGGACCTCACCGATTCGGTCAACTCGATGGGTAGCAACCTGACCGCGCAGGTGCGCAACATCGCCGAGGTGACGACGGCGGTGGCCGCGGGCGATCTGTCGAAGAAGATCACGGTGGACGTCAAGGGCGAGATTCTGGAGCTGAAGAACACCATCAATACGATGGTGGACCAGCTCAGTTCGTTCGCGTCGGAGGTCACCCGTGTGGCGCGCGAAGTGGGTACCGAGGG
The DNA here is from genome assembly GCF_036488505.1 of Paraburkholderia sp. Classification (GTDB taxonomy): domain Bacteria; phylum Pseudomonadota; class Gammaproteobacteria; order Burkholderiales; family Burkholderiaceae; genus Paraburkholderia. Next base: position 17,429 of record NZ_DASXHN010000135.1, on the reverse strand, counting down.
CAAGCTTGGCGGCCAGGCGGACGTGCAAGGGGTGGCCGGCACGTGGAAGGATCTGACCGACTCCGTGAACTCGATGGGTAGCAATCTGACGGCGCAGGTGCGCAATATCGCGGACGTTACTACCGCGGTGGCGGCAGGCGATCTGTCGAAGAAGATCACGGTGGACGTCAAGGGCGAAATTCTCGAACTGAAAAACACCATCAACACGATGGTCGACCAGTTGCGCTCCTTCGCCTCCGAAGTCACGCGGGTGGCACGCGAGGTCGGCACCGAAGGCAAGCTTGGCGGGCAGGCGGACGTGCAAGGCGTGGCCGGCACGTGGAAGGACCTGACCGATAACGTCAACTTCATGGCCGGCAATCTGACCAGTCAGGTTCGCAATATTGCCGACGTGACCAAAGCGGTGGCGGCGGGCGACCTTTCCAAAAAAATCACGGTGGACGTCAAGGGTGAAATTCTCGAACTGAAGAACACCATCAATACGATGGTGGATCAGCTCAGCTCGTTCGCGTCGGAAGTGACCCGCGTCGCGCGCGAGGTGGGCACGCTGGGCAAGCTCGGCGGGCAGGCGGATGTGCAAGGCGTGGCGGGCACCTGGAAGGACCTGACGGACAACGTCAACTTCATGGCCGGCAACCTGACCAGTCAGGTGCGCAACATCGCGGACGTGACGAAAGCGGTGGCCGCCGGTGACCTCTCCAAGAAGATCACGGTCGACGTGAAGGGCGAGATCCTCGAGCTGAAGAACACGATCAATACGATGGTGGACCAGCTGCGCTCCTTCGCGTCTGAAGTCACCCGCGTCGCGCGCGAAGTGGGCACCGAAGGCAAGCTGGGTGGCCAGGCCGACGTTCAGGGGGTGGCGGGTACCTGGAAGGATCTGACGGACAACGTGAACTTCATGGCGGGCAATCTGACGAGCCAGGTGCGCGGCATCGCGAAGGTCGTGACGGCCGTCGCGAACGGCGATCTCGCTCGCAAGTTGACGGTCGAGGCAAAAGGTGAAATCGCGGCACTCGCGGACACGATCAACAGCATGACCGATACGCTCGCGACTTTCGCCGACCAGGTGACCACCGTTGCGCGGGAAGTCGGCGTGGAAGGAAAGCTCGGCGGTCAGGCCAAGGTGCCGGGCGCCTCCGGCACGTGGAAGGGGCTGACTGAGAACGTCAACCAGCTCGCTGCCAACCTGACCACGCAGGTGCGAGCGATCGCGGAGGTCGCAACGGCGGTCACTCAGGGTGACCTCACGCGATCGATTACGGTCGAGGCATTGGGTGAGGTCGCGGCGCTCAAGGATACGATCAACGAGATGATCCGTAACCTGAAGGACACGACCCAGGTCAATACCGAGCAGGATTGGCTCAAGACCAACCTCGCCAAGTTCAGCCGCATGCTGCAAGGGCAGAAAGACCTGGTCGCGGTGGGACAACTGATTCTGTCCGAGCTTGCGCCTGTGGTGGGCGTTCAACAGGCGGAGTTTTTCGTGCTCGACGCGTCCGCCGACGCAACGACCCTGCGCCTGAGGGCGAGCTACGCATCGAGCGGACACGCGTCGCACGGCAAACGTGTGCAACTCGGCGAGGGACTTCTTGGCCAATGCGCAGTCGAGCGGCGCAAGATTCTGCTGGAGCCGACCGAAGCCGATAGCTTCCGGATCACCTCCGGGCTGATCAGCGTGGTTCCCCACAATGTACTCGTCTTGCCGATCATCTTTGAAGGACAGGTCAAAGGCGTGATCGAGCTGGCGTCGGTCGAGCGTTTCAATCCGACCCACCTCGCTTTCCTGGATCAGCTGACCGAAAGTATCGGCATTGTCATCAACACGATCGAAGCCAATACACGGACCGAAGATCTGCTTAAGCAGTCGCAGTCCCTCGCGCACGAACTGCAGAGCCGTCAGGAGGAGTTGCAGCAGACCAACCAGGAACTTCAGGAAAAGGCACGACTGCTTGCGCACCAGAACCAGGAGGTCGAGCGCAAGAACACTGAAGTCGAGCAAGCCCGGCAAGCGCTGGAAGAAAAGGCGAAACAGCTCGCGCTGACTTCGAAGTACAAGTCGGAATTCCTGGCCAACATGTCGCACGAACTGCGCACGCCGCTCAATAGCCTGCTGATTCTTTCGGATCAGCTGTGCAAGAACCCGGAAGGCAATCTTTCGAGCAAGCAGATCGAATTCTCGAGGACGATTCACTCGTCCGGCAACGATCTGCTGATGTTGATCAACGACATCCTCGACCTGTCGAAGATCGAGTCCGGTACTGTCGTGATGGATTTCGCCGCGCATCGGCTCGCCGACCTCACTTCCTACGTGGAGCGCACGTTCCGGCATGTTGCGGAGTCCCGCGGCGTCGATTTTGTCATCCATGCGGGCGGACGCCTTCCCGCGTCGATTCACACCGATCTCAAGCGGCTGCAGCAGATTTTGAAGAACCTATTGTCGAATGCGTTCAAGTTCACCCATCGGGGGCATGTCACGCTGTCCATCGAAGAGGTGTTCGGCGGATGGAGCGCGGATAACGAAGGACTCAACCGGGCGCAGGACGTCATCGCGTTCTCGGTGTCCGATACCGGGATCGGTATTTCGGCTGACAAACAGCAGATCATCTTCGAAGCATTCCAGCAGGCCGACGGCAGCACGAGCCGCAAATATGGTGGGACTGGCCTCGGTCTTGCCATCAGCCGTGAACTGTCGAAGCTGCTGGGCGGCGAGATCCGCCTCGTCAGTTCGCCGAACAAAGGCAGCACTTTTACGCTCTATCTCCCGTTGTCGGGTGAGACCGGCAGGGTGGCGCGCCGAAGTGTCGCCGTGGCGGGAGAGGAGACGGGTGCGGGGTCGCCTGAGCGCGAACCGGCCGCAACCATGGAGGCCGCGGAACGAGCGAATGCCCTCGCGGCACAGGAGTTCGTCAGTACGGTAGTCAGCGAGTCGAGCGAACTGTCCCACGCGCCGGACGACGACCGTCTCAGCATCATGCCTGGGGATCGGGTGCTGATGATCGTCGAGAACGATCTGGCCTTCGCGCATTTCCTTCTCGACGCCGCCCGCGAGCATGGCTTCAAGGGGCTGGTCACGCCGCTCGGTGCCGCGGCCTTGACTCTCGCCGATCAGTTCAAGCCGGACATCGTCACGCTCGACCTGTTTCTGCCGGACATGGACGGTTGGCGGGTGCTCGCCCGGCTCAAGCACGATATGGCGACCCGTCCTATGCCCGTCTGCGTCATCTCGACCGACGAGTCGCGCGACCGGGCATTGCAGGCCGGCGCGTTCGCGTTCCTCGCCAAACCGATTCAGTCACGGGAAGTGCTGGACGACGCACTGCGGGCAATCACAGCCTACGTCGACGGCAAGCAGCGCAAGGTGCTGATAGCGCTGCCGGGAGGGCCTGAGCGCGAGCAATTGGCGCAATTGCTGTCGAGCGAGCGGCTCGCGTTGGGTTTCACTGCTACGGACGAGCAACTGACTCGCGCGCTGGCTGAAGAAGATCTTAGCGCCCTGATCGTCGGGCCCGGGATGATGGAGAAAAGCCCGCATGAGATAGACGCGATGCTCGTTAAGCGCAGCCCGTTCGCGCCGCTGCCTGTGATCGTCTATGCGCCCGATGCGGATCTGCCCGCGTCGGGCACGCGTGCCGGCGAGCGCTTCGTCAGCTTCGTGGCGCCCGACATGAGCCGTCTGCTCGACTCGACCGCCGCCCTGCTGCACCTCGCTCCGAAACGTTTGTGCGATCAGGCGCGTGAGCTGATCGACGATTTGCACCGGTCGGACGCCGATCTGACCGGACGCAAGGCGTTGATCGTCGACGACGACATGCGCAACATTTTCGCGCTCGCAACGGTCCTTGAAGACCACGGAATGCGCCATGTCTGGGCCGACAATGGCCACGACGCGATAAAACTGGCCGAGACGGATCCCGAGATCGATATCGTGCTGATGGACATCATGATGCCGGAGATGGATGGTCTGACGACTACCAGGGAGATCCGCAAACGCCCGGTCGGACGTACGCTGCCTATCATCGCGGTCACCGCGAAGGCAATGAAAGGCGACCGCGAGCGTTGCATCGAAGCAGGTGCCTGGGACTATCTGTCGAAGCCCGTCAACCGCCAGGACCTGCTTGCCGTGCTTCATGCATGGCTGCACCGCTAGGAGACGAGTATGGATATCTCCGGCACTGGCCCCCGGCAACCCGTCAACGTTCTGGTGGTTGACGATTTGCCAGAAAAGCACGTGGTGATGCGTACGATTCTCGAGGAACTCGGCGAAAACGTGATCGCTGTCGCGTCCGGGCGCGAAGCGTTGAAAGCCGTGCTGGAGCAGACGTTCGCCGTCATTCTTCTCGATGTGAACATGCCCGGCATGGATGGACTTGAAACGGCTTCGCTCTTACGTGCGTACCGCCGCACCGCCAATACACCCATCATTTTCGTCACCGCGTACATCGATGAGGAGGAAATGAAGCGGGGATATTCGCTGGGCGCTGTCGATTACATATCGTCGCCGGTCGTTCCGGAGATCTTGCGCTCCAAAGTCAAAGTGTTCGTGGAAATGCACCGCATGCACAGTGAGCTTCTGACGCGTGCAGCGGAACGTGAGGCCTTTTTGCTTGCTGAAGCCGGCCGCACGCTCGCGGAGCGCGCGCGGCAACGCGCCCACTTTCTTGCTAACGCGAGCCACGTACTGACGCGATCGCTCGAAGTGGGTACCACGCTTGAGCGCATCGTCGAACTCGCGTCGGCCGAACTGGCCGATATCGCGTTCGTCGCGGTCATGGGCATTGGCGAGGTGGCCAGCAGCGTCGCGTCGCGTTCGGCGCGGCGCGACGGGCTCGAGGCGACGCTGCTGGCCGAGTTCCAGCAGAAAACGCTCTCCGTGGCATTTCCGGAGATGAACCGCTTTGTCCAACGGCTGATGCATGACGATGGCGCGGACGACGGCGTGCTGGCGAATGACTGCCTGACCGAGACAGCCGCCGCCGATGCGCCGGCGCTCGGGCCGCAGTACGTCATCGCGTTTCCGATGCTGACCGGCAATCAGAAGGGCGTGATCCTGCTTTGCTCCCATACCAAGCCCATTCCAGACGAGCTAATCCTGCTCAGCCGGGAGTTCGTCAGCCGGGCGGCTATTGCATTGGAAAATGCACTGCTTTTCTCCGCCATTCAGGATGGCAATCGCCGCAAGGATGAATTCCTCGCGATGCTAGCCCATGAATTGCGCAATCCGCTCGCACCGATTGCGAACGCGGCAGCGGTGATGCGCAGTACGAAGGCGGGCGATGCCGATGTGCTCCGTTGGGCGAGCGAGATTGTCGGTACCCAGGTCGAGCATATGGTGCGGATCATAGACGACCTGCTGGACGTGTCCCGTATCGCCCGAGGGTCGGTTGCTTTGCGGATCGAGCCGGTGCCGCTATCGACGGTGGTCGGACGAGGGGTCGAAACCAGCCGTCCGCATGTCGTCCGGCGCGGGCAAACGCTGACCTGCGACGAGGGCGCGACCAACGCGGTCGTCGAGGGCGATGTTGTGCGGCTTGCACAGGTCGTGTCCAACCTGCTGAACAACGCGTCGAAGTTCACGCCGCAGGGCGGTCATATCTCGCTCGCCACGCGTTTTACCGACGGCATCGCGTCGATTACGGTCTCCGATGATGGTGACGGCATTGATCCCGATTTCATCCCGCATGTCTTCGATCTGTTTGCCCAGGCGGACACGTCATTGCATCGGCCCGAAGGTGGATTGGGAATCGGCCTGACGCTCGTGCGCCATCTCACGGAATTGCACGGCGGATCTATCGAATGCAGGAGCGAGGGGCGCGGCAAGGGGGCAGAGTTTGTGATTCGTCTGCCGGCGAGCGTCGACGAGCGTGGTGCCGCGACGCTTGCCCCGGTCGTTCATCTGCACCGCAAGCCGGCGATCCGGGTACTGATCGTGGACGACCTCGCGGCTTCAGCGGAAAGCCTCGAAGCGCTGTTGACCATCCATGGATATGTGGTGCAATGCGCGGCTGACGGCGAGTCGGCCTTGCGACTTGCGGCCGAAATGCGGCCGGACGTGGTCATCCTCGATATCGGTCTGCCGGGCATGAGCGGCCATGAGGTCGCTCGTCGACTGCGGCAGGACCCGACCTATGGGCAGTGTCTGATCGTCGCGCTGAGCGGCTATGGGCAGGAAGAACATGTGCGCCGGGCGGCCGAGGCCGGTGTCGATCATTACCTAGTGAAACCGGCCGACCCTGCCGCGCTGCTGGACTCCATCTCCATGTTGGAAAATCGACGCGGTTCCAATGGCATGGCGGTTAGCTAGATGGTGTCGTTGTAAGGATCGCCCGCAAGTTGCGGCGCCGTGGTATTTCGCTGATCACTGGCGCTTCTTCCGCACTTGCTGTGAATCCCTGCGCCGCGCGGCGTGATCGAATCGGCGCGCGTAGCCACGACTCGAAAGTCGACCGCACAGGCGACAGCGCGCCCCTTTCCCTCCAGCGCATAGACGTGCTTCGGTCCGCGTCCGCCCGGACTTCCTGAAGCTCGCCACACCGATATTCCCGCCACCTCCGACATAGCCGCCGGCAGCCGCCGGCATCGCAACGGAAGGACCGGCTAAGCCGCGGAACATGTCATTAACGGGACATACGCCGATGTCCTAATGCGGCCCGAATCGCTTTCGGGCCGGGGATTGAATACATTTTTTCAACCCGATTGTGAGCCGACGAGTTCTCTTAAAAAACTGACTGACTGACGGGTTGAAACATGGATCGCCGTAAATTTATCAAGTGGGGCAGTTTCATGACGATGTCTGTCGCGAGCACCACGCTATTGAGCGCATGTGGCGGCAGCGACACCCAGCCGAGCACCGACAACAGCGCCGGCGGCGGCTCCGGCGGCGCGGGCAAGCCGATGTCGTTTTCGCTGGGCGTCGCCTCCGGCGATCCGCAGCCGGACAACGTCGTGCTGTGGACGCGCATCGACGGCGCGGACGGCACCGATCCGGTCAACGTGGGGGTGCAGGTATCGACCAGCGCCGATTTCAGCGCACTGGTCGTCAACACCACCGTCGCGGCGACGCCGGACTGGGACTACACGCTGCGTCACAAGGTCACCGGCCTGAACGCGAACACGATTTACTACTATCGCTTTACTGTCGGCACTGTGACCAGCACGACGGGCCGCACGTGGACACTGCCGGCGGCGGGCCAGTCGCTGGCGAAGCTGAATTTCGCGGTGATCAACTGCCGGGATTGGAGCGTGAATCACTGGGCGGCGTTCGACGCGATGTGCAGAACGAAGACATCAGTTTCATCGTGCACGTGGGCAACTACGTGTATGAGCAACTCGGCATCACGCTCGCGGTCACGCCGCCGCGCGACCCGCGGCATCCGGAATTCACTCTGCCCAACGGCACCGCGCTGCCCGACGGTTCGACCTACGCGACCACGCTCGCGGACCATCGCACGCTGTACACGACCTACCGCAGCGACCCGCGCCTGCAGCGCCTGCATGCGAACTGGCCGATGATCGCGATCTGGAACGACCACGAGTTTTCCGACGATTGCTGGCAGGATCACGAGACGTACACGTCCGCCGAAGCCGAGCAGACCGCCCGGCGGCGCAGCGCGAACCAGGCGTGGTTCGAATTCATGCCGGCCGATGTCACGTTCACGGCCGACAGTCCGTCGTTCCAGAACATCCAGATATACCGCTCGTTCACGTTCGGTGATCTGGCCACGCTGGTGATGACCGACGAGCGTCTGTACCGCGCCGCTCACGAAGTGGCCGAGCAAACCTCGGGCAATCCGGTCGGCGCCCGCTACTTCGTACCGAAAGCCACGGTGGCGGCCGCCGAGCAGGCGCGCCTGACGACGTGCGGCGGCGCGCTCACGCCGGTGACGATGCTGGGCGACACGCGGCGCCAATGGTGGCAGAGCCAGATGAGCGCGGCGAAGACCGCGTGGAAGCTGTGGGGCAACGACGTTTCGCTGCTGCGCATGGAAGTGGACCTGCTGGCGGCGCTGACGGAAGCGCTGACTCAGGCCGTTCTGCAAACCACCAGCGGCCTCACACGGTTCGAGACGCAGTTCCATACGGCGATCCAGGCGGACCTGGCCGCCGCGGTTGCCGGCAACCTGGTCCCCGCGCCGTTCACGAATCTGGACGCGTTCGCCGGTAGCCTGGGTTTCCCGGAGGCCGACATTCAGGCGACCATCGCGGCGCTGAACTCGATGCTGCCGCCGTACTCGACGCTGACCACGATGCTGATGAACGCCGACCAATGGGACGGCTACAACGCTGAACGTCTGAACCTGATGGCGTCTCTGGCGAACAACAACAACATCAACAACGTCGTGGCGGTGACCGGCGACCTGAACGCGTTCTTCGCTGGTACGGTGATGGCCGATTTCGACGCCGCCACGCCGCAGCCCGTGATGGTCGATCTGGTGACCGCGGGCATATCGAGCACGTCGCTGTTCACCTCTTACTTGGCCTTCGTGAACAACCGCGCCAACAATATGGGCTGGGTCGACACGCTGACGACCCAAGGCGGCTTGAACAGTCTCGACACGACGCTGAGCTCGAACAACAGCTGGTTGACCTACGCGAATACCAACGCGCAGGGCTACAGCGTGATCACGTTGACGCCGACCCTGCTGACCTGCAACTTCCGCAAGCTCGCTCCGGTCAGCCCGACCGGGCAGGTTCCGACGGCGGCCACCGCGATTGCCAGCACTCAGGTGGTGACGGTCGCAGTGAATACCCCGGCGGTGACGGTGGTGCCGGCGTAAGCCCTGGATGGCGGGCGATGCCAACGTGCATGGCCCGCCTGATCGATGGCCGCATGCGGCGGCGTGGACAGTTTCACGCTGCCGCAATGCGGCCTTTCATCTTTCTCGACAGTCGGTGTGAAGCGATTGTCGACAGGTCGCAAACTACTTCACGCCGACAACACCGCCGCCCCCGCCGGCCAGCGACGCCGCGATCCGGTCGGACAGCTCCCCCAGAATCCGGCTCAATGCGGCAGCCTGCGCGTCCGCGTCGTGGCCCGCGAACTGCGCATGGAGCACAGCCTGCTGACTCAACGTCGCGCTGGCCGGCTGTCCCGACAATAGCGTCCACGCCACCTGCACGCTCAGCGTGCCGTTTGCATCGGCCTGCGAGTCCAACACCGTGACGACCAGCGTGCGCGTGCCGGGCGGCGCGGGTGCATCCGGAAACACAAACGACCCTGCGGGCAGCCGCGCGGCCAGATCCTGCGCGAGCGCGCGCCGCATCATCTGCGCGAGCGGCGCGCTCCACCTGTTGCTATCGTCGATCTTTAGCCGGTTGGGCGAGATCTGCGTGACGACTTCCGGCCGATCCAGCTCCGCCGGAATATGCACCGCGGTCAATTGCACCGGTTGCATTCGCGTTGTCGCGAGCGGCGCGTCGGCGGGCGTCGCGTTCAACGTCACGTAGCGTATCGGCATGCTGTGCCCGCATCCGGCGATCGTCGCGACGCTCACAGCCGTGCAGGCGAGAACCATCATGATCCGGGCGGTGCGCGGACCCGATTCGCGGACAGCCTGTCTCATCGCACACGTGGGAAGGCGAACTCGCATCATCGGTTTTCCTCCGGTTGCCTGCCACGCACGAGCGCTTCCGGATGGCGATCGAGATAGTCGGCCAGCGCGCGCACTGAGCGCGCGGTATCGGTAAGCTCGCGCAGCGCTGCGGGCAGATCGTTCTGGCTCGCTGAATTCGCGCCCAGCGTCTGATTGGCCGCCGCGACCGCGCGGTCGGCGGCACTCGCCGTTGCGCGCAGTTGCGCGACCAGCGGCCCAATCTGCGGCGACACCTGCTGCAACGTCTGGTCGATCTGCGCGACCGAGTGGTCGATGTGCGTGAGGCTATCGCGGATCTGCGGCGACGAACTCAGCGCGTTGATATGCGCGGCGATGCCGCGAACCTGCTCGCCGGTTTCCTTGATCGGCAGCGCATCGATCTTGGTGATGATCTGGTTGGCCTTGGCGGTCATCGCGTCGAAGTCCGCCGAGGCAACGGATGGAATCACCGGCAGCCCGCTGTCGGCGGTCAGCGTCGCGCTCGCGGCGCCGGGCACGAAGTCGAGATCGACTTTGCGAGGTCCGACGAGCGGCGGATCTTGCGACAGACGCGCGCGCAAGCCCTGCGCGACGAGACGCGTGAGCATTCCGTCGACGAACGGCCGCCAGTCCCCGTTCGACGGCGGCGGCGCGCCGACGATGCCGAGCTGCGACGGGTCGAGCGCGATCTGCACCGGCGTGCTGAGCGCGCCCGTGCCCGCATCGTAACTAAGGCGCACGTTCGTCACCGTACCGACACGAAAGCCCCGCAGCTCGACATCGGCGCCCGTTTTCAAGTCACCCGCCGCGCCGTCGAAACGCACTGCGTAGAGCACGACCGGACCATGCAGCGGCGCGAGCGCGGGGCGCCGGTCGAGACCCTCGAAGTGGTCCGCCGGTGTGCCGGGGCCCGGCTCCATCACGATCTCGGGGCCCGCAACCATCGCCTTCAACGATGACGGATCGCCCAGATCGAGCTGAGCGCCGCGCAAAAAGAAGCGAGTGCCGCTGCGCAGATATTGCTTCTGCGCGCGATCGATCCTGAGCTTCGTTTCGACGTGGCGTCCGTCGGGCCCGAGTTCCACGTCCGACACCGTGCCGATCCTGACGCCGCGCAGCATCACGAGCGTGTCGTCGGCCTTCATTCCGTACGCGTTGTCGAACGTCACGGTCACCGTTTCGCCGCCGTGCACCAGTGCGCGTACGCCGAGCCACCCGGCCACGCCGATCGCGGCGATCGGTACCGCCCAGATCCAGCCCGGCCACCGGCTGTGCCGCACCTCGGCCTGGGTGCGCTGCGAACGGATCGGGCTCATGGCGCTCTCCGGCTATGGGCGTCCCACATCATGCGTGGATCGAACGCGCGCGAGGCCGCCATCGTCAGAAACACGACCAGCGCGAACGCGGTCGCGCCGGGCGCGGGCCGCGCGGACGCGATGCTGCCGAAGTTGATCAGCGGTACGAAAGCGACGATCGTAAACACGTCGACGTTCGACCAGCGGCCCAGTTCGTCGATCCAGCGGTACAGATGCGCCTTGGCCCGTAGATGCCGCCGCGAGCGGCGCAAGACCGAAAAGATGAACCATCCCATGCCGAGAATTTTTGCCACCGGTATCACGATGCTCGTGCAGATGATCAGCACGCCGAGCGGCCAAAGGTGCGCGTGAAAGAGTTCGTAGACGCCGTCGATGATCCGGGTGGGTACGTCCTTGCCGAGCTGGGTCGACACGGTCATCGGGAAGAAGTTGGCCGGCCCCGTCAACACCAGCGCCGCCAGCGACAACGCGGCCGCGCGCACGAGCGCATCGCGTTTGCGCGTGCGCAGCGTGAGCCCGCAACGGCGGCAGGGCTGCCCTTCACGGGACACCGGCGCGACGAGATCGCACACCGGGCACGATAGGGCGGCCGCGTCCTTCGGCGGCTTTCCGTCCGTGGCGATCGCGCGCCAGACCGCGCGGCGGTTCAGCGACGCGCGCGTGATCATCGACATCAGCGCCGCGACGATAAAGCAGTAGCCGCCAGGCCCGATCGTGCCGGTCAGATTCTGCGTGACGCGCGCATAACCGACGAAGCAACCGACCAGAAACACGTCCGGCATCGCCCACACGTCGAGCGCGATAGTCCAGCGAAACACGGTGCCGATTTTCTTGAAGCGCCAGCCGAAGCGCACGGCGGCCAGCACGAACGCGAGACCGCCGAAGCGCACGAACGGCAGCACGATCCCGCATGCGCCGAGCAGCACCGCGAGGATCACCCAGCCGTCGCGCCACATCGCGACGATGCCCGACGACAGCAGCGAGGTGCGCGCCGCGCCGAGCATATAGACGGTCATCAGCGGCGCGAGATTGGCAGGGAACAGCAACACGAACGTCGTCGCCGCGCACGCGAGCGCCGCGTCGAGGCTGCGGCCGCTGCGCCGTTCCAGCGGATAGCGGCAAACGCGGCAGCGCGCGAAGGTATGCGATGTGAGCGGCGGGATATCCTCGAGCGCGCCGCACTCCGGGCAGCCGATGGTCATCGGGTGAGGTCCGTCGGCGACGGAGCTGGCAACGATCCGTGCACTGCGAATGTTTTGGTGGCCATGGTCTGATCCGGAGCATCGTCCACTGCGATCACGCATGCATCGACAGAATGCATCGCCGTGTCGCTCTACGTCGGCTAGCATCAACCGTTCCCGGACTCGCGGGCTGCGCGCGGCAGCCCGCCGTTGCCCGGGGAAACCCGCTGAACCGGCCGTGCTTGTCCGGCTGGCGGGCGAATCGGCCCACCCGCCGGCGAGCGCCGACGAGCTTGCTGAATGCGACCCCCGCCGATAGAATCCCCCGGTCACTGGGGAGTAGCCTTCCTTCGCCACATGAAGGAGAGCGCGTCAACATACTTGACCTACGGGTCATGGCGCGTCCGGCCGGGTCGGTTTGGCGAGACCATTGACGCACTGCCTCATTCCGGTCGGACGGGCGGCGGTGCGTCATGGTTCTTCACCTGCGTCCGACCACGGAGTTGCCCTGTGAATCACCCTCCTGTCCCGGCAGTCCGCCCGCGTCTGTTCCGATTGGCTCACTACCCGGCGAGCGGCGGTGCTTTTCGCGCGTGCGCCGGGAGCGCCGCATGACCGGTCTCGTCTTCGAACTTGCGATCATGCTGGTCGTCATCCTGGTGGCGGCGGAGCTCTTCACCAATGCGCTCGAACATCTCGGCGAACGTCTGAAAATTTCCGAAGGCGTGACCGGCTCGCTATTCGCGGCGGTCGGCACCGCGCTGCCCGAGACGCTGGTGCCGCTGCTGGCGATCGCGAGCAGCAAGCCCGGCAGCACGGTCAATCAGGAGATCGGCGTCGGCGCGATTCTCGGCGCACCGCTGATGCTTTCCACGCTGTCGACGTTTCTGATGACGCTTGCCGTGCTCCGCTCGCGCGGCGTCAAAGGCTGGGTCGCGCCCGAGCGCACCGGCTTTACGCGCGATCTGAACTATTTCCTGTGCGCGTTCGCGCTGGCCGCCATGGCGATGTACGTGCCGCACGAGCAGATGCTGGTGCGCGCGCTGTTCAGCGTGGCGCTGGTGGGCGTGTACGTCACTTACGTGGTGATGACATTCCGCGCGTCGAGTGAGCTGGTCGGCGCCGGACACGGCACCGAGGCGCCTGGCACGATGCTGCTCGCGCGCGCCGGTTTGCCGACTAATCTCGCGACCATCGGGCTGCAGCTGGCGCTCGCGGTCGGCTTGCTGGTGTGGGGCGCGGAAGGCTTCATCCATGGGGTGCGGGGCGTGTCCGACGCGGTGGGCGTGTCGCCGCTGCTGTTGTCGCTGCTGATCATTCCGATCGCGACGGAGTTGCCGGAGAAGGTCAACAGTATTCTGTGGATCCGGCGCGGCAAGGACACGCTCGCGTTCGGCAACATCACCGGCGCCATGGTGTTCCAGGGGACGCTGCTGCCCGCGATCGGCATTCTGCTGACGCCGTGGACGCCGCGCGTCGAAGTGCTGACCGGCGTCGCGATCACGCTCGCCGCCGCCGCATGGCTGCGTATCAACGTGCGCGCGCGCGGCTTGCGCGTCGGGGCGCTGCTGGTGTGCGGGGTGCTCTACCTGGCCTATCTGTGGATCACGTTGACACGCTAAAGCCGGGTGCCGCGGGCCATCCTGGAATGCCGCAATCTCGTGATACAGTGCGACGCCATGGCGGACCGCCGCCATGGCCGCGACCGACAGACCAACCCTGTTGGATGAAGTGAATCCGCCACATCGTTGCAACCGGAATACGCGCTGGCTTTCATCGCCGGCGTAATCCACACCCATGCCAAATAACGTCCCCATCGTCACCGTCTCGTACAACACGCCCGATCTGGTGTGTAACCTCGTGCGCTCGATACGCGCCTTTTATCCGGCTAACCCGATTCATATCGTGGACGGTTCGGATAGCGAGCAAGTGGCCGCACTGCGCGACGGATTGCACGGTATCGCCGGCGTAGCGCTGCACGCGCATGGTTTCAATATTCATCATGGGCCGGGCATGGCCTGGGCCTTGCAAAACCTGCCGCTCGGCGAGCGCTGCCTTTTTCTAGACAGCGACGTGACCCTTCTCAATCCCGGCATGGTCGAAGATCTGCTGGCGACACTGCGCCCCGGCATGTATGGCGTCGGCTGCGTGATGAGCGTCCGCCCCGATGGCATCAATGTGCGCGACGGAGAGGCCGCCGATCCGAGCCTGCTCTACCTGCATCCGGCCTGCATGCTGTGCCATCCGGCGGTGATGCTGCAATGGCCGTTGCCGTTCAAGCACGGTGCGCCGATGCTGGCGGCGATGCAAGCGATCCACGATGCGGGCCGCTCGACGGCACTACTGGGCGACGTCCGGTGGGTCGAGCACGATTTTTCCAATCCCGTCGAACCCGTGTTCATTTCCCATCCGTGGCAAGGCACGGTGCAGCGCTCAGGCAGCTACAACCTGGATAACGCCGATCGCGACATCCGCAAGAGTGGGCAATACGACACCACCGGCATCCCGTTCAATACCGACTTGTTGAACGTCATCCAGCCGCAGACGCAGCGGATCATCGAAGTGGGATGCAACGTCGGTGGGCTCGCCGCCGCGCTGAAGCGGCGCAACGCCCAGTGTCACGTGGTTGGCGTTGAAATCCGCGAGGAAGCGGCGCGCCTTGCGATGCAGCACTGCGATGCCGTCTATGCGCTGGACGTGGAGGCGATACCCGAATCCGCGTTCCAGCAGTTTGCCGATCGTCAGTGCTGGGTGTTCGGTGACGTGCTGGAGCATCTGACCGATCCCTGGAAGGTGCTCAAGCGCATCCGCGGCGTGCTGCCGCCGGGCGGCAGCGTGGCAGTGTGCCTGCCCAACATGCAGCACTGGAGCGTGCAGGCAAGGCTCGCCATCGGCGCGCTGCGCTACGAAGACGGCGGCTTGCTGGATCGCACCCACTTGCGCTGGTTCACCCGCCAGACCATCCTGGAAATGTTTGCCGACTGCGGTTTCCGCATGGCAGCCGGCCATCCGCGCATCTTCGACGAACCGCAGCGCGCGGCCGCCTTGCCCTGGATCAAGGGGCTGGCTCAGGCGCTGGGCGTCGACCCCGCACAAGCCGAAGCCGATGCGCTGCCCATGCAGTATGTGATGCGATTCGAGGCGGCCTGAACCGGGCAGCGTCAACGAGAACCGCGTGCGCGCCGCTATTCACCGCCCAGGCGGCGCTCGCCGTAGCTGAGTTCCGCCTCGCGCTCCCGCGCAGCCCACCGAGCCCCACCCACCCGTCACCCGACAAACAGCAACATATTTCGGGCTCTTATTCGTGATTTGCGCGCGCGACGGGCTCGTCATAATCCACTCAGCATCCGGAAGTGTCGGCGCAAAGCGCCCGAGGTGAACCCGGGCGATCCCGGATCACGCGCGCGCGGCGGCAATCCGGACGAACGCCGCCGGTATCGCGCTGATAGCTGGCCGGCTGCTACATGAGAGCGCCAGACGGATTGTCGTCCGACGGGGCGAGCGCTGTTGTCCAGGATCGATTCGGGAAATTCACTCAATGACTGAAGGCTGCGGTGCGACGACCCAGGCGGGCATGCTGCTCGTCGTGCTCGGTATGCATAGAAGCGGGACAAGTGCGACGGCTCGCGCGATGACGGCGCTGGGCGCGGACTTGGGCAATCGCCTGCTGCCGGCCGCTGACGGCAACAACGACAAGGGCTTCTTTGAAGACTACGACATCGTCAAGCTCAACGTCGAACTGATGGCTGCGGCCGGGATGGACTGGCACACGCTGGGCGAACTGGACCTGTCGCGCATCCCGCCTGAGCGGCTCGACGCGTTCCAGACCGAGGCACTGATGACCTTGCGCGCCAAGTGCCTGGGCAAGGTCTTCGCAATGAAGGATCCGCGGTTGTCGCGCCTGATCAGATTCTGGAAGCCGGTGTTTGACTGCGTCGGCGTGCCAGTCAAGTACGTGCTGTCGGTGCGACATCCGCTCAGCGTCGCCCGGTCGCTGGCCAAGCGCGATGGGATGGCGGAAGAAAAGGCGCTGCATCTATGGCTCGAGCATGTGGTTCCGTCGCTCGTCGAGACCCGTGACCGGCAACGCGTGATCGTCGACTACGATTGCCTGCTCGACCGGCCCGCCGCCGAACTGGAGCGGATCGCGGCGCAACTATCGCTGCCTCTCGACCCACAGCGATTCGACGACTATCGCGCGACGTTTCTCGAGGATGGCTTGCGCCATACGCGCTTCCAGCCACAGGACCTGAATCTGGTTCGCGCCGCCCCTCGCGCGCTCAGACAACTCTATGGCGCGCTCGACGGAGTCTGCCGCGACGGCGCGACCTGCAGTCCGGCGCTCGACGTGGCGCTCCACGATGCGCAACAGTTTCTGGCCGATGTCGCGCCCATGCTGCGCTATGAAGCACGGGTCTACCACCACATCGCGGAGCGCAATGCCGCAATCGCGCAATTGAACCAGCATCTGGAGATCTTCAAACAGGCAGTGGCCGGCAGAGATCAGAAAATCGCCACCCTCGAGGCGCACAATCCGCAACGCACGCAGAGCGCGATCGCGAAACCGCCTGGCGGCAACGGGCCGTTGATCATCAGTTGCCTGTTCGGCGCGATTTTCACCGAGGTTCACGACGCCATCCCGGGAATGCGCTGCGTATTCTTCTCCAATAACCGCGACCTGAAAAATGCCGCCGAAGCGAAAGGTTGGAGATTCGAATTGGTCAAGAATCATCCGCTAACGGATGATTACCGGTTCGCGTCGCTGCAGTCCAAGTACGTCAAGTACCTGCAGTTTTTCGAGGAGTTTCCGCAATACTCATCGGAAGACCTGATCATCTATTGCGATCACAAGTTCGCGCTCGACAAGCGTCACGTCGAGTACATCGTCGGCAATTTCGAGGACGGCAAAGCCGTATTGATCCGCAATACGCCACGCGTGAAGCTTTCGATTCAGGATGAAATCGATCAGGCGATGGAGTGGGAGCGATACGCGAGCACGATGCCGCAGACGGTGGCATGGCTGGAACGCGAGATCGCAGCCAGAGGCTTGTCGATGTCGAACCGGATCATGAATACCGGTTTGATTGGCTATAAAAACGTGGCGTCCGTCAAACCGTTGCTCGACGAGGTCTACCAGACGACATGGCGGCTGGCGCAGCCGGAATGCCAGATCATCTGGGCCTTCCTGTCACAGGCGTACGAAAGATTCATACAGCGGATCGAATGGGAGACGCTCGATCCAAAATGGGTGGTTCTCATTTGAGAGCGATCTGACAGACTCAGCGAGCCGGGACGCGGTCAATAAATCTTAAAGGCACTACATATGGCGAACGAAATAGCCAAGCAAATGCTTCGTCGCA